>UQJV01000004.1 GCA_900541475.1 uncultured Collinsella sp.
CTTCCCCCAGCCTACCCCACCACTCCACCCCCTAACTATTGGGCGCCACCCCCGAGCATATGTTCGAAAACACAATATGTTGTGTTTAACACAAAGGCGGGATGCCACCTGTAGCACCCCGCCTTTCAACCTCAACCTTCAAGTTGACCTTGAGGCGAATTTTAGACCTCTTTACACGCCGTTCACATCGCCCCCAAACTCCCCCACGCGCGCCATGCGCACCCCACCGTGCCATTGGCCGATGGCGCAAAATGGGACGGACCCCCGACTGCCAAAACGTGCGCAACAGCACGTTCCAGCAATCGAGAGTCCGTCCTCGGATAGCATGTAATTGCAGGTCGGCAGCGTATTAGCGATGCGCCAGCGGGTGGGCCGCCAGGTAAACCTCGGCCAGCTGCGTACGATCGACATGCGTGTAGACCTGCGTGGTCGATATATCGGCGTGCCCCAAGATCTCCTGCAGCACGCGAAGGTCCGCACCGCCCGCAAGCATGTGAGTGGCAAAGGAGTGGCGCAACGTGTGGGGATGGAGGCCCACCAACCCCACCTGGCGCCCGTAGCGCTCGCATATGACGTGAACACCCTGACGCGACAGGCGCCCGCCGTTCTTGTTTAAAAAGACCGCCGGCGTCCCCGCCCCGCGGGCGTGAGCCGCCAGAGGCTGACGCCCATCACATATATAGTGCGTCAGGGCACGCGCCGCACTTCCCACCAACGGGGCCAGACGCTCCTTGGAGCCCTTGCCGCGAACCAGCACAAAGCCGTCATCGACATGGATATCACTCACATCGAGCCCCACCAGCTCGCTCACGCGAAGGCCGCACCCATACAGCACTTCCAAGATGGCGTGATCGCGCAGGCCCATCTCGCCATCAGGAAAATCCTGGTCGAGCAATGCCGAAACATCCTCCACCGAAAGGCACTCCGGCAGGCGCTCGGCCTTTTTTGGCAAACGCAATGCCGCCGTGGGATTTTGGGCCACGGTCCCATCGCGCACTAGAAAGGCATGCAGACCCTTCACGGCCGCAAGCGCGCGCTCCACCGAAGCGTCGGAATAGCCCCCGTCGCGCCGATCGGCGACAAAGTCCTCGACGACCCGCCGGCTCACGTCCTCAAAGGATGCAATGCCCATCCGTTCCAGATAGGCACAGTAAGTCGTCAGGTCTCGGCGATAGGCGGCAATCGTGTTGCGCGCCAAGCCCCGCTCGACTGCAAGGTAATCAAGAAACTCCCCCGCCGCCACAGCGAGCGACGAAGGAGCCTCTTCGATATGTTCCCTGTTCGATGGCAACCTTAGTCCGTCGCAAGATTCATGGGCGTCACCTGTAGGCGATCGACGCCCTCATGCTGGCCAATCGAGGCACGCACGAACTCACGGAACAGCGGCTGGGGATTGGTAGGGCGGCTCTTGAACTCGGGGTGAGCCTGAGTGGCCACGTACCACGGGTGCACGTCGCGCGGCAGCTCGACCATCTCGACCAGACGCTCGTCGGGTGAAAGGCCCGAGATGACAAGACCGGCGTCCTCGAGCTGATCGCGGAAGGCATTGTTGAACTCAAAACGGTGACGGTGGCGCTCGTAGACAAGCTCCTCGCCATACGCCTCACGCGCGAGTGTATCGGCAGCGAGCTTGCACGGATAGGCACCCAGGCGCATGGTGCCGCCCTTCTCGGTCACGTCCTCCTGCGAGCTCATCAGGTCGATTACGCTAAACGGACCGTCCGGGTCAAACTCGGAGGAGCTGGCGCCGGCAAGACCGACGACGTTGCGGGCAAACTCGCACACGGCAACCTGCATACCCAGGCAAATGCCCAGATACGGAATCTTATGCTCGCGAGCAAACTCTGCCGCGAGGATCTTGCCCTCCAGGGCGCGCTTGCCAAAGCCGCCGGGAACCAGAATGCCCGATGCGTCGCCCAGGACCTCATTGACGTTTTCGGCATCGAGGCTCTCACCATCGACCAGCTGCACATCTACGTGACGATCGTAGAAAACGCCCGCGTGATGCAGGGCCTCGATAACCGACAGATATGCATCGGGAAGCTGGGTGTACTTTCCCACGACGGCAACCTTAACCTTATCGGCGTGATGGTTGGCATGGTTTTGCTTGCGCAGGAACTCATTCCATTCGCTCATATCGCGCTCACGCGGATCGAGGCCAAGTCGCTCGCAAATGCGCAGGTCAAAGTCCTGCTCGGCGAGCAGCTGCGGCACGTCGTAAATGCTCGCGCAGTCCTCGTTGGTAAAGACACAGTCGGTGTCGACGTCGCAGAAGCTTGCGATCTTGCCGCGAATGGCGTCGTCAATATGGTGATCGGAGCGCAGCACAATAATGTCGGGCTGGATACCAAAGCTGCGCAGCTCCTTGACGGAATGCTGCGTGGGCTTGGTTTTGACCTCGTGTGCGGCGGCGATATAGGGGACGAGCGATACGTGGATGTAGCAGACGTTCTCGGGACCGGCCTCCTTGCGGTACTGGCGGATAGCCTCCACAAACGGCTGCGACTCGATGTCGCCGATCGTGCCGCCCAGCTCGGTAATGACAACGTCGGAGCCGGTCTGCTCCTCGATGCGGCGGAATTTGTCCTTGATGGCATTGGTAACGTGCGGAATCACCTGGACGGTGCCGCCCAAAAAGTCACCGCGGCGCTCGCGGGCAATCAGGCTCTTGTAAATAGCGCCCGTCGTAAAGTTAGAATCGCGGGTCAGGTTCTCGTCAATAAAGCGCTCGTAGTGGCCCAGGTCCAGATCGGACTCGTAGCCGTCCTCGGTCACAAAGACCTCACCGTGCTGGAACGGGCTCATGGTACCGGGGTCGACGTTCAGATACGGGTCGGCCTTCTGCATCGTTACCTTGTAGCCGCGTGACTTGAGCAGACGGCCCAATGAGGCCGCGGTAATACCCTTGCCTAGGGACGAAACCACGCCACCGGTTACGAACACATGCTTGGTCATATTGAGTTACCTGCGCTTCCCGTAGAAGTTGTCCATACACATCTTACGGGTCTTCATTGTAATACTTGAGAAAGAAGCAGCTCGCCATTTTTCACCAAAGTGCTCGCATTTCTCAATCTCGAAACAAAACGCCGCCCGGGACCCGAGCGGCGTCACAACAACTTAGGCGGCAGATCGCTACCGATCGGCAAGCTCATCCCCGAGCATATCCTGAACGAGCATACCCGCGCGGATGCCCTTCAGATACCACCCGCCGCGCTCGGTAAGGCAAATACCATTTGCAAGCTGGCCGCCGTCCTCGCTATATCGCGAAACGACCTCGATCAAGCCGTCAGAATCCAAGCGTTCAATTGCGGCACGGGCTCGATACGGAGACACCCCAACGTGCTCCGCAAGCGTTTTGCGCGAGGAGCCGTATGTCCCGCCACTTTCGGATTGCGTGGCAATCTCCATCAACACCAGCACTTCGACACGCTTCATATCGTTGACACTCGCACGACCCTTGCCCGCCATGGCAGCCTCCTCTAACCGAGCACGAGCATCCAGCGCGCCGTGCACGACCGACACACCTCACGATGGCAGGTAATATCCATCATGCGGCATCCCGCTAAGGATGAAACAGTTTTAGGGTCATTGTATACCGCCTAAATCGTTTCCAGGCAGGTAAACAGCTATTTTTCGCCGAAATAGGCGCTATATTGAGTGAAAAGCCGTACCGGGCGCTAACCCGATACGGCCAAAATGCGATGCAATTAACGCAGTGCTTCAAACTTAGCGATGGAAAAAACCGCGACGCTCAAACTTGGGCTCGCAGCACACGTTGATGCCCAGTTTACGCAACACCGTCTCGTCCGTCGGCGAGATAATCACGCTAAAGAAGGCATCGCAACCGCGCAGCTGCTCCAGGCCCGAAAGGACACGAGCGGCCGTCTCGCTCGTAGCCGAGGTGATCGACAGCGCCATAAGCGTCTCGTCGGTGTGAAGGCGCGGGTTTTTGCTGCCCAGGAAATGCGTCTTGAGCTTGCTGATGGGCTCGATCGCCTCGTCGCTGATGACCTCGAGCTCAAGGTCGACGCCCGAGACATGCTTGAGGGCGTTCATGATCAGCGAACTCGCAGCGCCCAAACGCGTTGAGGTCTTACCGGTCACAACGGAACCGTCCGGCATGACCATGGCGCCCACGGGACCGCCCGTCAGCTGCTCCCTAGTAAGGGCGGCCGAGCGTGCCGGCGAATAGTTCTTATCGATGCCGGCCTTCTTCATAATAATCTTGAGACGATCGACTTGCTCATCGCCCACGCCGGTACGGCGCACATTTTCGACCGCGGTAAAGTAGCGGCGGACGATCTCCATCTTGGAAGCGTCGCGGCAGGCATCGTCATCGGTGATGGCAAAGCCGACCATATTGACGCCCATGTCCGTGGGGCTCTGGTAGGGGCTCTTGCCCAGGATCTTTTCCATCAGGGCACGGACCACCGGGAAGGCCTCGACGTCGCGGTTGTAGTTGACCGTGGTCTTGTTGTAGGCCTCAAGGTGGAAGGAATCGATGATGTTGGCATCGTCGAGGTCCGCCGTGGCGGCCTCGTAGGCAATATTGACCGGATGCGTCAGAGGAAGATTCCAGACCGGGAAGGTCTCAAACTTGGCATAGCCGGCGGCAGTGCCGTGCTTATGCTCGTGATACAGCTGCGAGAGGCAAGTGGCGAGCTTGCCCGAGCCAGGGCCGGGCGCCGTCACGACAACGAGCGGACGCGTGGTCTCGACGAACTCGTTCTTGCCGTAGCCTTCGTCAGAAACGATCAGATCGACGTCGTGCGGATAGCCCTCAATGGGATAGTGCAGCTTGGCAGGAATGCCAAGTGCATTCAGACGATTGCGGAAGACGTCGGCAGCGGGCTGACCGGCATACTGCGTGATAACCACGGCCGCGACAGCAAAACCGTTGCCGCGGAACAGGTCGACCAGGCGCAAGACGTCCTCGTCATAGGTAATGCCCAGGTCGCCACGAGCCTTATTCTTCTCGATGTGGTTCGCGTTGATCGCGATGATGACCTCAACATCATCGGCAATGCTCTTGAGCATGCGGAACTTGCTGTCCGGCTCAAAGCCCGGTAGCACGCGGCTCGCATGATAGTCGTCAAACAGCTTGCCGCCAAACTCCAAATAGAGCTTGCCGCCAAACTGCGAGATGCGCTCCTTAATGTGAGCAGCCTGCAGCTCGATGTACTTCGCGTTGTCGAAACCCTGGCGCATGTATGGCTCCCGTCCCGTTTCCCTTTAATGTCCTAGGCGATTATAACGGAGCAGACCCTCCCCGATGCCCAGGCCATCAACAGGCACCAACCAAACATGCCCATCGCGACCACCGGGGACCCGGGGTAGCTAATTTGGGGCGGAGAACAAGCCACTCCGCACCAACAATGAAAACGTCACAGGCAGAGCCAAAGTCAACGAGTGCCCGCCAGAGCGAGCAATCTGCCCCCAGCACCAACAAGGGGAACGTCGCAGGTTGAGCATAAGTCAGCGAAAGCCCGTCAGAGCGAGCAAGGTGACGTGAAAGAGGAGGGCATAGGCCTTTTGGCCATGCCCGACGATTGAACGTCAGATTGCCGCTCTGGCGGGCTTGCAGCGTCGACCGGTTCCGCGGTTTGGTAAAACCGCGGAACAAAAAAGCGCCCCCTCCCGCGCACGAAACGGGAGGGGGCTAAAGGTAGGAGTCTACCGGTGGGTTGACCCCACCGGACAGACGATGACCAGATGATCCTCTACAGGATCGTCAAGGTTTCCGTGGGGTACCCGTTGGGTACTTAGAGCATCACGCAAGCGACGGTCAGGATGATGGCGCAGACGACGGAGAGAGCGACGATGAGCTTAAGGGCAAACTTGAGCCAGGTCGTCCACTCGATCTTGGCCAGGGCGAGACCGCCCATGATGGCGCCGGAGGTCGGGGTGAACAGGTTCACGACGCCGATGGCGGCGGAGAAGATCATAACCATGACCTCGGGCGAGAAGCCGAGCTTAACAGCCAGCGGTCCCATGATGGGCATGGAGACAGTAGCCATACCGGAGGTCGAGGGGATCAGGAAGGACAGGCCGAAGTAGACCAGGAAGCTCATGGGAGCGAAGATCACGCCGGACAGGCCAGCCAGAGCATTGGCGGCAGCGTCGAGGACGTAGACGTCGAGGCCGGTGCTAGCCATGAGGACGGAGATACCACGGGCGAGGGCGATGACGAGAACAACGGACATCATGTCGGCAGCGCCGGTGATGAAGGTGTTGACGATCTGCTTCTCGGACAGGCCACCGATGATACCGATCAGGACGGCCATGAGGAAGAACCAGGTGGAAGCCTCGTCGAAGTACCACTGGCCAATGGGCAGGCCGGTGATCAGGGCAGACCAGCCCTGAACGACGGCGTTGCCGTCGGCGTCATAGACAGCGCCAGCATCGAAGAAGTTGGCGACGCCCTCGTTGAGGTCGGCCAGCGGGATGAAGCCGACGATCATGACGACGAAGGTGAAGGCAAAGGCGATCAGAACACCCTTCTGACGACCGGTGAGCTTGACCTCCTTGTGGACCTCGGAAGCAGCCTTGCCGTGAGCCTCTTCGGCGTCCTTGAGCTCCTGCATCGAAAGGATGGTGGAACCCTTGTCAGCCTTGACCTTCTTGGCATAGCTCATGACGAAGAAGATGGACATGGCAGTGGTAACGATCCACAGGACGGCACCGAGGCCGATGATGATGGACTGGTTGACCTCAATGCCAACGCCAGTCAGAGCGTCGACGGCAGCACCGACGGCGAACGGGTTAACCGTGGAGCCGAGGCAGCCGCAGCCAGCGCCGAGCAGGACGGTAGCAGCGCCGACCATGGGATCGAAGCCAGCAGCCATCATGGTAGCGGCGAGCAGGGCGTAGAAGGGAACGGTCTCCTCGCACATACCATAGGTGGTACCACCGAGGGAGAAGATGAGCATCAGCACGGGAATGAGCATGATCTCATTGCCCTTAAGCTTCTGCACCAGAACGGCAATGCCGTTGTCCAGGGCGCCGGTCTCGGTCATCATGCCGAGGAAGCCGCCGAGGATCATAACGAAGAGGCAGACGGGCAGAGCGTCAGCGAAGCCCTTGACCGGGGCGGTGCAGAAATCGCTCAGGCGGGCAGCGGTAACCGCGCCGCCAGACGTACCGGAGACGATAACGGTAACAACCGCGACAATTGCCAGCAGAGCAAGAAGAATGGTGAACGATGAAGGCATACCGCGCTTTTTCTTAGCGGTCTCAGTCATAGTTCTCATCCCCCCTTCATAAATCAATTACTGATCTCGCCCGAAGCGGCTCTTCCGTGCCGTGCATGTCGCTCGGTGCGAGATTTTTACCAGACAAAAGCGCTCGGGGTGCGCAGCAATGCACCCCGAGCGAGATGCTAGATGCTCTTACTTGAGCGTAGCGTACATGACAGCCTTGATGGTGTGCATGCGGTTCTCGGCCTCGTCGAAGACCTTGGAAGCAGGGCTCTCGAAGACCTCGTCGGTGACCTCCTGCTCGGTGATGCCGAACTGCTCGCACTTCTCGGCGCCAATCGTGGTGTTGGTGTCGTGGAAGCTGGGCAGGCAGTGCAGGAAGATGGCGCCCGGGTTGGCCATAGCCATGACCTCGGAGGTGACACGATACGGGGTGAGCTGAGCGATGCGCTCGGCCCAGACCTCGTCGGGCTCGCCCATGGAGACCCACACGTCGGTGTAGATGACGTCGGCACCGGTGACGCCGTCCTTGACGTCGGTGGTCAGCTTGATGGTGCAGCCGTTAGCCTCGGCGATGGGCTTGCAGGCCTCGATGACGTCGTCAGCAGGCATGCACTCCTCGGGGCCGCAGGCCACGAAGTTCATGCCGAGCTTGGAGCATACAACCATGAGGGAGCGAGCGACGTTGTTCTTGCAGTCGCCCATGAAGACGAGGGTCTTGCCCTTGATGTCGTAGTTGAAGTTCTCCTGGACAGTCAGGATATCGGCGAGCATCTGGGTGGGGTGCCACTCGGTGGTCAGGCCGTTCCAGACGGGCACGCCGGACTTAGCAGCGAGCTCCTCGACGTCATCCTGGGCAAAGCCACGGAACTCGATGCCGTCATACATGCGGCCGAGAACGCGAGCGGTGTCCTCGATGGACTCCTTCTTGCCCATCTGCGACGAACCCGGATCGAGGTAGGTGACACCCATGCCCAGGTCCATGCCGCCGACCTCGAAGGCGCAGCGGGTACGAGTGGAGGTCTTCTGGAAGAGCAGGACGATGTTCTTGCCCTCGAGATAACGGTGCGGAACGCCAGCGCGCTTCATGTCCTTGAAGTTCTTGGAGAGCTTGAGCAGGTACTCGATCTCCTCGGTGGTGAGGTCGAGAAGCTTGAGGAAGCTACGGCCGGAGAGGTTAACACCCATGGTTCGTATCCTTTCGAAGAAATGAATTACGTAAGTAATTAGTGTTGCCCGTTTGACGGGCGAAACCGGTGCGGTTGTAGGGGGACCGCACCGGAAACGGAAAGACTTAGAGGTCCTCGCGCCAGAAGGGCATGCTCATGCAGCGCGGGCCGCCGCGGCCGCGGGAGAGCTCGGCGGAGGGCACGACGAGAAGGTCCAGGCCCTCCTTGTACAGCACGTCGTTGGTGACGGTGTTGCGGGCGTAGACGCAGATCTTGCCGGGCTCGACGCACAGGGTGTTGGAGCCGTCGTTCCACTGCTCGCGGGAGGCCGCGATCGGGTCGCCGCCGCCGCAGGGGATCAGCTTGACCTGGTCGACGCCGGTGGCGTCCTCCAGGACGTGCTCGAGGGTGTCCTCGATCAGGCGGATGTTGACCTCGCCCGGGTTCTTGCCGGCGGTCAGCTCGTAGACGCGCAGGGTGCCCATGATGGCGGGGTGGATCGTGAACTTATCGACGTCGATCTGGGTGAAGACCGTGTCGAGGTGCATGAAGGCGCGCGAGACCGGGATGTCGAAGGCTAGGATGCGCTCGACCTTGGAGTCGGAGTTCCAGAAGATGTTCTGGGCCATGACGTCGATAGCGGCGGCCTGGGTGCGCTGGGAGATGCCGACGGCGAGGGTCTTCTCGTTGATGTTCAGCACGTCGCCGCCCTCGGTGTGGAACTGGCAGTCGCGGCGGAAGTACAGCGAGACGTCTTTGTAGTCGGGGTGGTACTTGAAGACGTACTTGCCGTACAGGGTCTCGCGGTTGCGGGTGACCGAGTACATGCGGTTGAGGTTGACGCCCTCGCCGACGACCGCGAACGGGTCGCGGGTGAAGTAGAGGTTGGGCATCGGGTCGATGATCAGGTCGGACTCGGACTCGGAGTTGACCAGGGAGTCGAGGGTCGTGGAGGCCGTGAGGGGCATGTCGATCTCGGCCTTGGTCATGCCGGCCATGGTCTTCTTGACGAACTCGAGGTTGTCCTCGATGGAGTCCAGCTTCTCGCGGACGATCTGCGGCATGTGCTGGCCGCGGATGCCGGCCTCGGCGATGTACTGGTCGGTGAACTCGGCGCGGGCGCCGGGGACCTGGTCGAACACCTCCGCGACGAGGTTCTCGAGGTAGAGGACCTCCACGCCCTGGTCCCTCAGGATCTGGGCGAAGGTGTCGTGCTCCTGCTGTGCGACCTCCAGGAACGGGACGTCGTCGAACAGGAGTCGCTCGAGCTCGTCGGGCGGCAGGTTGAGGAGCTCGTCGCCGGGACGGTGCAGGCAGACCTTCCTGAGCTTGCCGATCTCGGAAGGCACGTGCAGACCTTTCGTCATGGCCTCCTACCTTTCTTTCGGGCCCCTGTCAGGGCCGATTCGTTAGCGCCCCTCCGTGTGAGGCGTTATTGCTGACGACATATTTATATCCAAAATCAGTCCATACTTCCACCTTGCCCCCGAACGGTTTTATATGAGGGGTGAACGGCATACACATATACTTCACGCATGGCACACTTTGATTTAATAAAGTTTATTTACGTGCTTAAACGCTTTTTTAACCGAAAAATCAATTGAAACTAATCTTTGTTAAACCACCCTCAAATTGCATATTTCACGCAACGATATGAATAGAATTCGCAATTCTCGCTGTGTCTCAACCATTTTCAATTTTATTCAGAAAAAAGTTAGTCCTATTCATTTTTAGCAAACAGATTACCGTTTACCAGACGCTGGATACCGTTCGCCGGAAGCTCAGTATAAGGCCAGCGGATATCGA
The DNA here is from genome assembly GCA_900541475.1 of uncultured Collinsella sp. Lineage (GTDB taxonomy): Bacteria > Actinomycetota > Coriobacteriia > Coriobacteriales > Coriobacteriaceae > Collinsella. The sequence continues at coordinate 10,172 of UQJV01000004.1, forward strand.
CTCGCCGCACTGCCTCATTTGTAACAACTTGACTTCTCGGTATAGAAAAACGGACCCGATCCCCTAGGTGAAACAGGTCCGTTTTCGATTATCGTCGGCCAATTTGAATACGGCCTTCAAAGGGGGTCATGATCCTAACGATCGAACTCGGCCAGTGCCTCGCCCAGAAGCCTCAGGCCCTCGCGAAGAACATCTTCGCTCGCGCAGTAGCCCAGGCGCGCTCCGCAGGGAAGCTCAAAACGGCTACCGGGAACCAACAGCACTCCCCTCTCGGCCAGCAGGCGTTTGCAGAACTCCTCGTCATCCTCGGGAACATCCAGCTGGATAAACGAGGTGGACACGCCCTGCGGGGCCGTCCAGGAGGCACGATGCTGCGTATCGATCCAAGCCTGCGCGATATCGCGGTTGCCAAACACGATCTTGCGGTTGCGCTCGAGAATCTTGTCCTTGTGCTCGAGCACGTAGGTCGCCAAAGCATCGTTAAACACGCCACTGCAGATCATGGTGTAGTCGCGGTAGGTGCGGATGCGGTTGGACACCTCTTCGTCCGCAACGACCCAGCCCACGCGAGCTGCAGGCGTCGAATAGGTCTTGGACACCGAGTTGGTGACAATGGCCTTCTCGTACACGTCGGCCATCGACATAAAGGACTCGGTGTTCTCGAGCGGCAGATACACCTCGTCGCACAGCACGTAGGCGCCCACCGAATGGGCAATCTCGGCAATCTGACCGAGCGTATCGGCATCGAGCACCGTACCGATAGGGTTCGATGCGTTATTGATGCAAATGAGCTTGGTGTTGGGGCGAACGAGGCGCTTGAGCTGTTCGAAATCGGGTTTCCATCCGAGCTCCTCGCGAAGCTCCCAATACTCGACCTCGGCACCGAGCGTACGCGGAATCTCATAGAGCGGCGCATAGGTAGGCCACTCGGCAATCACATGATCGCCGGGCTCGACAACGGCCATGACGGCGTTGAGGTTGGCACCCGTGCACCCATTGGTCTGCAGAATGTGATCGGGATTGACCTCGCGACGATACAGCTTGGCGACCTCGGCCTTAAACTCCGGTGAACCCTCGATCCAGCCGTAGTTCATCTTCTCGCGATCCAGGCGCTCGTAGAACGTGGCGCCGTCCTGCTCGTCGAGCGCGCGCAGCTCGCCCATGGTAAGCGAGGAGATCGTCGATTGGGCAATGTCCCACGTAGCGGTCTTCTCCCAAACGTTGAGCCATTCCTCAACGCCAATTGTCTTGATATCCATGGCCAAACTCCTTACAAAAGCAGTCATCCAATCGTGTTGCCGTTCCTCATACAAGAATGGGGCGGTGCGAGAACCCGCACCGCCCCATTTGGAGACATCTAATGGCAGCTAGATGTTTGTATTAAGACCCGTACGGGCCTTTGAAAACCTTAGAGGTCCTCGCGCCAGAAGGGCATGCTCATGCAGCGCGGGCCGCCGCGGCCGCGGGAGAGCTCGGCGGAGGGCACGACGAGAAGGTCCAGGCCCTCCTTGTACAGCACGTCGTTGGTGACGGTGTTGCGGGCGTAGACGCAGATCTTGCCGGGCTCGACGCACAGGGTGTTGGAGCCGTCGTTCCACTGCTCGCGGGAGGCCGCGATCGGGTCGCCGCCGCCGCAGGGGATCAGCTTGACCTGGTCGACGCCGGTGGCGTCCTCCAGGACGTGCTCGAGGGTGTCCTCGATCAGGCGGATGTTGACCTCGCCCGGGTTCTTGCCGGCGGTCAGCTCGTAGACGCGCAGGGTGCCCATGATGGCGGGGTGGATCGTGAACTTATCGACGTCGATCTGGGTGAAGACCGTGTCGAGGTGCATGAAGGCGCGCGAGACCGGGATGTCGAAGGCTAGGATGCGCTCGACCTTGGAGTCGGAGTTCCAGAAGATGTTCTGGGCCATGACGTCGATAGCGGCGGCCTGGGTGCGCTGGGAGATGCCGACGGCGAGGGTCTTCTCGTTGATGTTCAGCACGTCGCCGCCCTCGGTGTGGAACTGGCAGTCGCGGCGGAAGTACAGCGAGACGTCTTTGTAGTCGGGGTGGTACTTGAAGACGTACTTGCCGTACAGGGTCTCGCGGTTGCGGGTGACCGAGTACATGCGGTTGAGGTTGACGCCCTCGCCGACGACCGCGAACGGGTCGCGGGTGAAGTAGAGGTTGGGCATCGGGTCGATGATCAGGTCGGACTCGGACTCGGAGTTGACCAGGGAGTCGAGGGTCGTGGAGGCCGTGAGGGGCATGTCGATCTCGGCCTTGGTCATGCCGGCCATGGTCTTCTTGACGAACTCGAGGTTGTCCTCGATGGAGTCCAGCTTCTCGCGGACGATCTGCGGCATGTGCTGGCCGCGGATGCCGGCCTCGGCGATGTACTGGTCGGTGAACTCGGCGCGGGCGCCGGGGACCTGGTCGAACACCTCCGCGACGAGGTTCTCGAGGTAGAGGACCTCCACGCCCTGGTCCCTCAGGATCTGGGCGAAGGTGTCGTGCTCCTGCTGTGCGACCTCCAGGAACGGGACGTCGTCGAACAGGAGTCGCTCGAGCTCGTCGGGCGGCAGGTTGAGGAGCTCGTCGCCGGGACGGTGCAGGCAGACCTTCCTGAGCTTGCCGATCTCGGAAGGCACGTGCAGACCTTTCGTCATGGCCTCCTACCTTTCTTTCGGGCCTTTCGGCCGAATCTCTCAGCGCCCTTCCGTAACGGGCGCTGCTTGCTGACAGCTCTATTTATATCCAAATTCTACCCGCAATTCCACCTCGCCCCCGAACGGTCAACAAAGTGCGATGAACGGTATATCGCCTATGATTCCCCCATAATGCACTTCGGCGTTCTAAAGTAACTTTTCTAAGGTAAACGCTCTTTTTCTTAAAAACCATTTACAATCGCGTCTCTAAACTTTTGATTGAAAATTGCATAGCTAAATCAGTTTTATGTATATAAATGACGCTTGTTTACGTTTCTGCCTGTATTCGATGATATTCAGCTATCTATCATTCTTATTCACACTTACGTACCAGTCGAGAGAGGATATAGACCGTTTGCGGACAGCAGGGCGTCAGTCCTATGGCTTGTCAGCGTAAGAAGTAGGTAAAGATACCGTTCACGCGATACGTCCGTGCCATAGGTCGACTAAATTGAGACAATAGGGAATAGTGTTAGGCTACCGTCCCCTGCGGGGACTGAACGGACAGATGCATATGCCGAGCAAAATCGAAAAAAAGCAAGCCGCCGCTAAGCTGCGCAAGCCGCCGCGCGACTTCTCGTACACGCAAAACCGAGAACTTAGCTGGCTGCGCTTTGACAACCGCGTGCTTGACGAAGCCTTCGACGAAACCGTTCCGCTGTTCGAGCGTCTAAAGTTCGTGTCGATTTTCGAGTCCAACCTCGACGAATTCCTTATGGTGCGCGTGGGCGGCCTGTCCGATCTGGCAGAGCTCAAAAAACAGCCTGTCGACAACAAGAGCAATATGACCGCCTCCGAACAGGTCGATGCTGTCATGGCCGAGCTGCCCGGGCTCCTTACCCGTTGGGAGTCCATCTTTAAGAGCATCGAGGGCAAACTCGACACCTTGGGCGTTCACCGCGCCCGCATCGATTCGCTTACGCCCGAGGAACGCACCTTTGTAACCCGCTACTTCCAGGCCTACGTGTCGCCGGTTATCTCACCGCTGGTCATTGACCCGCGCCACCCCTTCCCCAACCTGCGCAACGGCGCGCTCTATCTGGCTTGCGGCCTAGATGGCGTCACTGACGAGGAGAGCCTGCTGGGCCTTATCGAGATTCCCGCCTCGATGAACCGCGTGGTCGAGATCCCCTCGCCCACCGGCACCTACTCCTACATCTTGCTCGAGGACGTCATCCTCGCCTGCCTGGACAGCTGCTTTGGCTCCTATAAGCCGCTGGATCGCGCGCTGATCCGCGTCACTCGCAATGCCGATATCGACCCGGACGGCGAGGGCGTCGAGGAGGAAGAGGATTACCGCCAGCACATGAAGCGCATCCTCAAGAAGCGCCTGCGCCTGCAGCCGGTGGTGCTCGCCGTATCGGGCTCGCTCGAAAAGCCAACGCTCAAGACCATTCGCAAGGCGCTCGAGCTTTCTCGCCGCTCGGTCTTTACCTGCGATATCCCCCTTGACCTGGGCTACGTCTTTGGCATTGAGGGCAAAATTCCCGAACATCTACGCAACGAGCTGCTCTTTACGCCGTTTAAGCCGCAGCCCAACCCCACCATCGATATGGCCCGCTCCATACGCGAGCAGGTGCTGCAACACGACAAGCTGCTCTTTTACCCCTACGAGGCCATGAACCCGTTCTTGGACCTGGTGCACGAAGCAGCCTACGACCCCGAGTGCATCTCGCTGCGCATCACGCTCTACCGCGTGGCCAAACAGAGCCGCCTGTGCGAGTCGCTCATCGATGCTGCCGAAAACGGCAAAGAGGTCACGGTACTCATGGAGCTCCGCGCCCGCTTTGACGAGCAAAACAACATCGAATGGGCCGAACGCCTGGAAGAGGCGGGCTGCACCGTCATCTACGGCTCCGAGGGCTTTAAATGCCACTCAAAGATCTGCCAGCTCACCTATCGCGAGGGCATGGCGCTCACCCGGCTCACGCTGTTGGGCACCGGCAACTTTAACGAGAAGACGGCCAAGCTCTACAGCGACTTTATGCTCATGACCGCGCATCCCGGCATCGGCGAGGACGCCAACCTGTTCTTCCGTAACCTGTCGCTGGGCAACCTGCGCGGCGACTACCGCTTCCTGGGCGTGGCGCCCGTGGGCCTCAAGCCGCTCATCATGCGCGGTCTGGACCGCGAGATTCAGCGCGCCCTCGTCGGCGAGCCCGCCCGCGTGTTCTTTAAGCTCAACTCGCTTACCGACCGCGAGGTCATCGACAAGATTGCCGAGGCATCGTGTGCCGGCGTGCGCGTGGACATGATCATCCGCGGCATCTCGTGCCTCAAGCCGGGTGTTGCCGGCAAGACCGAGAACGTGCACGTTCGCTCCATCGTCGGACGCTTTCTGGAGCATGCGCGCGTCTATGCCTTTGGCGTGGACTCGGACATGATCTACCTGAGCTCGGCAGACATGATGACGCGCAACACCGAGCACCGCGTGGAGATCGCCTTCCCCGTGCTCGGCCCCACCTGCCGCGCCCTGGTGCACGAGTACATGGACATGCAGCTGCGCGACAACGTGAAGGCACGCAGCCTGACGAGTGACGGCACCTGGGTTCCCGTGGAGCGCAAAGAGGACGAGAAGCCCTTCAACTCGCAGGAAGCTCTGCTGGAGCGTGCATATCGCAACGCCGGGGCCGCCGCGCAGCAGCGCGTACAAAAACCGGAACGCACGGCCGATGGAGCCGTCCGGGCTAAGCCAGAGGCGCACGCCGAGCCCGATGCTGCTCCGAAGCCCAAGGTCGAGCAGGCGCCCAAGCCCACCGCCGCAGCTCCGAAGCCCGTCGCCAAAGCAATGCCCGAACCCGCACCCGTTCTGGAACCCAAGCCCGAGCCGCAGCCGGCCGCTCCCGAGGTCCAGAAGGTCCGAGCGACCGTTATCGAGCCCGAACCTGCTCCCGCAGCCCAACCTCAGGCACCCACAACAACCCCCAAGAGCAACGCGCGTCACAAGAAGCCCGCTGGCAAAGCCAAGGCCATCGAGCGCCATCGCCCCGGCCGCGTGCGCATGGGCTTGGGCCTGATCGGCCTAGGCCTTAAGACGCTCATTACCGGCAAGACGAAATAGACGTTTGTAGAAGCGCCCCGTATTTGAGGAATACCCCAGATACGGGGCGCTTTTCCCTGCTACCATGGTTGCGGACAATACCGCGAATGACAGGCAGGAATATGAAGCTCACCATAGAATCGATGACGTACGGCACCGACGGTCTGGCACATGCCGACAACGGCAAGGCCACATTTGTGCAAGGCGCCGTGGCGGGCGACACCGTCGAAGCCGAGGTCGTGCAGGACGGCAAGTCGTTTATGCGTGCCCGCACGACTGAGATTCTGGAGCCAAGCCCCGATCGCATTCAGCCTCCCTGCCCCTTCGTGGGCATCTGCGGCGGTTGTTCGTGGGGCAACCTCTCGCGCACCGCTCAGCTTGCCGCCAAAGAGCAAAACCTGTGCTCCACGCTCGAGCGCATTGGCAAGTTCACCCCCGAGCAGGTCAACGATCTTGTCCGGCCCATCCGCCACACCAAGGACGACTGGGGTTACCGCAATAAGATTGAGCTGGAGCCCACTCTCGTTAACGGCCGTGTTCGTCTTGGCATGCACGGCGTCGATCCCAGCGAGATCGTGACCGTCGATTCGTGCCCGCTGTTCGATAAGCGTTTTCCCAAGGCGCTCAAATCGGTCGTCGGCGCGCTCAACTATCTGAGCGGTAGCCACGACCTGGATCTGGAGCGCGTGGGCATTCGCGCTTCGCGCCGCACCAAGGCGCTCGAGGTCGCGCTTTGGACGCCCACAGGCTCCTTCCCGCGCTCACAGGTCTCGCGCGTTCTGGCAGATGCCGCACACCCCACGAGCGTAGTGCGTGTAATGAGCAAGGGCGAAAAGAAAGCCCGCCGTGTCTCCAAAGTCGAGATGCTCGCCGGCGAGGGCTCGTGGACCGAGAATATCGCCGAAGGCCAGATGCGCTTATCTGCCCCGTCGTTTTTCCAGGTCAATACCAAGGGCGCCGAGATTTTGATTGAGCTCGTTATGGACGCCCTCGACCCGCAGGAAGACGAGCTGGCCGTGGACCTATACTGCGGTGCCGGAACCTTTACCCTGCCGCTCGCCCGCCGCTGCGACTTTGTTGCCGCCGTCGAGGCCTACGGTCCGGCCGTGCGCGACCTGCGCCGTAACCTCGAGATCAACAAGCTCGACAACGTCGACGTCATCGGCGGCGATGCCGTGCGCGAGTTCCCCGACCAGGATGCCGATGTCCTGGTGGTCGACCCGCCACGCGCGGGCCTGGCGCCCGAGGCCATCGACCTCATCGCCAGCACGAGCGCTCGCGATGTCGCCTATGTGAGTTGTGATCCGGCCACCCTGGCACGCGACCTCAAGCGCTTTGTCGAGGAAGGCACCTTCTCCCCCGTCAAGATCACACCGGTCGACCTGTTCCCGCAAACCTTCCACTGCGAAACCGTCGTCCACCTCAAGCGCAACTAGCTGATGATTTTTCTGGGACGGGGATTAAATAATCAATTAGTACCGAATGATTATTTAATCCCCGTCCCTTTTTAAACATTGGGAAATCGAGCGTGGCAAGCATATGTCTTCGGGGTATAAGACGGCTAATTGTATGCCGCCCTATGAAAGGAACCCTTATGCCCAGCGTTGCCGTTCTCGCCGCCGATGGCTTTGAAACGATTGAATGCCTGACCATGGTCGACGTCATGCGTCGTGGCGGCGTGCGTGCCACGCTCGTCTCGATCATGCCCACGCGCGAGGTCGTGAGCTCGCTGCAGATTCCCGTGACCTGCGATGCGCTCTTCGACGAAATCAACTTTGATGAGTATGACTGCGTCGTGCTACCCGGCGGCCTGCCCGGTGCCACCAACCTGCGCGCCGACCAGCGTGTCTGCGATGTCGTCTGCGAGTTCGCCGCGACCAAGCACGTTGCCGCCATCTGCGCCGCCCCGTTTATCCTGGGCGAGCTTGGTCTACTCGAGGGACACCGCGCCACATGCTTCCCCGGCTTTGAGAAGAGCTTCCCCGAGGGTGCTTATACCGGCGAGAAGGTCACGCAAGACGGCAACATCATCACTGCCAGCGGCATGGCACAGTCACTCCCCTTTGCCTTGAAGCTGCTGCGCACGCTCGCCGGCGACAAGGCCGTCGAGAAGGTCGCCGAGGGCATCCAACTATGATTTTGGCTTCGCAATCGCCGCGCCGTATAGAGCTGATGCGCGAGGCAGGCTACAACATTCGCGTAATTCCCGCGGATATCGATGAAACGCCTTTTGATGGCGAAGCTCCGCTTACGCTCGTCGAGCGCTTGGCGCGTGCCAAAGCCGCCGCCGTCGCGGCCGAGCATGCCGAGCCCAACGAACTGACCGTCGCGGCCGATACTATTGTCACCTTTGACGGCCACATTTTGGGCAAGCCGGCAAACGAGGACGAGGCGCGCGCCATGCTCCGCGAGCTTTCGGGCCGCACGCACCAGGTGGCAACCGGCGTCTGCATCGTTAAAGCCGGCGACGCTACAGCTCCGCATGCCGCCGAGAGCCTGTCGTTTGTCGATGTGACCGACGTGACGTTCTATGAGCTTACCAAAGAGCAGATCGAGCGCTATGTCACCTCCGGCGAACCCATGGACAAGGCCGGAGCCTACGGCATCCAAGGCACAGGCGGCCGCATGCTCGTGCATGACATTTCGGGCGACTTCTACAACGTGGTGGGCTTGCCCATCGCTCGCGTCGCACGCGCGATTCAAAAACTCTCCTAATTGCATCTGGCGCTGGGTATCCCCCAGCGCCTACAATTTTGCCGTACCGTACGGATCCCGACCGGGCATAAGGCCCGGCGGAAAACCGATAGGAGTAAAACATGGATACACTGCTTGAGGCCATTGACGTTTGCGATGTCGATGGCTTTTGCTTCGGCAACTATACGGACGAGGAGGCTGGCACCGGCTGCACCGTAATCGTGGCGCCCGAGGGTGCCACCGGCGGCGTTGACGTACGCGGTGGCGCTCCCGCTTCGCGCGAGACCGACCTGCTGCGTCCCGAGAACACCGTCGATAAGGTCCACGCCGTCTGCCTTTCGGGCGGATCGGCCTTTGGCCTCGAAGCCGCAAGCGGCGTGTCCCGCGAACTCGAGAGCCGCGGCATCGGCCTGCCAGTCGGTCCCACGCAGGTGCCCATCGTATGCTCCAGCTGCATCTTCGACCTCGCCTTTGGCGACCCCACCGTACGCCCCGATATTGAGGCCGGTATCGCCGCCGTGCGCGAGGCGCTCGACCACACTCCCGCCACGCTCGAGCAGGGCAACGTGGGCGCCGGCACTGGCGCCACCGTAGGCAAGCTCATGGGGCCCGCCACCTGTATGAAGGCCGGCCTCGGAGCTGCCGCCGTGGCACTCGGCCCCGTCAAGGTGGGCGCTGTGGTCTCGGTCAACGCCTGCGGCAACGTCATCGACCCGGCCACTGGCGAATGGGTCGCCGGCATGCGCGCCGCAGCCGATAGCGACCAGATTGTCGACATGGAGCTCGCCGCCTTTGCCGCCGCCGGATCTATGCAGATGCCGCTCGACCGCACCAACACCACCATCAGCTGCATCGTCACCAATGTGGAGCTCACCAAGGCTCAGGCCACCAAGGTCTCCCAGATGGCAGCAGATGCCTACGCGCACGCCATTCGCCCCACGCACACCACCAACGACGGCGACACCATCTACACCCTTGCCAGCGGCAAGCTGGGCGCCCAGTCTAGCGCCGCCGTTCCCCTAGACCTGCTGGGCATGCTCGCCGTAAGGGCCCTGGAAACCGCCATCGTAAACGGAGCCAAAACCGCCAAAACCTCCCACGGCATCCCCGGCGCCGCGAAGTAAACTAGCTCGTCCGGTTGTCCGGTGGGTCTTGGTTATGTTTGCTGCTCTACAGTCCTGGCTCGCACGAAGAGCACATTAAGTGCTCTTCGGCTCGTGCGGAACTCGCGACAAACATAACCAAGCCCCACCAGGCAACCTACCAACCAAGTCTTTTCAGCCCAGGCCCCTGTGTGCCGCGCGTCCAAGATCTTCAAATTCTGCTTGCTAACACAAAGCGAGACACAGCAGAGGACCCCTGGTCCTTAACTTGATACGAGTTCCGCACGCAAAGGAGGCGCCAGTGGCGCCTCCGTCTTGCGCAGGACTGTTCGAAGTAGCAAGTTAAGGACCAGGGGTCCCCGTTACCCGAGCGCTTCTGTGCTAGTTGAATTTGAAAATCTTTGAGGCAAGACGGTATAGGCCGAGTGTGGTTTTGTCACCAGCACGGCCGCGCAGGTTGGTGAAGAAGCCAACCACACCGTAGCGTGCACGACGATACATGCGCTCGTCATAGGCCTTCAGATCATTCCACAACGTCTTCAGGCGCTCGTCGGCACAATCCTCGTCGGAAAGCTTAGTAAGCACCGAGCAGATTGCCATCATCATGGTGAAATAGCCCATCATGTACGAGCGCAGACGCGACGACTCGACATCGCCGTACAGATGGAACGACTCCATCATGATGCGCGTCACGCGGAACTGCTGATCCAGACGCTTGACCATTGTGGCTTCGTTGACGCTTTGGCCCTCACGGCCGATAAAGTAGCGATAGAGGTCGATGTCGGCGTAGTACATGGTCTTGCAACGCGGCAGCGGCACGTAGGCGTAGATGTTGTCTACATAGAACGTGTGCGGCGGCATAGGCAGATTGGACGCGCGCAGCACATCCGTGCGATAGCACAGGCTGTGCATGAGTAAATTCTGGTCCGGACGGAAATGACCAATCTGGTCCCAGGTAAAGATCTTTTTGCGCGGCAGGGCAAACTTGTAACCAATAGCGGTATGCGCACCCTCGTAAACCTTCTCGTACACATAGTTCGAGATAAAGAGGTCGACGCGCTGGTCGCGCTCCTCAAAACCGCGCAGAATCGAAAGCATTGTCGATAGGGCTGCGTCATCGAGCCAGTCGTCCGAGTCGACGACCTTATAGTAGGTGCCCTGCGCCTCGCGCAAGCCCGAGAGGACGGCGATGCCGTGGCCGCCATTCTCCTGATGCACCGCACGGATGATACCGGGATAACGCTTCTCCCATTCATCGGCCTTGGCTGCCGTATCGTCCTTGGAACCGTCATCGACGATGATAATCTCGATATCGGTGGCGTAATTGCTCCCCTCCAGAATGGAGGTGATGCAATGGTCCATGTCCTTGGCGGCGTTATAAGAGGGAATACCGAATGATATGACTTTATGCATGGCAGGCGATAATCTCATCCGAAAGATCGAGGGCAGAGTTGGTCACGGCGTCCATATCGTAGTAACGATACTCGGCCAGGCGACCCACCGGGTGGAAGTTCGTCAGGTTCTGGACGCGCTCAAGATAGCGCTCATAGAGATCGCGGTTCTCGGGCTCCAGAATGGCGTAATAGGGCGTCTCGCCCGAGCCGGGCGTATAGGCCTTGGAATACTCCTTCATGATGGTGGTCTTACCGGGCAGGACCTGACCAGTCATGTTCTTGAACTCGGTGATACGCGTGTAATCCTCGCTCGTGGTGTAATTGACGGTGCCCACGGGCTGGAACTGGTCCATATCGAGCGTCTCGAACTTCATGTCGAGCGTACGGTACGGCAGAGCGCCCAGGTCGAGGTTGAACAGCTCGTCGAGCGGACCGGTGTAGACGATCTCGCCGCCATAGACCTTGCCGTCGATCTTGACGGTGGTCTCGTCGATCTCGAAGAGGTCGCGGGCGTCCACGTCGCAGAACACATCAATCAGATCGTGGTCGAGCATGTGCTCGAACAACGCGGTATAGCCGTCCTGCGGCATGCCCTGGAAGGGAGCCTGCGGGAAGTAGCGATCATCGTCGCCCACAAAGACGGGAACACGGCCGGTGATCGAAGGATCGATCTGGTCGGGCGTCTGGCCCCACTGCTTCATGGTGTAATGCAAAAAGACATTCTCATAGACGTAATCGGCGACTTCGGCAAGATCCGAGTCGTTCTTCTTGCGCAGCTCCATGATTGGCACCTTGACGTCCTTGCCGAAGGTCTCCACGAGCTTCTGATACAGCTCCTCGCCGCGCTCATCGCCAAAGGCGAGCTTGAGGCTCGCGTGGTTAAAGGGCACGGGCATAAGGGTACCGTTGATGTTGGCGAGCACCTTGTGCTGATAGTCCGTCCACTTGGTAAAGCGCGACAGGAAATTATGGACGCGCTCGTTAAAAGTGTGGTAGATGTGCGGACCGTACTCGTGGATAAGGATCCCGGCCTCATCAGCGCAGTCGTAAGCGTTGCCCGCGATGTGGCTACGACGCTCCAGAACGGCAACGCGATAGCCGATGGTCTCGGCGAGACGGCGGGCACAAACGGCACCGGCATATCCGGCACCGACAACAATCATGTCGTATGCGCCGGCGTTAAAGCCTTCAGGCAGGCCTGAGGTAATCTGCATCGATACTCCTTGTCAAAAGCCACGGGCTCGTTAGCTGGGCTTTTCTCGAACATTCTTCGAGACATATTTATCAGAGCGATTATAGCGCTAATGCGTCCTATAATGAGCTTGCCACACAAGGAAAGCTCAAGCACCGCGGCGTACATTATTGAAAGGTAAACCCGCTAGCAGCGGGTTTATTCGTGTGCAGTCAGGCGCCTGGAGCTTAGCGAAACGCTTGTAAGGAGTAACATGAGCGATTTCCTTAACCGTATGAAGTCTGCCGCCAAGGCCGACCTTAAGACGATCGTCCTGCCCGAGGGCGAGGATCCGCGCACCATCGTCGCAGCCACCAAGATCATCGAGGAGGGCCTGGCAAAGATCGTCATCCTGGGCAACCCCGACGAGATCAACGTTCCCGGCGCTACCGTCATCGACCCGCGCAATGCCGAGAAGCACGAGGAGTACGCGCAGAAGTTTGCCGAGCTCCGCGCCAAGAAGGGCGTCACCATCGAGCAGGCTCGCGCCCAGGTGATGGATGCTACCTACTTTGGCACCATGATGGTCAAGATGGGCGACGCCGACGGCCTGGTCTCCGGCGCCTGCCACTCCACCGCCGACACGCTGCGCCCCGCGCTGCAGATCCTCAAGACCGCCCCGGGCACCAAGTTGGTGTCGGCCTTCTTCGTGATGTGCACCGACACTCCGCAGTTCGGCACCGACGGCACGCTGATCTTCGCCGACTGCGGCCTCAACATCAACCCGTCCTCCGACGAGCTCTCCGAGATCGCCATCGCCTCCGCTCACTCCTGGTCCACCTTCATGGGCAATGTTGAGCCGCACGTGGCCATGCTCTCCTACTCCACCATGGGCTCCGCCGGCGGCGAGGTCGCCAAGAAGGTCCAGGAGGCTGTGAAGTTCTGCAAGGAGAAGGCTCCCGAGCTCGCCATCGATGGCGACCTGCAGCTCGACGCCGCCATCGTTCCCACCGTCGCCCAGCTCAAGGCTCCCGGTTCCTCCGTTGCCGGTAAGGCCAACGTGCTCGTGTTCCCCGACCTCGAGGCCGGCAACATCGGCTACAAGCTGGTCCAGCGCTTCGCCGGCGCCGACGCTTACGGCCCCATCCTGCAGGGCATCGCCAAGCCGGTTAACGACCTGTCGCGCGGCTGCTCTGCCGACGACATCGTGGGTGTCGTGGCCATCACTGCCGTCCAGGCTCAGATGGCTGAGTAGCGGACATATCCCCGCCGAAGGCAGCACAGGTTAACCCCTGAAAACGTCCTCGACCAATGAAACGCCCCCGTTCTGCTCCTTCGGAGCTATGAACGGGGGCGTTTCTGGTCTGCGGAGTGTTTTCAGGGGTTAACCTGTGCCGCCTTCTACCGTCACGTAACAATCAGGGTATCTGGGGTGGACGGCGGCTTGGCTGCGAGCTGGAGCTGAAGGTCTGAATGATCGGGCGCCGTTGCTGGGAGCGCAGGCGTTGCTGGCGATGGTCACTTTGGGACTGGAATTTCCGCCTGCTAGTAAAAAGGCCTCCGGAGCTGTTGCTCGGGAGGCCTTTCGTTTACATGCAAACGGGTGCGTTAGTTGTTCTTGGTCAGACGCTCGACGTCGTGGGCGATCATGTATTCCTCGTCGGTGGGGATGACCATGACCGTGACGGCGGAACCGGCGGCACTGATGACCTGCGGACCGTTGCCTACGGCCTCGCGGTTCCTGTTGTTGTCGATGCGCACGCCCAGCCACTCAAAGCAGTCGCAGAAGGCCTTGCGGATCGACCAGTCGTTCTCGCCGATGCCGGCGGTAAAGGTGATGGTGTCCACGCCCGCCATGGAAGCGATCATGGAGCCGGCCTGCTGCATGGCCTTATAGGCGAACATATCGAAGGCGAGCAGGCAGCGCTCGTCGCCCTCGGAGGCGCGCGTACGGATGTCGCGGGCGTCATTGGAGATACCCGAGATGGCAAGCAGACCAGACTGCTTGTTCATCATGTCATCGACTTCCTGGTAGCTGTAGCCGCCCTCGCGCTGCAGGTAGCACACGGTAGCCGGGTCGATGGAGCCGCAACGGGTGCCCATGATCAGGCCGTCGAGCGGCGTGAGGCCCATCGTGGTGTCGCGGCACACGCCGTCCTCGATGGCGGCAAGCGAGGCGCCGTTGCCCAAATGGCACGAAAGCAGACGGTGGCAGCGCGAGCCCAGGATCTCCTTAGCCATCATCCACTCGTAACGGTGGCTCGTACCGTGGGCGCCGTACTTGCGCACGTGGTACTTGTCGCACACGTCCTTGGGCAGGGCGTAGGTGTAGGCAACCTCGGGCATGGTCATGTGGAACGAGGTGTCGAAAACGGCGACGTTGGGCAGCTCAGGATACTTCTCGCGGCAATACTCGATTGCTGCGGCCTCGCCGTAGTTGTGCAGCGGAGCAAGCGGTGCCACCTCAAGGATCTTGGCCATGACCTCGTCGTCGACGACCGCGGAATCATCGAAGTGCCAGCCGCCCTGAACGATGCGATGCCCAATGCCATCAATCGTAAAGTCGGTCTTCTCGAGCTCCTCGAGCACACGAGCGATAGCAGAGCGATGATCGGGGAAAGGAACCTCCTCGGTCTGCTTGGCGCCACCGTTCTCGGAGTGGCCGAAGATGCCCATGTCCGATCCGATACGCTCGCAGTTGCCCTTGGCGAAAACCTCGCGGGTATCGGTATCCAAAAGCTGATATTTAAGGCTTGAGCTGCCGGCGTTGACAACAAGTACGTTCATGAGACTCCTTTGTAGTGCAATACGGTCGACGCAGACCCCTTAAGGCGGCCGCATTTTAATAAGAAGTTATCATATCTTGATAAATAGCTATCAGAATATCGCCCAGCGAGCGCAAAGGAGGGGCTGAACGGCACTCGGTCGTCCAGCCCCCCCTCTTGCAATTATTTGCCGTTGACGATGCGCTCGACGTCAGAAGCGATCATGAACTCCTCGTCCGTGGGGATGACGAAGATCTTGACCTTGGAATCCTTGGCAGACAGGCACCACGCGCCGTCGCCGCGCAGGGCGTTACGGGCATGGTCCATCTTGACGCCCATAAAGGCCAGACGGTCAGCAACGCCGGCGCGGACGGCCGGAGCGTGCTCGCCGATGCCGGCGGTAAAGACCAGGGTGTCCATGCCGCACATGGAGGTGGCCATCTCGGCGGCCTTGGCGGCAATCTTGTAGACGAACATGTCAAAGGCGAGCTGAGCCTCGGGGTCGCCAGCGGCGGCGAGCTCCTCGACGTTGCGGCAGTCGTTGGTCTTGCCACCGGTCACAGCCAAAAGGCCGGACTTCTTGTTCATCATCTCGTCGACCTCATCGAAGGTGTAGCCGCCTTCGCGCTGCAGGTAGCACACGGTAGCCGGGTCGATGGAGCCGCAGCGGGTGCCCATCATGACGCCGTCGAGCGGCGTCAAGCCCATGGTGGTGTCCATGCACTTGCCGTCCTCGATGGCGCAAAGGGAGGCACCGGAACCGATGTGGCACACAACGACCTTGCGGGCCTCGCCGTTGGTCATCTCGGCGACCTTCTTGGAGATGTAACGGTAGCTGGTGCCGTGAGCGCCGTACTTACGGATGTGCAGCTTGTCGCAAACATCCTTAGGAAGGGCGTAGGTCTTGGCGACCTCGGGCATATTGAAGTGGAAAGCGGTGTCGTAGACCGTGACGTTGGGCAGATCGGGATACTGCTCCAGGCAGTACTCGATAACGTTGGCCTCGGGGTTGTTGTGCAGCGGAGCGAGCGGGGCAACCTCGCGGATCTTGGCAAGAACGTCCTCGTCGACGAGGGAGGAATCGCCAAAGTACCAACCGCCCTGAACGATACGGTGGCCGATGCCCTCGATCTTGACGCCGTTGGCCTCGAGGTCCTTCAGGACGACCTCGATGGCGACCTTGTGGTCGGGGAACTCGATGTTCTCGGTCACCTTCTTGGAGCCGTTGGCAGCATGGGTGAAGGTACCGCCGGTAAAGCAGACGCGCTCGCAGGAGCCCTTTGCGGACACCTTGTGGGACTTGGTATCGATGACCTGATACTTAAGGGTCGAAGATCCTGCGTTGACGACCAGAACGTTCATGTGTCTCCCTACTAACAGGCGGTGTGGCGCCGCCAGGTTACATACGCTTCAATAATAAACCCAAACGCCCTCGCGCTCGGGTTTATTGCGTTGATATATAAGTTATCGATGCCAGAGCCTCCGTTTCATTGCACGGAAGAAGCGTCCTCAGATGAGGTTCTCGCCCAGGTTCTTGCCGCCGAGGACGTGCATGTGGAAGTGCATGACGGTCTGGCCGGCGTTGACGCCCTTGTTGGAGATGACGCGGAAACCGTCCTCCAGGCCCTTGGCCTTAGCGACCTCCTGGATGGCGTGAGCCATGGCGCCCATGGTCTCTGCCGGCACGTTGTCGGCGATGTCGCTGTAGTGCTTCTTTGGGATCACGAGCGAGTGGACCGGCGCCTGGGGGTTGAGGTCGTCGAAGGCGATGACCTGGTCGTCCTCATAGACAACGGTCGAGGGGATCTCGTGGTTGGCAATTTTGCAGAAGATGCAATCACACATGGTTGGTTCCTTTCTCACAGACCAAGGTAATTATATTTGGTCGGGATGGTTAGAACGAAAGGTTGTCGTCCGTGTTGGCGGCCTCGCCGTCGGCGAGCATGTCGTTGCCGTCGACGTCCTTAAGGAGCACCGAGACCTTCTGCTCGGCATCGGACAGGCGGGTGCGCAGGCTCTTGAGGAGCTCGACGCCGCGGGTATAGCTCTCGAGCGACTCCTCGAGCTCCATATCGCCCGACTCCAAGCTGCGGATGATGAGCTCCAGCTCCTGCGAGGCCTGCTTGTACGTAAGCTGCTCGACCGGGGTCTTCTCTGCCATATCTGTTTCCTTTCCTAAAGGTTTATCGCTATGAAACGCGGTCTACTCGACCGTATCGACCGTTGCCGCCACGTTGCCGTCTGCCATGCGCACGCGGATGGCGTCGCCGGGCTTAAAGGTCTTGGCGCTCGTAGCCACCCCATCATCGCTGTACGCGATGGAATAGCCACGGGCAAGCACCTTGAGTGGCGACAGGGCATCGAGCGAGGCTGCCGCACGGCCCAGGTCGGACGCGGGCTTACTGAGCATCGTGCGCCCCTGATGCTCCAGACGGGAACTCGCAAGCGTGAGCGCATGGCGCTTGCCATCGAGTCCCGAGGTGCTTGCAACCAGACGCTCGGGCAGACGCTCAAAGTTGGAGCGGAATGTCCCGACCGAGCGTATTATGGCGCCCGACAGGCGATCGGCAGTCAACGCAAGCTCTGACTCACGACGCTCGACCATAAATGTGGGGTCGTTGAGGCACGGGCGGCATGCGGCGGCATCGAGTGCATCGCCCAGACGGGCCGTATAGGTATCCCAGGCGCGGCGACCGCGCTGATCGAGCATCTCCAAATCAACCTGATTCGACCCAATCATCGATGCCATCGCTGCACCCAGACGCTGATGACGTGTCTCGAGCACATCGGCCAACTCCGTCATAGCCGGCGCCACCGATTCGGCCGCCGCCGTGGGCGTGGAGGCACGACGGTCGCTCACCATGTCGCAAATCGAGGTATCGGGCTCATGGCCAATGCCGGTCACCACGGGCACAGGACAAGCCGCCACCGCGCGGGCAAGCTCCTCGTCATTAAAGGTCATGAGGTCCTCAAAGGAGCCGCCGCCGCGCACCAGCAAGATGCAGTCGGGCGCCGGCGTAATGGAAGCGGCGCGGCGCAGGCCCTCAATGAGCTCTGTCGGCGCACCCTCGCCTTGTACCTTGGCACCCACGCAGACGAGCTCGACGAGCGGGTTGCGACGACGCAATGTGCGCTTGACGTCGTCGATTACGGCACCCGAAAGCGAGGTGACGACCGCCACGCGGGAGCAGAACACCGGGATGCGGCGCTTGCGCGCTTCGTCCATCAGGCCCTCGCGGCGTAGCTTTTCGGCCAGTTGCGCCACTTGTTGACGCAGCAGACCCTCCCCCGCCAGCGAAAACGAGCGAGCGACAAAGCTCATGCGGCCCGTAGCCTTATAGAGATTGAAGCTGCCCTTAAAGCTCACCTGCATGCCGTCGCGCAGATCGAACGTGCGCTTGAGATAGGCACCCTTCCAAATGATGCAGTCAACGGCGGCCGAATCGTCCTTGATCTGGAAATAGCAGTGGCCGCTTCGGGCGTTAGGGCCACGAAAACCCGTGACCTCGCCCAAGACGCTCAGCTGCGGAATGGCATCGAGCGCACCGGCGGCGATCTCCACCGCCTGGCTCACGCTGAGCTCCTTGCGCTCCTGATCGTCCGAGCCGTCGAACTCGGCGGAAACGGCATTGCCGGTTAGATTCCAGCCTGCCACGCAGCCTCCTTTCGTCATCGTGCACAAGGGCTCCGGCCCTGCGCAAATTCAAGTCCAACATATAGTACAGCGCCGCGGGGACACAAATCTCCGCGGCGCCTGCCAAGCCAATTTGTTATCGGTTGGAGTTTCTGTTGTAGCGAGCCATAAGGTAGAGCAGCTGAATGATCGAAGTCAGCGCTGCGGCCACATAGGTAAGCGCGGCCGCCGTCAACACCTTCTTGGCGCCGTTGACCTGCTTGGAACTCATACCCGACTGCTCGATGTACGCCACGGCACGTCGGCTAGCGTCAATCTCGACCGGCAACGTAACGAGCTGGAACAGCACGCTAAACGAGAAGAAGATCAACGCGAGGGTCGTGAGCCCGGCAATGTTCATAAACAGGCCCAAGAGCAACACGATGGTCCAGGTGTTCTGGGTAAAGTTGACGACTGGGACCAGGGCGGTGCGCACCTTCATCATGGCGTAGCCGCTTTGACGCTGGGCGGCATGGCCCGCCTCGTGGCAGGCGACGGCAACGCTTGCGACCGACCCGCCCGAACGGTTGGCGTCCGAGAGATACAGGTTGTTATCCTGCGGGTTGTAGTGGTCGGTAAGCTCGCCAGCCACGCCCTTGATACCCACGGCGTTGCAACCGTTGGCGTCGAGCATGCGGCGAGCGACCGTAGCACCCGTGTCGCCGTCCGAGCGAACCTTGGACCAGGTCTTGTACGTCGAGTTGATATAGCTCTGCGCCGCAAGACCAAGCACCGTACAAACAAGGACAACCAGCAGGTACAGCGGGTCGATGCCAAAGCCGTAACCATAGTAATAGGGCATGCGAATTCCTCCGAATCGAGTTACACGTTGGAGGCATTCTACCCATTCGACTGACCAGCAAATCAACATCGATGTTTTGGCAATGTCAGCGAAAACGGCCGAGAGCGAGCAAGGTGACGTGAAAGAGAAGCGACGCGTACTTTGGTACGCGAGCGACGATTGAACGTCAGATTGCCGCTCTCGGCCGTTTGCAGCGTCGAGCTGTTAGGCGGTTTGGTAAAACCGCGTAACTATATACCTACAGGAGCTCGATTTTGCCGTCCTTCACGGTGAGTCCCATGTTGCCCGAGAGCAGATCGTCCAGACGCGAACCCACAAGCTCAAAACGCCAGCCTTCGCGCAGGGGACTTTGCTCAGGATGCTCAATGTAGTCGGCCAGGTCATCGCGCGAGGCAATGACCGAGGTCGCCACGCCCGAGCGCTCGGCAACCAGGCGAATGAGCGCGTACATGAGATCCGTCACGCTCTCCAGCTCCGGAGAGATTTGGCGATGCCCGCGCACCATAAGCGGCAGGCGGTCGTGCGGGCAACTCGCGCCGCGCTTGATGGCCATCAACGCGCCATCCACGTCGCGCTCCCCCAGCTGGTCGGTGCCGCGAATGCTGCGGAACTCCTCAACACGCACGGGATTGCGCTTAACCAGGGCTAGCAGCGTATCATCAGACATAACCCACTTGCGCGGGATATTGCGGCGCTCAGCGCGGTCTTCACGCCAGGCGGCAAGCTCACGCGCAATGCCCAGCTGATGGCGGCTACACGAGTTGATGCGCTTGACCTTGCGGAATGCCTCGTGGCGATCGGCACGGTAGTGCGACTCGTCGGCCAGAGGGCGCAACTCATCGAGCACCCAGTCCACGCGGCCCAGCTCGCGCAGACGGCTCATCATCTCGGTATAGGCGACGATCAAGTACTTGACGTCATCGATCGCGTACTCGATCTGCTTATCGCTCAGCGGGCGGCGCGACCAATCGGTCAGCGACTCGGTCTTGGGAAGTGATACGCCGCAGAACGTCTGAACGAGCGCACCATACGAGATCTGCTGGCGCTCGCCCAAAAAGGCGGCGGCAACCTGCGTGTCAAAAATCGGTCGCGGCAGTGCGCCCACGGTATGGAGCATAACCTCCATGTCTTGAGAGCAAGCATGGAACACCTTGACCACGCCCTCGTCAGCCATAAGCTCGGCAAGCGGCGACAGGTCGTCGATCACCAGAGGATCGACCGCGACACTCTCGGCGGGGGTGGCAATCTGGACCAGGCACAGGCGCGGATGAAACGTGCGCTCGCGCAAAAACTCGGTGTCGACGGCGATCGCGTCGAACTCGCGGGCGCGCTGGCAAAAGTCGACCAGAGCCTGATGTGTGGAAATGTACATATCAACCCATCGAATAAGGTTAGGCCCGAAAAACACGGGTAGGATATCGGCATTGCTCTACAACTATACTCGGTTAGTCACAGAACGGGAACGTAAGTATGCGCTGCCTTATCATCCACAACCCGGCATCGGGTCCCAGCTCCGATGAAATCTTCGCATTCACGCACGCCCTTGCACAGGGCGGCGACGAGGTCGTGATGCGTTTTATCGGCGATGGCATGGAGCCCGAGGACGCGGTAGAGGACGTTCGTGAGTTCGATCGCGTGGTCGTTTCGGGTGGCGACGGCACCGTCTCCAACGTGCTCGACCAGATGCGCGGGTGCGGTGTCCCTACGCTCGTCTTCCCCTCCGGCACGGCTTGCCTGTTCTTTAACAACATCGGCAATGCCCCCGAGGCGGCGGCACTCGCCAAGGCTTGCCGCGCCGGCCGCACGGTCAAGGTGGACATGGGTGAGCTCTTTTGGCTCGACGAGAACGGCAACGAGAAGCGCCACGGCTTTATCATCATCGCCGGCTCGGGCTTCGACGCCGAGATCATGATGAAGGCCGCTCCCACCAAAAACGACATTGGCGAGATCGCCTACTTCCTCTCCGCGCTCGCTACGCCCAACCCCACGGTGGCACACTTCACCATTGAGCACGACGGCATTGTCGAGGAGCTCGACGGCATCTGCTGCATGGCAGGCAATACCTCGGTCATCCAAAACGACATCAACCTATTCCCTAACTGCCGCATGGACGACGGCATGGTCGACATCGTCGTTATTGAGCCCGTACGCACGGTGCAGCTGCTCCCCACGGTAATTACCGCCGCGCTCGACCCCGCTGGCAAAGTGCTCGGCCGTCCGCAGTTTAAGATCATCCAGACCAAGGAAGCCAAGATCACCTGCACGCCATCGCTGGGCATGCAGTTCGATGGTGAGATCATCTCCAGCAACTCCGGCGTCTTTGGCGCCCGCGCGCTGCCGCAATGTCTCGACCTCATCGTCGACGAATTTTCACCGCTCGGAAAATAGGAGGACCCCATGAACGACAATCCCCTGATCGGCTTTATCGTCATCGTCTTGGCCATGCTCGTCGGTTACGCCATCAATGTGATTCACCGCCGAAAGAAGTAAATCCACATTGGTATGATATTCATCCAGTTATCGACTCTCCCGCTGTTTATGCAAATTCTAAACAGCGGGAAAGTTCTCTTTTTGAGCACTGTCTGATGCTTTATTCAGCTACAGTAAATGCAGGGTGCCTTTATTTAACTAAAGCCACAAAATGAGTATTATTATCCGCTCATCGTATATTTCTTCACGCTCATCGAGTAAAAGCTGTTGTCGAATGAATACTCTTTACACTTCCTTTAGGCTAGTAGATGTATTTATTAGCTGAAACTCCGTACGGTTTCGCGGGGTTTCAACAGTTGGGAGGGATCATGAGGTTTACTCATCCTGTCAACACGCTCAAGAAGCTCGGCTGCGGCCTTGCATTTGGAGCAGCGGCCATTATGGCCATGCCGACTTCGGCGCTCGCTTGCACCCAGATCTACATGGGCAGCCAGCTCACGGCAGACGGCAACACGTACTACGGCCGTTCCGAGGACTTCGGCCCGCGCTACATCAAGCACTTTGGCATCGAGCCCGCACACAAGGACGGCAGCAAGTACACCTCGGTCGAATCCGGCTTTGAGTACAAGTCCAAGGGCGCAACCTACCGCTACACCTTCGTTCGCGACAACCCCTCGCAATGGGAAGATCGTTACGACGCATATTCCGAGGCTGGCATCAACGAGAAGGGCGTTTCCTGCTCTGCCACGCTGAGCACCTCCTATAACGAGAAGGCAGAGGAAGCCGACCCCGTCACCGAGGAGACCGGCATCGGCGAGTACAACTACGCCAGCGTCATTCTGGGCGAGAGCGCCACGGCCCGCGAAGGTGTCGAGCTCCTCGGCAGCCTGATTGACGAGCAGGGCGTCTGCTCCAACGACCAGATCATCATTGCCGACAACAACGAGACCTGGCTGTTTGCAGCGCTTTCCGGCCATCAGTGGATTGCCATGAGACTCACCGACGATATCGCCTCGCTCAACCCCAACATCGGCAACCTCACCTATGACGTCGACCTCGACGACACTGAGAACTGCCTCCACTCCGAGGGCATCGAGTCCATGCCTAAGGAGAAGGGCTTTGCCGAGTACACCGACGGCAAGTTCGACGTCGCCAAGACCTACGGCGAGGAGATTAGCGAGGCCGGTATGCACCAGTGGTCGCGCTATGTCCAGGGCCGCGATTACTTCATGGCTCCGCTTGCCGAGGGCACCGACTACGAGATCGTCAAGGACGAGCGCGAAGACGCTCGTGCCACAACCGGCGCCCTGGTCCACGAGATGCAGCCGCTGTTCTTCCAGCCCGGCAAGTCCGACTGGAACACCTTTGAGATGATTCGCTCCTTCGCCGCTCGCGGCGAGAATGTCGCCGGCCTCAACGCCAACACCGACGGTGCCTATGCTATCGGCTCCAACCGCAACACCGAGATCCACACCTTCCAGATCCGTCACGGCATGGACCCCGAGATCGCGACCATCCAGTGGGAGATGCTCTCCAACGCCGAGTTCTCCGTCGCCATCCCCTTCTACTCTGCACTGCTCACCGAGGTCAGCCCCTACTTCAGCGATCAGGATGTCTCCTTCGATCACTGCGAAGAGGAAGACGTCGTGAACAACGAGGAGCCCAAGAACTCCATCAACTACGTCCTCATGGACATCAACACGCTCGCCTATGAGAACCGCGACCACTGCGCTACCGGTGTCCGCGCCTACCTCGACGCCCTGCAGAAGGAGCTCATCGAGCAGAACCTGACCGTCGACGAGGCCATGCAGGCCGCCGAGGGCACCGAGGCCCGCACCGCCCTGGCCAACAAGGCCGGCAAGGCTGCCACCAAGAACACCTACCTCAAGTGCAAGGCCATGCTCGAGGAGATGCGCGACTACCTCAAGGAGGGCAACTTCTCCGAGGAGTTCGTCCCGAGTGACTACGATGCCGACAACGACTGCCTGGTCGAGTCCATCACCTACGCCGACGAGGCGCTCTCTGATGAGGACGTAGCCGAGCCCGAGGTCGAGAAGGAAGAGGGCACCGAGGAGAAGTCCGAAGGCAACAACGTGGCCGCCATGGTCGTTGGCGCCGTCGTCATCATCGGTGCCTGCGGCTTCGTGCTCTATCGTCGCAAGAAGGCCTAGGGCCCTGAAACCCTAAGGCGCGGGCGGGATGGCGCAGGTCGCCCCCGCCCGCTCAGCCCGCCCCTTCGACCGGCGGGAAACGTCACTGAAATCTTTTCAAAAAAGATTTCCTGCAAACACTTTGCTGTGCTATAGTGCAGCGCAACAGCAACAAGGTGCGACCGCGCCACGACATCATGAAAGGAGCCACCGACATGAAGAACACGATGAAGTCTCTCAACAACTGGTGGTGGCGTGATGCGAATACGATCGGTCGACAGTGAGTCCCTCACGCCTGTTTTTGCGCTCTAGGTGATTGGAAGGCCTCCGGTTTCGACCGGGGGCCTTTTTCTATCTCGAGCCCGATCGCATTCGCATCACGCGCCTCCGCTTTCTTCTCTTGCACTTCCCCTCCGAAAGGATTTTCACCATGTCTCAGAACACCACCACCGCCCAGCCCCGCACCGTCCAGACCGCCGACCGCGGCAAACTCGACGTCCGCGCCCTCGTCTTGCTCGCCATCCTGCTTGCCGCCGGCTTCATCCTCAACTTCACCGTCGGCAAGGCAATCTCGGGCATCTCGGGCGGCATGATCAGCCCCGAGTTCATCATCTCGGCTTTCTGCCTCACCATCCTGGTCGTTCGTCCCAACATTGGCCAGGCGCTCGTCATTGGTCTCATCTCGGCGGCCGTGATCCAGATCACTACCACCTCGCCGTTTGTCGATTTTGCCGCCGAGGGCATCGCCGCTATGCTCATGGCCGTCGTTGTCAACGCCACCGCCAAGGACGGCCAGGTTAAGCCCGTCATCGCCATCGTCGCAACATTCGTGACCACCTTTGTCTCGGGCGTCATCTTCATGGTCATCAAGATGGCCATGCTCGGCGTTGTGGGCGAGCTCGCCGCAGCCATGCTGCCCGTCGTCGCCATGACCGCCGTGTTTAACGCAATTCTGGTCGGCGCCCTTTACCTGCCCATCCAGAAGGCCCTTAAGCTCAACTAACCTGCCCGGCTTTACCACCAAAGACTGTCCCAAACAACGAGCATTTGGGGACGTTCCTAAGCGACCAGTCATGTAAGAACGTCCCCAATGACTATGAAAGGTATCTATGGAAACGATCATCAACGTCGACGATGTCTCGTTCTCCTATAGCACGCAAACCGAGCAGGCGCTCAGCCACGTTTCGCTCAGCGTGAACAAGGGAGATTTCATCGGTATCATCGGGCCCTCGGGCGCCGGTAAGTCCACACTTGTCGCCTGTCTGTCGGGCGCCGTGCCTCACCACTATACCGGCGCCTTTTATGGCTCCGTGTTAGTTGACGGCCACGACACCTGCGAGGTCTCGCTTACCGACATATCACAGATCGTCGGCAGCGTGCTGCAAGACATCGATACGCAGATGGTCGCTTCGGTCGTTGAGGACGAAATGCTCTTTGGCCTCGAGAACTTTGGCGTTCCGCACGACCAGATCGAGCAGTGCGTGAGCGAGACGCTTAAAACCGTCGGTATCAGCGACCTGCGCGACCGCGAGATCGCCACCCTCTCGGGCGGCCAAAAGCAAAAGGTAGCTATCGCCGCCATCCTCGCCATGCGTCCGCGCGTCTTAGTGCTCGATGAGCCAACCGCAGCGCTCGATCCCGCCAGTTCCACCTTAGTCTTCGAGACGCTGCGCGAGGCAAACCGCGCGCTCGGCATCACCATCGTCGTCGTTGAGCAAAAGGTCGCTTTACTTTCGGAGTACTGCAACCGTGTGTTGGTGCTCGATCACGGCCAAATCGCGCTGCAAGGTGAGCCGCACGAGGTCTTCGCGCACACCGACGAGCTTCGCGCCATCGGCGTCGACTGCCCGCGCGTCACGCGCATCTTCAACAGTCTCGAGGCCGATGGCCTGGTAAGCGGCACGTCCTGTCTGGATGTCGACGAGGCGGAACGCCTGATCGCAGGCATCGTCGACCCCGACCGTGCGACAAGCGATACCCAGGCGCCCGCAGGCTCCCCGCACGCGCCGTCGCTGCGCCCGCATGCGAAAGACGCCGAGCCGGTGCTCACCTTTGACCATGTCGAGTTTTCCTACCCCCATGGAGGCGCCGCCGTCCACGACCTCAACTTGACGCTCTACCCCGGCGAGCTCGTGGGCATTGTCGGCCAAAACGGAGCCGGCAAAACCACGCTCACTAAACTGCTCACGGGCCTACTCAAGCCCGCATCGGGCAGCGTGCGCGTTACGGGCTTGGACACGGCATCGGTTCCCACGAGCCGCATTGCACGCGAAGTGGCAACGCTTTTCCAGAACCCCGACCGTCAAATCTGCAAAGACACCGTGCTCGACGAGGTCGCCTTTGGTCTAGAACTTGCCGGCATCGACCGCGCCGAAGCCCTGCGTCGCGCCCAGCTGGTTATCGACCGCTTTGGTCTGCCCGCCGACGAGGCACCATTCTCGCTGTCGCGCGGCCAGCGCCAGATGGTGGCGCTCGCCTCCGTTGTAGTGGTCGAGCCCAAGATCGTGGTGCTCGACGAGCCCACGAGCGGCCTAGACTACCACGAGTGCATGACCGTGATGGAAACGGTGCGCACCATGGCAGAGCGCGGTTGCGCCGTCATCATGGTCTGTCACGACATGGAAGTCGTTTCCGACTTTGCCGAGCGCATCGTGGTGATGGCCAACGGTCGCATCCTCGACCGCGGCCGCACGCACGAGCTGTTCTCGAATATCGAACTCATGCAGCGTGCCTACGTTGAGCCGCCCCAGATCATCGAGCTCTCGCGCCGTCTGGCATCCACCGTCTCGCCCGCCTTTACGCAGGTGAGTGAGGTCACTGATATCGTTCGCATTACCGAGGAGATGGTCCGCCGTGGTTAACGTCATCGACTACATGCCGGGTGACACGCTGCTACACCGCCTGAACCCCGTCATCAAACTGGGCCTCGCCGCCGCCATCATCATCGGCATCTTCTTGTCCGACACCTATGTGGCACTGCTGGGCTTTCTGGCGCTCACGCTCGCGCTGGGAGCCTACGCCGGCGTCGTCGACCGCCTGCTCGCGCTGCTCAAGTTGCTGATTCCACTCGCACTCATCATGCTGGTGCTGCAGCTAACTTTTATGCGCAATGGCAACGTGGTGTGGGGCTTCGTTACCGACACGGGTCTCATCACCGGTTCCAAGGCCTGCCTGCGCCTGCTGGGCGTGGCGCTTCCGCTCATCCTGATGCTCATGGTGACCAAGCTCAACGACCTTGCCAACGCCTGCGTGGAGGTGTTGCACGTGCCGTATCGCTACGCCTTCACCTTTACCACGGCACTGCGCTTTGTGCCGGTGTTTGGCCAGGAGATGAACGCCATCATGGAGGCGCAGACCGCACGCGGCATCGAGTATGACACCAAAAACCCCATCAAGAAGCTCAAACTCATGCTGCCGCTGTGCGTGCCGCTACTGATCTCGAGCGTGGGTAAAACCGACGCCACGGCCTTGGCGGCAGAACAGCGTGGCTTCTACCTACGCACGCGCGCGAGCTCGTACAAGCGCTATCCCATCAAGGGCCTGGACATTGCCATACTTATTGTCAGCATTGCCCTCATCGTCCTCGGCTTCCTGTTCTAACCTGCCAATTTGGGACAGGCTTTTTGGTCGGTTTTTTCTGGGCGAACGTCAGCTCTCCCCGTAAGTCCAGCCGTGCAACAACTGCAACCAAGCGCAATGAGCCCCGACTCGGACTGAACGAGCCGGGGCCCTTCTTTCCCCACGAGGGCATCTTTGGCGTAGTCCTTCACGGCGGAGAGGTCCATACCGGGGACGATATCCAGGTAGTCAAACTTGGCGATGGCACCTGTTCCTTCACCCCTGCTGAAGCACTTAAAGAGGTGGAGCGGGCTCGCCGCGAAGGAACCCTATAGTTGCAAAACCCCACGTGAGGCAGCTTTTTCAGCTCTAAATCGAGCTTCGATAGGGTTCCGTAACGTTAAAGTTGAACTCTATGGTTTCTCAACAATTCACTATAACTGCAGGTCAAGGCCAAAGCCTCAAGTTCAACTTGACCCTTTAGAACCTCTAAGGTTCAAGTTGAGGTCGAAAGCAGTAGTAGAATACCGTTCGAACCATAACCTACGATTGATTACAGAGGGACTGGATGCAGCATTCGAACCATCGCACCGCAGCGCTCATCGCGTCGAGGTCGGCTCGTATCATCACGAGCGCCGCGCTCGCCGTTGCACTGACGGCCACGCCGATGCTCTCCCCCGTCGCGGCCTATGCCGCCTCGCAGGCAACGCAGGATCAGCTTTCCGCCGCCCAGCAGAAGATCGAAGCCGCCACGAGCGCCTACAACGAGGCCCGCACCAAGCTCGAGGATCTGCAAAAGCAAATCGACACCAACGAGGCAAGCATCGAGCAAATCGAAGCCGAGCTTCCCGATCAGCAGGCAAAGGCAAGCTCCGCCATGCGCGATCTGTATAAGTACCAGAAGGGCACCAATCCCATCGTGAGCTTCCTGGTCAACGCACAGAGCCTTGGCGAGTTCATCACCACCTGCAGGTACACCAGCCAGATCGCGAGCTCGAGCGTCGATGAGATCGAAGAGCTCAACAAGATGCAGACCGAGCTCGAGCAGAACAAGACCGAGCTTGAACAGGCTAAATCCCAACTCGAGACCGAGCAGAAAACCGCCGAAGATGCACTGGCACAGGCCCAGCAGCTTCGCAGCGAAGCCCAGGCAAAAGCCGAGCAGGAAAATGCCGCCGAGCTGGCCAAGCTCGAGGCAGACAAGGCCGCTGCCGCCGAGAAGCTCTCGGGCGAGGGCGTAAGCGGCAACAACTCCAACAGCCAGGCCAACAACGCCAACGCCACCATCGACACCACGGTGAACAACTCCAATACCGGTAACTCAGATTACGACTCGTTTATCAACGAGTGGACGAGTCGCATTGACAACTACCTCGCCGGCTCCCCCATGGCAGGCCAGGGTTATAACTTTGCCGTGGCAGCCTGGAACACCGGTGTTGACCCCCGTTGGTCCCCTGCCATCGCCTGCGTCGAAAGCAGCAAGGGCCTCTATTGTGCCGGCTCCTATAACGCCTGGGGCTGGAGCGCCCGTGGCGGCGGCTGGCGGAGCTTTGGTAGCTGGAGCGAGGGCGTCTCTGCCCACGTCGCCTACCTGGGCGCCAACTATGGCTCCACGCTTACCCCGGCAGCCGCCAAAAAGTACTGCCCGCCCACGTGGCAGGACTGGTACAACAAGGTTGCAACCCAGATGAACCGCATCTAAGATCAACGTCAAAGGGCCCCAATCGGGGCCCTTTTTCTTTTACGCGACGGAGGTATCGACGACGCCCGTCGCGTTTGCGATGGCAACAATGATAATCATTGCCAACAAGAGCACACCCATAGCCTTGAAACAGAGCTTTGCAAGCTTTTTACCGCGATATCTATCGAGTAGCTCAAACCGCCGGCGAAGGCGGCGTTTATCGAGCATTACAAAATGAATGAGCGCTACGAAACCGTCGACGAAGACAAAATACTCAATCGCGAGAAACCACATCGGGTAGTTTTGGTTGGCGCCTGTGGGATGAAAAACGGCAAAATGGCTTCCGGCAAAGAAAACAAGTAGCGAAAGATAGACGAATGCGTTCCAAATGCGCCCAACGGTGTCGGGAATGTGGGAGAGTAAATTCGGGCGCTCAGGCACCAACGGCAATCCACCCTGAGACTGATCTGTGGGGAGCACGGGCGAAGGGCACACAACTCGCCGCTCTGGAGGCTCTTGGAAGGAAGCAACATTCGGCGCGGACGATGGCGTCGGTGTGGACAACGCATACGATGCGCGTTCAGCGTGCCCTAGCGCCTTCGCGCTTGCAAAGCGCTTGTCCGGATCGAGCGCCATCGCCATGCAAATAACATCGGCAAACGGGACGGGAACGTCACATGCCTCGCATTGCTCGCGCATGTCCCGGCCCGGCTTGGGGTCGGCCCCCGTCAGACAAAAGAACAGCAGGGCACCGAGCGCATAGACATCGCTTCGCACGCTCGTCTGGCCAAAACCGTACTGCTCGGGTGGCGCATAGGGTCGCGTGCCAAACTTAACGGTATCGGCATCGGCTCCTTCGCGCCACACGCGAGCGATTCCCAAGTCGATAATCACCAGCGATGAAAACGTCAGGCCGTCATCAGGCGTATAGTTCGCGCCCGACACGATGATATTCGAGGGCTTTAGGTCGCGATGAATCACCGGCGCAGCCACCTCCCCCGCCGACGCAAAGCCGGCGTGGAGCTCCGCAACTGCATCACAAAGGGAGCCAAACAGCTCACAAGCATAATCGGGCGTTGCACCCAAACGCCCCACCAGGGCCCCGAGCGTTTCGCCTTCGATGTATTCCATGACCACGCAAAGCTCGTCGCCCACGCGGTGGCAATCGACAATCCGAGGCAAGTGCTCGTAACGTCGCCCGGCATGCTGGGCCGCAAACAGGCGTTCATACGCCCCGCCAATCTGGGCCGACGCGTCGATGCGCTTGCGAACAAAGGGACCAAGAGATCCTCCGCCGGAGCCCTCAAAGTACACGAGCTCGGTCGTCTCGACGTCGGAGTGCTTGAGTACACGGTCTACGCGATAGCTGTCATCACGCTCAAGTGACGCCAGGTGTCCGGCGAGCGCAGCGGTCAGCTCATCATCGGAATATGTTGGGCTCTGAGTATCCATAGCGTCCATAATAACGCAGGGCACGGACGCACCATGACGCCCGTGCCCTGCACGTTCAAAATGTCGTGAACGGCGCCTCCGCCGGCAGCTAACCGTTAGCTCACCGTCTCCTCGCCAAAGCGATACAGCTCCTCGTTCACCTTTTGCAGGCTGCAGCCACGATCGATACAGAAAATGATGATGGCGTCACGGCGGTCCTTGCAGTTGAGGATATTGGCGCCTGCCGCCGTCAAGGCGCGGTTGGCCTCCTTGAGTGTCAGCGCCATGGCAAATGCAATCTGCAGCACCTTATTGCGGCTCGGATGCCGCGCACCGGTAAAGATCTGATAGCCAAACGTCTCGTTGAGGTCGGCCATGCGCACCACTCGCGAACGCTCCAGCCCCTTTTCTTCCAAAAGCTGTTTCAGATACTCCGAAAGCGACGGGGCGGCAAAGTCGTGCTCTTTGATATAACCATCAATGCTTGGCGCATCGAGAAGCTCATTGAGCAGCTCCTCAGTCAGCTTTTTATCGGGCATACGGCCTCACCTCCCCCAGTGCATGCAACATGCTAGAAACCGCTCACGTCCGAGCGTTCCCAACTGGCGACCTGATCGGGAGACACCGTGCCCAGCGCCTCGAACTTCCAGGAGCCGCCCGCCTTCAGATGATTGGTGTTTGCAAGAGCCGTTCCAACCTGGTTGCCATCAGCATCATACAGAACATACTCAATCTGAATGTAGCTCTTTTCCTTGTCTGTGTTATTGGTCAGCGTACCCGTGATCTTATAGGCAAACTGATTGGAGGCGTCTTCAGCCTCGTCAGCAATGGTATACGGTTCTTGCGGTTCTTTTTGCTCCTCAGCCTGCTGTGTCGTCTCGGCAGGTTTTGCCGAATCGTTCGCAGACGAATCGGTTGAGTTGCCGCCCATAGAGCCCACGGCACCGGCAATAACCAGCACCACGATGACGCCTAGGACAATCTTGCCAATCGACTTCTTTCCCTCTTTTGCCATTATGCATCCTTCCTACGATCCGGCCACCGCGCCGGCACACAGCACATCGTAGGAAGGATTAAACTTGAATTCATTAGCTGAGAGCTAAGGCTGCGGTAAACGGCCAACGCAGTTATCCAAACGCCGAGCAAACGCACTTTGCGCGACCGTCTGCTGGCAGCGCATCAACCCACCGTGACGGATTCCCCGGTAAAGGCGCTGATCATCAACAGGACAAAGAACACCAGGTAGCTAACACTCAGCAGGTACGCAATGATCAGAAAGAAGACCCATCCGACATTGGTGTTACCGTCGGCACGGCGTTGCTCGCGATTGCGGCAGAGCCAAATCGTCACGCCAATGGCCACAATCAACAGCACAAGTGCCGCTGCCGCCAGTCCAGCAAGCGCAAACATCACGCCAATGCTCACAGCAATAACCGGGAGCAGCAGCAAGCCGCATCCGCACCCACCAGGACTATATACGACAGACTGTCGGCGTCGTTCCATCGTCACTCCAACCTCAACATCTTTGAGCGCTACAACGCAACGACCTGCTGAACGGGAACGATCTTATCCAGTTCCGGTTCGATGCGCCTCTTCTCTGCCTCGAGGTCAAACGCGATCTGGGCTCGAAGCCAATAGCCATCCGTCAGGCCAAAGTAGCGGCAAAGACGAAGATCGGTGTCAGCCGTAACACGACGCCTTCCCAAAATAATCTGCCCAATACGCTGAGCCGGAATCCCGGTCTCCTTAGCAAGGCGATATTGAGAAATACCCATAGGGACAAGAAATTCCTCTTTGAGAAGCTCGCCGGGGGCCACCGGCGACAACAAGCCAGCATCAGTTTTGTCACTTGTGATAATCGACGATTTCAACATTCCAAGCCATCCCCTGTCTCCACTCAAAACAGACCCGATAGCGCTCATTGACACGGATACTATATTGACCGGCGCGATCGCCCTTCAACGCTTCAAGACGATTGCCTGGCGGAACGCGAAGATCATCAAGCGAAGCGCAGATCTGCAGCTGGCGAATCTTCCTCAAGGCGACCCGCTCAAAAGGAATGAACTTCCTAATCCGCACACCCATTGCAAAGCGTTCAGTGTCTTCATCTTTATATGATGTAATCATAGTATCGCCTTACGTTAATAACGTCAAGCGTTTCTATAGAGTTACATCCCTATTATAGCGTACATTTGTTCGTATTTTCGAGAACAAACGTCCACGTCAATTAACCAAGCAAAAGTAATCGTTTGTAGACATCGAGACCTTTGAGCAGGATTTCCTCGTCAAAGAGCATGGTATCGGTGTGAAGAGCGCTCATCGCATAGGCTGGGCAGCCATCAGCGTCAATCGGGTTTTCTTGCCCCTCTGGTACACCCGTGCCCAGCAAGAAGAACACGCCCGGCAGATGGCGCTGGTAAAAGGCGAAGTCCTCGGCAATCAGCAAAGGCTCATCCACGAGCTGCAGCTCGGGCAAGGCAGGCGCGACATTGGCAAATAGCTCGGGATCGTTATCGACCGGCGGATAGCCCTCGGCAAAATCGAGGTCATATGTGCAGCCCGTTGCGGCGCATGCCTCATCAAGCACGCGGCGCACGCCCTCACGCGCACGGTCGAACATGTCGTCCGTAAACACACGCAGGCTGCCGGCAACATGGGCCTCCCCCGCCACCGCGTTGCAGACGGTACCGGCCTGCAGCAGACCAAACTTGCCGATACAGGGCTCGTCGGTGCCCAGCTCGTCCATCAGCCCGCGCTCGGCAACCAAAAACTTCGCTGCCGCCAACGCGGCATCGTGCGACTCCTCAACCGGCACGCCATAAGTCTTAGCAATATGGATGCTCGTACCGTGAATATGGATATGCGTTTCGCTCGAACGCGCCAGCAGCGGGCCGGAACAGCTCGCCAACGTGCCGGCAGGCAGATCGGGCCACACGTGAAAGCCAAAAATGCGGTCGACCCCGTAGCATTCGAACACGCCGCTCTCGCATACCATCTTGGCACCACCGGTCGTTTCCTCGGCCGGCTGGAACACAAAGAGCACGTTGCGCCTCATGGCGCCCGGCTGTTCGCGAATCGTACGGTCGACATATGTCGCGGCGGCAAGTGCCATAGCCATGTGTCCGTCATGTCCGCAAGCGTGCATCTTGCCGGGATGTGTCGAGGCGAACGCTGCCCCTGTTGCCTCGACAATGGGCAGCGCGTCCATATCGGCGCGAATCGCCGTGGCATGCGCGGCATCAACGCCAACATCGAAGAAAGCGCAGACGCAGCTGGGGCACGGATGGGTCACCTCGCAAGCGAGCGGTGCCAGCACGCCCTCGATATAGGCAATGGTTTGCGGAAGATCGAAATCGAGCTCCGGAATGCGATGGAGATCGCGGCGATAGCGACGGAGTTCTTGGAGCTCGGTCATAGAGAATCCCTTCGTGAGGCATATCTGTTGCAACTTATTTTGATACAGGATTGTGGCACACATGTTTCCAGCATATTGCTGCATTTTTTAAACGTTATATACGAATACTCTTGTTTGGTAAAGTGCAACGTGGTAGGGTCGTTACCACTTGATAGAGGCGCGGGCACGAAGAACCGCGGGCGAGCCGGCAGGCTTTGACCCCGTGGGGAGGCGAAACCCGCCGAACTGGGTTTTTCGGGCGCGAACAACCTGGTGGGCCTGCGGGAAACACCCGCAGGACTGTCTGCAGCAATGCGGGAGCGCTATCCGGACATGGGGTCCACGCTATGTGGATTCGATGCGCTGATGGCGCCGTCTGGATAGCGAGGTTTACGGGACATGGCATTGACCCCCAACGAGGCATATGCGGCCAAGCAGCCGTTTGTGGATAAGGAGACGCTCGAGCATATCGTCGAGCAGTTCCCCACGCCATTTCATCTATATGACGAGGCGGGCATCCGCCGCAACATGCAAGAGGTGCGCGACGCCTTCGCATGGAACCCGGGCTTTAAGGAATACTTTGCCGTCAAGGCCAATCCCAACCCGGCGCTCATCTCCATTCTCAACGAATACGGCTGCGGCTGTGATTGTTCGAGCTATACCGAGCTCATGATTGCCCGCTCGCTGGGCATCACGGGACACGACATCATGTTCTCGTCCAACGACACGCCAGCTGCCGACTTTGAGCTCGCCGACAAGCTGGGCGCCATCGTCAACTTCGACGACATCAGCCACATCGAGTTCTTTGAGCGCGTCGCAGGCCCCATCCCCAAGACGGTCAGCTGCCGCTTTAATCCGGGCGGCCTATTCCAGCTCTCCAACGGCATCATGGATAACCCCGGCGACTCCAAGTACGGCATGACCACCGAGCAACTCTTCGAGGCCTTCCGCATGCTCAAGGCCAAGGGCGCCGAAAACTTTGGCATCCACGCATTCCTTGCCAGCAACACCGTCACCAACGACTACTACCCCAAGCTCGCGCGCATCCTCTTTGAGCTTGCCGTGCGCCTGGAGCGCGAGACCGGCGCACATGTCGCCTTCATCAATCTGTCCGGCGGCGTCGGCATCCCCTATCTGCCCGAGCAACAGGCCAACGACATTCACGCCATCGGCGAGGGGGTGCACGCGGCCTACGACGAGATCCTGGTTCCTGCCGGCATGGGCGATGTAGCCATCTGCACCGAGATGGGCCGCTTTATGATGGGCCCCTACGGCTGCCTGGTCACCAAGGCCATCCACGAGAAGCAGATCTACAAGGACTATATCGGTGTCGATGCAAGCGCCGTCGACCTGATCCGCCCTGCCATGTACGGCGCTTACCACCACATTACGGTGATGGGCCAGCCGGGTGGCGACGACAAGACCGCAGCGCCCGTCACAGACATCTACGACATCACGGGCAACCTATGCGAGAACAACGACAAGTTCGCCATCGATCGCGAGCTGCCGCATATCGACATGGGCGACCTGCTTGTGATCCACGATACCGGCGCGCATGGCTACTCCATGGGCTACAACTACAACGGCCGTCTGCGCTCCGCCGAGGTCCTGCTGCGCCCCGACGGCGCGGCCGACCTTATCCGCCGCGCCGAGCGCCCGGGCGATTACTTTGCCACGCTCGACGTGCTACCGTGCGGCCGTGAACTGCTGGCCAAATCGCGCGCCGAAAGCGCCCGTCGTCGCGCTCAGGACGAGCGCCTGGCAGTCGCCGCCCAATGGAATAAGCGCATCCAGATCGCGGACGCGAAGGAGAAGAACATGGACATCCGCAATCTTGAGGGCTCAATCGTCGCCCTTGTTACGCCGTTTAAAAAGGACGGCAGTGTCGACTTTGACGCACTCGAGCGCCTTATCGATTTCCACTTGCAAAATGGCACCGACGCCATCCTCACCCTAGGCACCACCGGTGAGAGTGCCACGATGACTGATGACGAGGATAACTCCGTCGTCGCCGCCGTGGTCAAGCATGTTGCAGGACGCGTCCCCGTCATCGCCGGCTCGGGCTCCAACTCCACGCAAACCATGCTCACCAAGTCGCTCACCTACCAGGGCTTGGGAGCCGACGGCCTGCTGCTCATCACCCCCTACTACAACAAGTCCAATGAGGAGGGCATCTATCGGCACTTTAAGACCGTCGCCGATGCCGTGGACATCCCCTGCATCCTGTACAACATCCCCGGCCGTTGCGGCTGCGGCATCAGCGAGCGCAATGTGGAGCGTCTGGCCGCACACCCCAACATCATGGGTATTAAGGAGGCCTCGGGCAACGTCGCCTACGCGGCCAAGATCGCCCACCTGCTGTCCGACGACTTCCGCATGTACTCGGGCGAGGATGCGCTCACCGTGCCGCTCATGAGCCTGGGCGCCTCGGGCACCATCAGCGTGTGGGCCGATGTTCAGCCGCAGCTCGTGCACGACATGTGCCGCGCCTATCTGGACGGTGACGTGGAGCGCGCCCGCGACATCCAAATTGCCGGTCAGCCGCTCATCAACGCCCTCTTTAGTGAGGTCAACCCCATCCCCGTCAAGGAAGCGCTCGCTCAGATGGGTATGATCGAGGCAAACTACCGCACGCCGCTATGCCCCATGGCAGACGACACGCGCACTGCACTTACCGATGCTCTGAAGGGAGCTGGTCTGCTTGATTAAGACCGTCATTATGGGAACGGGCCGCATGGGCTCGCTCGTCCGCACTACCGCCGAGGGCATTGTCGACGCCGCCGGTCAGCCCGCTTTCGACATCGTCGCCCAGATCGGCTTCGACTTGTCCGAGCTCGAGAACGCCCCGGCAGCCGACGTCATCATCGACTTCTCGAACGTCGTGACCTTCGATGCCGTCGTCGCCTATGTCGGGCGCACGGGCGCGGCGTTGGTCTCGGGCACCACGGGCTATACGCCCGAGCAGATGGATCGCCTGCGCGAGCTGGGTCGGAACGCCCGCGTCATGCACTCCGGCAATTACTCCATCGGTATCGCAGTCCTGCGCCATCTGGTGGCACAGGGTACACGCGAGCTGCCCGGCTTTGACTGCGAAATCGTCGAGACGCACCATAACCAAAAGGTCGACGCCCCGAGCGGCACTGCTAAGTTGTTGCTCGACGCCATCGTCGAAGCTGAGCCCGAGGCAGGCTACTACCCCGTCTATGG
Source organism: uncultured Collinsella sp. (assembly GCA_900541475.1). GTDB lineage: Bacteria > Actinomycetota > Coriobacteriia > Coriobacteriales > Coriobacteriaceae > Collinsella. The sequence goes on from UQJV01000004.1 coordinate 47,354, forward strand.
CCGCGAGGGCATGTGCGGTGCGCGTGACCCCAAGGAGATCGGTATGCACTCGCTGCGCGGCGGCACCGTCGCCGGCGTGCACAAAGTAAGTTTCTTTGGCCAGGACGAGGAGGTCACGCTCACGCACCGCGCCACGAGCCGCCAGATCTTCGTCAACGGCGCCCTGGCAGCCGCGCAGAAGCTCGTCACCCGCGAACCCGGCTTCTATACGTTCGACCAGGTCATGTTTGCCTAACCAGGTATCAACCGTATCCACGCAAAGGAGAAACAATATATGAGTAACGCAGCCGAGATGGATGCACAAGAGATTATCAACTACATCGCCACCGCGCCCAAAAAGACGCCCGTTAAGCTGTACGTGCGCGAGAAGCCGGGCATGAAGGTCCAGTGGGGCAATGCGCACGTCTACGGCGGTCGTCGTGGCAAGACCGTCTTTGGTGACTGGGATGAGCTCAAGGCCATCCTGGATGCCAATGCCGACTCCATCGACTACTACGATGTGGAGAACGACTGCCGCAACTCCGCCGTCCCCATGCTCGACCTTAAGGGCATCAACGCCCGCATCGAGCCGGGCGCGATCATCCGCGACCGCGTCGAGATCGGCGACCGCGCCGTCATCATGATGGGTGCCATTATCAACATCGGCTCCGTCATTGGCGAAGGCTCCATGATCGACATGGGCGCCGTGCTGGGCGGCCGCGCCACCGTGGGCAAGAACTGCCACATCGGCGCCGGCACCGTGCTGGCAGGCGTTGTGGAGCCCGCCAGCGCCACGCCCGTCATCATCGAGGACGATGTCATGATCGGCGCCAACGCCGTGGTCCTGGAGGGCGTGCACGTAGGCAAGGGCGCTGTCGTCGCCGCCGGCGCCGTGTGCGTCGAGGACGTCCCCGCCGGTGCCGTCGTGGCCGGTGTCCCCGCCCGCGTCATCAAGATGCGCGACGAAAAGACCGACAGCAAGACCGGTCTCGAGGAAGGCTTACGTCAGCTTTAAAGTTACGCGGTTTTACCAAACCGCGTAACTAGTCGACGCTGCACTTTTGGTTCCGTCGTTCTAACGAACGACGGACCGGTCGACGCTGCAAACGCCCCTAAGCGGCAATCTGACGTTCAATCGTCGGTCGCGTACCGAAGTACGCTTCCCTCCTCTTTCACGTCACCTTGCTCGCTTAGGGGCGTTTTCGCTGACGTATGCTCAACCTACGGCGCAATTCAGCTCCAAGCAAAAAGGCCGAAGCCCTCATCCGGGGCTTCGGCCTTTGTTTTTTTGCGGCGTCCAAGCGCAGTTTATCGATTCTCAATTGACCCGATGTTTTTGAGCTCGATGGAGATGAGGCCATTGGGCTCGTTGACAAACTCGATGTACTCGGAGTTCGAACCCATCTCGGCCGGAAAGCTGATCTCGATACCCGTGTCGGTACGGATCTTGTGATTGCGCACGGCCGCGCGCTCGACCTGCTTGCGCTCCACGGGAACGCGCTCAGGAACTTTCTCCTCGGTCAGTGCCGCGCGCACACTCTCCTTGATAACCGGCTCGTCCTCAAAGACCTCATCGACGATATCCCAAGGCGGCAGCTCCTCGTCATCCTCAACCTTCTCGGCAACGGCAGCCTTAACCTTGGCGAGTGCCACGGCCGTGTTGGCACCGTGCTCCTCGGCGACTTCCTCGACCACACGCGTCACGGTGTCGATGACCTCCTTGCCCGACACGCCCGTGTCGCACTGCAGCAGGCCATCGGGGATAAGCATACGGTCCTCGCCGGCAATCTTGCGTTTCTTGTCCACGTAGCCGATCTCCATGGTGCTCGCGCGCACGATGGCATAGCTTGGCACCTTTTGCGAGGGGTTTGGCAGAATAGCGTAGTGGCGCGCGATGTCATTGCGCACCTCCCCCTCCTCGCGGCCCACTTCGTGCATAAAAGCCTGCTTGGAGCCCAGCAGCATCACGGCAAACCAGCGGGCATCCTCATCGTCGTCAAAATCGGCCACGAGCACGTCGGTGGACTCGGCTTTCTCGGCTTTGGTGAGCTCGGAGGAGATAAACTCCGCAATCTGCTGCGACAGGTCCACGAACTCGCGCTCGCCAAAGAAATAGCCCTTGAGCTCGCCGCCAAACGCAGAGTTCTCGGCAAACGTGGCGCGTTTATTGTCGGCCGAGGTACGTGCGCGGCGCAGATGCGTGGTCACGAAGTTGCGCACGGTACGGCTCTCGATATCGAGCTCGCGCTGGCTCATAACGTTGACGGCAGAGTCAAAGTCCAGGATATGCAGAATCGCGTGATTGATTTTCATATACGGCATTCCGTTCTAGATCGATTTCGGCACGAACCAGTATAGCGGTCGAGCCCGCCCCAGGCGCATCGAAGCTTGGTGCATCGGGGACAGGTTGCTTTGCACCAATGGTTAGCGCAGAAGCTCGGACTGCCAAGCCTCGAGCTGTTCTGCCAAACTCTTGCCGGCAGCGGGCATGTCGATCTGGGGTCGTTTGGGCAGCAGTGCGCATTTAAGGATTGCCACGATGGTCTGCGAGACAAAGCGTCGCGTATCCTCGTCAAAGCCTTGCGCAGCCTGGAGCATCACGGGCAGGCTCTCGCGCAGATTCCCGGCGATATCCGCAAACCGCTCAGCACCCGTAGCCTCAAACACGGAGAACAATGCATCCACAAAACGCTCGCGCTCGTTAGGCGACACTGCAAGCAGCATCTCGCGAATGGAGCCATCAACGTATCGAGCACCGGCGGACAGGCGCTCACAGTACACGAAGTCGCGACCATCAACCACCCAGCTAAAGGGATTGTGCTGCAGCAGGCTGAACTCGGTGCTCTCAACGATGGCATAGTCCTCCTGTGTCTCGAACATCATGCCAAAGATCGACGACCGAGGTAGCGTCTTGTCGATTCGACCGGAAAGATCGGCAAAGGCGTTGCCGTTCAGAAACTCCTCGACGAAGCCAGGACCATCATGGGAATACACCCGTTCGATTCGCTCACGGGCGACATCGGAGCACATCGCCGCACCGTACACCGCAAGGTTTCCACCCTTGGAATGACCTCCGCACAAAAGCGGCCCGTCAATCGCATCCGCCGCCTCGTCCACATAACGCGCCGCGGATTCCTGGGCCGGCACAGGACACCGGAACGCCATGTTAAAGTCCTCTTTCCAGCCCACAATCGTACTGTCGGTCCCCCGGAAGGAAAGATAGCTAAACCCCGCCGGAAATCGGAACGTCATAGCCGCAAACTGCTCTGTCGCCACCACATCGCTCACGGCGCGATAGCCGCAAACGTGCACGCCACGGTAGCGAGGGCTTGCTGCCACGGCCTCCAACAAGGCCCTGCTCCCCTCCGGATCCCACAGGTCGCCAATCATGTCCCGGTAGCACTCGGCGCGCAGCAGCTCGCGTACGTCAAGGCCCTGCCAGTTCGTCAGCTCCGCCATATCACCCGGCAAACGCAAATAGGACAGCCACGCAAAGACCAGGCTATCCACCGCGCAGAACGACCGTTCCTCAAACGGATCAAACGCCGTCTGGACATAGGTCAAAAAGTTAGGTGAATCCGACATGACTCTCCCATCAACTATGGCGAATTGGGGTAGGGTTACTTTGCACCAAAAAGGCGCCCGGACCGTGTGGACCGGACGCCTTTCATTGTAGCCTGTTGCCCAAAAGAGCTGGATTTAGCAGGAGAAGTCGACGCTGTCGATGATGTCCTTGAGGGCCTTGGCGGAGGCGGTAAGCTCATGCTGCTCGTCATCGTTCAGCGGCACGGGAACGCGGCAGACAACGCCGTCGCGGCCAACGACGGTCGGCATGGAGATGGCAAGATCGGACAGGCCATACTCGCCCACCATGAGCGAGGAGACGGGCAGAACGGTCTGCTCGTCACGCATGACGGCGGTGCAAATGCGCTTAACGGCCATGGCGACGCCGTAGTAGGTAGCGTGCTTCTTCTCGATGATGGTGTAGGCGGAGTTCTTGACGTCCTCGGCGATGCGCTTCTCGGCAGCCTCATGCTCCAGATGACCGTGAAGCTCGCAGAAGGTGTTCAGCGGAACGCCGGCAACCTGAGCGCTGGACCAAGCGACAAACTCGGAATCGCCGTGCTCACCCATGACATAGGCCTGGACATCGCGCGGGTCGACCTCGACATGGGCACCAAGCATCTGCTGCAGACGGCCGGTGTCGAGCACGGTACCGGAACCGATGACGTGGCCCTCGGGCAGGCCGGACATCTTGATGGCGGCGTAGGTCAGAACATCGACCGGGTTGGAGACGATGAGCAGAATGCCGTCGAAGCCGGACTTCTTAATCTCGGGGATAATGGACTTAAAGATGCTGACGTTCTTGTTGACCAGGTCCAGGCGAGTCTCACCGGGCTTCTGGGCAGCGCCAGCGGTGACGACGATCATGGCGGCGTCGGCGACATCGGAATAATCGCCGGCGTAGATCTTCATCGGCTCGGCAAACGTCATGCCGTGCGCGATATCCAGGGCCTCACCCTCGGCGCGGTTCTTGTCCACGTCGATGAGGACCATCTCGGAGAACAGACCACTCTGCATCAGCGCGAACGCCGAAGACGAACCAACGAAACCGCAGCCGACAATAGCGACCTTCTTCTCGTTAACCATTAGAAACTCCCATCTCTCTCCACAAGCAAGCCGCCCGGGAACGACCCGAGCGGCTTGCCGTAATCCCAATACATCCAATCGGGACTTTGATTATGCTCCTATTCGCAGCCAAAAATCGACCGTTTACCGAAATTGTTTGCAGAAATCGTAAAATAACTGCACGAAATCGGTTTCGAGCTATTGACGAGTCGAAACAGGTTTCTAATACAGACCCGCCTCGCGGATGGCCTCGACAGCCAAAGCAATCTGATCGGGCGGCAGGACCAGCGCCATGCGCACGTGCCCCTCGCCCGAAGGACCAAAGCTCGCGCCCGGCGTCACCACAACGCCGGCCTTCTCCATGAGCTCCTCGCAAAACGCCATGGAATCGGTGCGACCACCGGGAAGCTTGGCCCACACAAACATAGAGCCATGCGCGTTGGGACGCTCCCAGCCCAGGCCCTCAAGACCGTCGCACAGGGCATCGCGGCGCTCCTGGTACTTCAGACGCTGCGCCTCGACCTCATCGCGCGGACCGTTCAGGCAGGCGATAGCAGCCTTCTGGATCGGGAAGAACATACCAAAGTCGATCTGGCCGCGCAGCTTGGCAAAGGCCGAGACCACATCCTCGCGACCGACCAAAAAGCCGATACGCGCACCGGTGACGTTAAACGACTTGGAGAGCGAGAAGAACTCAACGCCCACCTCGAGCGCGCCGGGATACTGCAAGAAGCTGCCGCCCGGCTCGCCGTCGAACACGATGTCGGAGTATGCGTTGTCGTGAACGATGAGCAGGTCGTGCTCGCGGGCGAAAGCGATGATCTCCTCGTAGACCTCGGGCGTGCCCACCGAGCCCACCGGGTTGGCGGGCAGCGACACAATCATGTACTTGGCACGATCGGCCACCTCGGGATCGATACCCGCCACATAGGGCAGGTAATTGTGCTCCGCCACCAGCGGATAGTACTCGAGCTTGGCATCGGCGATCTTGGCACCTGCCTCAAAGACCGGGTAGCACGGATCGGGAACCAGAATGGTGTCACCCGGATCGAGCAGGGCAAGGCCCAAATGGCCAACGCCCTCCTGCGTGCCGTTGCACGACTGCACCATAGACGGCGTAATGCCCGAAACGCCAAAGCGACGCTCGTAGTAATCGCACACGGCTTGCTTGAGTTCGGGCAGGTCGCGCAGGGCATACTTCCACATCTCGGGGTCCTGGGCCGCTTGCGTGAGCGCCTCGACCACGTGGTCGTACGGCTTAAAGTCGGGCGTGCCCACGCTCATGTTGTAAATGGTCTTGCCCTGAGCCTTCAGCGCAAGCAGTTTGTTGTTGAGCGAGGCGAAGACCTCCGCGCCAAAGCGGTCGAGACGCTGCGATGCCTGCATGGTGCCACCTTTCGATATGAAAAACGCGGCGCTCCGACAAGAGCGCCGCGCGATACGGGCCATCAGATTGCAAAAGTGTAACGCTTGCAACCCCCGCATTGGTTCAATTTAGCCAACCTTAGTCAATTGGATTGAGCGCGTCGATCTGCGCAAGCCACAGTCGCGAGCTGGCGTCACTCGGCATACGCCAATCGCCGCGCGGGCTGAGCGTCACCGAGCCCACCTTGGGACCATCGGGCAGGCAGCTGCGCTTAAACTGCTGGGCAAAGAAGCGACGGTAGAACGTACGCAACCACGTGTGGACAGTCTTGACGTCGTAGGCGCCCTCGAAGCTTTTGAGCGCCATGCGGTAGATCTTGCCCGGCTCAAAGCCAAAACGCAGCAGGTAGTAGAGGAAGTAGTCGTGCAGCTCGTACGGGCCCACCAAATCCTCAGTCTTCTGCGCAATCTCGCCGTCGCCCGTGGGCGGCAGAAGCTCGGGGGACACCGGCGTATCGAGGATATCGAGCAAGACCTCGGCAATACGCCCGCCAAAAACATCAGCGGCATAGCGCACCAGATGGCGCACAAGCGTCTTGGGCACGCTCGCGTTGACGGCGTACATGCTCATGTGGTCGCCGTTGTAGGTAGCCCAGCCGAGCGCCAGCTCCGACAGGTCGCCCGTGCCGATGACAAAACCGCCGGCCTGATTGGCCAGGTCCATCAGAATCTGCGTACGCTCGCGGGCCTGGCTGTTCTCGTAGGTCACGTCCTGGACGGTCGGATCGTGCTCGATGTCCTTAAAATGCTGCTCCACGGCTGCATGGATCGAGACTTCGCGGAAGCTCACACCCAGGTCGCGGGCAAGCGACTCGGCATTCGACTTGGTGCGATGCGTCGTGCCAAAGCCGGGCATGGAGACCGCCGTGATACCCGTGCGCGGCAGCCCTAGCGCATCGAAGGCACGCACGGTTACAAGCAGTGCCAGCGTGGAGTCCAGGCCGCCCGAAAGACCGATGACTGCAGCCTTGGTACCCGTATGGGCAAGGCGGGTCTTGAGGCCCGCGGTCTGCAAGTCAAGAATGGTCTCGCAGCGCTCGGCCAGGTCGCCGTGATCGGCCGGCACAAAGGGCGCGCGGGGGAAGGCGCGGTCGATGCCGAGCGCATCGCGCAGGACAGGCTCTTTGGCCAGCACGCCCTCAAACGAAAACTCAACGGTCGTGGCCTCCAGCGCATCGTCCGCGCGTGTCCACGTCGTCGAGCGACGGCGCTCGGCAACCAGGCGGTCAAGATCGACGTCGGCGATGGCCATGTCGCAGGTAAGCAGCTTGGTCGCGGCGAGCTTGGAGCCGTTTTCGTAGACGAGGTTCTCACCCGCAAAGACCATATCGGTCGTGGACTCGCCCTCACTCGCGTCCGCATAGGCATAGGCGCAGTACAAGCGCGCACTCTGATTGGAGATAAGGCTGCGGCGGTAGTCTGCCTTACCGATAATCTCATCCGAGGCCGACGGGTTGAGAATCACCGTCGCACCGGCAAGCGCCATCTCGGTCGAAGGGGGCGCCGGCACCCACAGGTCTTCACAGACCTCAACGCCCAGCACCATATCCTCGGCACCTTCATCACAGCAGCGGTAGACAAGCCCCGAACCCAGCGGAACCGGACCCTGACCGGCAAATTCAACCCACACGGGATCCGCAGGCGCTGGAGCAAACCAACGGCGCTCATAGAACTCGCCATAGTTGGGCAGATACTTCTTGGCCGTGAGGCCCAAAAGCTCGCCCGCGCAGCACACGGCGGCGCAGTTGTAGATATTCTCGGCAACTGCAACGGGAAGACCGATGGTAAAGACGACCGGCAACTCACGGGTTTCATCGAGGATGTGCACAAGTGCCGCCTCGCAGGCATGCAGCAGTGTGCGGTTATGGAACAGGTCAGCCGCGGTATAGCCGGTCAGGTTAAGCTCGGGCAGCACCAGCGCGCGAACGCCGCGCTCGGTAGCCTCGCGAACAGCCGCCAACGCAACCTCGGCATTGCCCTCGACATCGGCAACGCGAATCTTGGGCGAGGCCGCCGCCACACGCAAAAAGCCGTCGTTCTTATTAGCCGAAACGCAGCATTGCCTTGTTGATCTGGACACTGGAGGCCCCTTCTACCCTGAGATTCAGTCTAACGGACGTTCACATATCTCTAACTAGCCAAAGCAACCTCCCAGTTTACTGAGACGCCAACCTGTGCTAAGAGCATGTATTCCAAAAATATCTTTAATTAAAAAAGGAGAAATCGATAATCGACTTCTCCTTTAAGCGAGGCAAGTAAATTCCGAAACTAATGGCAGAATTTATCCATGTAGTCCTCAAAGTCGAACACTTCTACCACGACGCCCTCTTCCTGAGACTCTTTCAGTTGCTCCAAGAGATCTTTGTTAATAACGTCCATGCAGAAACCTCCTCTATCTAATCAATTGTAGTATATCTGCTTTCATGCAATTATCAACCAACTTGTTTAATTGCTCCTCGTTTGCCGATAGTCCCTCTTTTTTCAAAATGTCGCGCACCTCGTTCTTAGTAATCGGCTTTTCAAACAACGAAAGCAAAGCGAACGAATAATCATTAACCGCACACATTCTATGGGTGGCACAACTCAGCAGTACTCTTAACCCCTCTTTTGAGCGTCCGACTTCTTTAACAAACGAACTTTTAACCAATTGAAAACCATTATCGTGCATTACATAATCGGCATCGATATTTGTATTCAGCAATCCATAATGCAACAGTTCTTCTATCGCCCTTGTCAGCTCGAGGTCGCCCTGATCAAGAATAAGAGAAATGCTACAATCGGCCTCCAATAAACGGGCCAACTTAAGGTATACCAACTGGGAAACAGCATAGACATGATGGTATTCAGAATTATAGAAGTAGGCAAATGGCTCAACGAGCACGACAGAGGTCTTGGAATCCAGCCAGATTCGATCAGCTGGATTTAGACTAGTTAGCCGTCGCTTTACTTTGGTCAAATGTCCCTTATACCTGACAGCGTGAATAGAATCTAGGATCCAGGTCACCTCTGAAATATGAAGCCGCTGGGGCAAGTCAATTGTGTCGCTACCGTTTATGACCTCTTGCATATAAAAATCAATATGATGCTCATCAGATAAGGATTTTGCTTCATTTAAAGTTAAACCAGTGCCTGAAACATAATCCACTTCGAGGCGCAAATCCTCATATTGGGACTTCGGCATTACAGAGACACCATACTTATCGGGATGATTCCAAACATCCGACCCCATAACGAGACCAAAATTCGTAAATCCTCTCGTGGAATATGGAACACCACATACCTGTTTTGAATAATTCAAAACATTCTCTGTATAAGCTAAGGTGTTCAGAGCCTCTTCTTTAGTTTCGGTCGGAAAGCCAATCATAAAAAATAGATGAACAGGAATACCCGCATTGAGACAATCATGGATATTGCGATCAATCCAATCAACTCTCGTGTTCTTCTTCATTAGATCAAGAACTCTTTGGTTGTATGACTCGAGGCCAAACTGAATCTGCCTACATCCACTTTGGTATATCTTGTTAAAAACGTCTGTACTTAGGGTTGGAGAGAACCTCGTTTCTCCATGCCAGAAAAACGTTTTTCCCGATGCGTTTATTTCATCCGCGAGTTGCTCCATTCTTTTGCCTTCGAATGTTTCATCCACAAAAGAGAAAACTCTCGTGCCGTATTTTTCATTTAACCGACACATTATTTCAAATACTCTCGATATAGGCATCTTTCGGTAACAACCACCGGTAGCACCGGGAATGGTGCAGAAGGCGCAATGATTAAAACACTGCCTAGAGGAATAAACCGGCAATATTAGCTCAGGCATGAAGTATTTAGAAAGGGCGAAGCCATCGAAATCGGGAACTGTATCGTTGATAAATGTTTGCTCAATCCGATGGTTTTTATATATCTTTCCACCTTTAGCATGGCAAAGGTTTGGAACACAGTCGAGATTGTCATCACCAGAGTCAAGAGCCTCAAGAAGACGTGCAAGCGGCTCTTCGCCGTCATACATCATTATCGAATCAATGTATTCAAAAAAGGGATGCCATTCTTTCATGCAGTCATCTGCTAAACGAGTAATGTAATTGCCGCCCAATGAGACGTGTTTAACAGATGGACATTCTTCTTTAATCAGTTTCGCTAACGTAACTGCAGAAATCAATTGGAAACAGCCGCTCACCGAAATCCCAATAAACTCGATTTTTTCCCTCTGAATACGCTTAAGAAAGGCAGTTTCATAGAAGGAAATAAACGGATTATGCAAGGTATCCGCAAGCGATTTCATTATTTCTGGTGTCGAATAATAATCATAGGGCAGATCTATGGAGTTGAACGTGTATTTAACTCCATATGAGACGTGATTTATGATATGGAGTGCATTTCTAAAAATGTTTTCAGCATATTGTCTTTCTTTTAGATTAAAGTATCTCTTCGATCTGAAAATATCTTTTGCCTCGTCAACATTAAGTGCCGACTTTTGTATCAACTCGATTGTTAATTGAACATTCGAACTAAACGAATCCTTTGATTCCCGATACCTTTTACAGCACTCTTCGACATGTCTAAAAGATAGGAGGTCATCGTAAAATTCCACGTTTAAGTCAACAATGTCAACTTTGTATTGTTCAACCTCTTGAAGATATGACTTCAAAACAGGCAAGGCAAGATACGGCCCCACTGGACTCCATCCTGGGGGAAATACTAAAAGCGTTTTAGGCATATCAACGTCACATCTTTCGCAAATAATTCAATTGAAACACAACTACCATCATAATTGAAAATACACCAAGTCCTGTAACGAGAATTGAGAACATCGCGATGCTCGTGAACAGCGAAACAAGAAGTGTTGAAATAACAACAGCAACCGATTGCAAAGACTCCCTAATTGAAAACAGGCTTATCGATTCAGATCCGTCTCTCGCCAAATCCTGCAGCGATGTTATGAGAAGCACATCTTGAATGGCGTTTCCGGCACCGACGATAAAAAGGAAAATAAACGATATCCCTGACGCATAGCGATAGCCAAACGCCAGATACGCACCGAGCGCAAGATACGTCACAAAACAATATGATTTAACGCAATCGGAACCACTGATTAAACGACCGTATATTGTATTTCCGAACAACAGTCCGATTGTAAGACTACTCTGAAGGAATCCATATTGTATCGATGACGAGTCAAATTGCAATTGCGCTATAGCTGGCAAAAGAGAATTCAGAGAGCCGAATGCCACGCCACTAGAAATATCGATTAATAGGAAACCAATTGCCAAGTGCTTCGCGCTAAGATCACTAAATGCAGTCCTGTTTTTTTCATTTTTGCTTATTCCCTCTTTATCATTAACCTCGATAACCGACGGAACATCTCGCAGCAACCAGAACGACGCGGCAAAAGAAAGCGCGTCTAATGCAAGAACAGCCTCCGCCCCAAATTGAGCGACAACAAAACCGCCGGCAACTGGCCCCAGAACCATCATCAAATTCTGCAGGAACCCAAACGAATTATTAATTACGTCGCGATTGATACTATTCGTATTGGCTCTTAACAACGAGTAAAAGCAGGGCATTTCTACCGTTCGGCAAAGCGATACCGCGCACGTAATAGCAAACATACTCCATTTACTATCAACAAAAATATAGCAAACGAATAATCCCGCGCGAATTAAGTCTGCCAATCTCATGGCCTGCAGTGTCCCGATACCCATCTTCTGAGGCAGCTGCGCGAGCGCAACTGAAAACAGAGAGGGGGCAAATCTGCAGCAGACCATCAAAGCAGTTGCAGAAACATCGTGAGTTACCTCGTAAATCAGCATTGGCAAAGCAATATTCGCACACCAATTGCCTATTTCGCTTATCCCTCTAGCAATATATAGGACCCGAACCGGACGGCTAGCTCTCAATACCGTGAACATCACGATTAACCTCGTATTTCAGGCCTCGTTCATCCCTTAATAGGAATCCATAATCAACCAAGTACCGCCTCAACACGGCATAATCAGGATAGAGCTGTGACAGCACACGATTAACCTGAAGCTCCGTATAACTTGTATTTAATTCAAAGAAAGAGACGGCCCATAGTAGCATGATTCTTTTATAGCTTTCCTTTTTTGGAATTGAAACCAGCTCGCCATTCTTGAGAAATCGTTTTTTAAAGTCTATTAGCTCATCCATTCACATCCTCCATTTCATACGCATCTAATACTAAAAATGCATACGCTTTAGGCCATCGCATTCAGCTTCTTTATTCGAACTAAACTCGAACTAATCTAAATTATTTGCTCAGACACTCTTCGAAAGCTCGTTTTTCACTCTGAGTAAAATGCCCTTCCCAGTCAGTCCACGAACAGGAAGGCAACTCACAACGAGCGGAGTCGAAGCCCTCTACCGTCGGTCGCTCAAAATGCACGATAACCTTTTCGATATCGCCATCTGTAATCAGGTCAGAATGAATGACCTCGGTACCATCTTCGAATGTCATATACGGGTACATCACGTAAACCACCTCGCAATAGTAAATCCAGTTTAGCATCAAGCTATTGCACCAAAGACAGCAGGCCCCCTTGATGAGTTGATGGTATCTGTTAAATGTCACGTACGATTCACATCTGGTGGGTACCCTGATGGCTACACGAAACGAAGTAGATTTACACCGGGAGGACCCCGTATGACAACCAAGTACACCGACGCGCCGCGCACGCGCGTCATGACGCCGGCATCGCTCAACAACGGCGTGCACGAGAACCATTCCATCGGACAGACCATGGCCATCGCGCCCAAAAAGGGCCTGTTCGATGACATTTCCATTCCCCAGATCATCGCCGGCGCCGCAGCTGCCGCCACGAGCGTGGCGCTTGCTTCAAAGATCGGCATTGCCGGCTCGGTGATTGGTGCCGCTGTGAGCTCAGTCATCACTGTTGTGTCCTCGCAGGTCTACCGCCACTTTATCTCTGCCAGCGCCGAAGCCCTCAAAGGTACGCACGCCGCCAACGACTACCCTGCCGGCGCCTATGAGCCCGTTGAGTTGAATGCCGAGGAGCACCTGGGCGGCGCCGCGACTACGCAGGAGATGCGCCAGATTGCGGGGCGCGCGACCACGGCGCGCGTCGCCCCCAACAGCCTGCGCGCCAAGGCGGCGGCAGAGCGCAGCCAGACGCAGAAGAAGGTTATCGTCTTCTCGATCGCCATCGCCATCGTCGCGGTCATCGCTTGCGCCGGCGCCATCCTTGTCACCACTGCCGGTGAGGGCCTGGGCGAGCGCCCCGAGCCAATCCTTTCGTCGCGCACGACCGAGAGCGATGCAAATGGCAACACCCAGTCGCAGGATCAGCAGGCACAGACGGACGATACGCAAGACAGTTCTACCTCTGCCAATTCGTCCTCGAACACCCAAAACCAATCGCAGGGCGTCGATTCCTCTGCGAACAACAGCGGCACGCAATCCGGCACGACTGACTCAAGTCAAACGACTGACGGCTCTCAACCGAGCACGGGCGACCAGGCGAATGGCAATACACCGAGTACGGGATCTACCGACAACAGCAACACCAACAGCTCGAGCGGAACCGCGTCCGGCACGGCATCTGACAGTTCAAGCCAAGGCGCGACATCGGGCAACTAGGCACATTTGCCTCTCATAGATAACCGACCTGTATAACGGGCGCGAATCGACAGCGGTTCGCGCCCGTTTGCCTTGGGCGCCGCCATGGCGAGCGCCATGCGATGGTAAGATGCTTTACATGTGTAAAGAGGAGATTTGCCATGAGCAAGACAATAGTTAGGCCCACGCTTTCACTGGGCAACCACATCTATCTGTATCGCCTGCTGCGCGATGCGATTGGATGCGGCAAGCAAACGTTTATGACGCAGGTCGAAGAGGCGCTCGCCGCTGGCGACATGACCGCTTATGACCTGGGCTTCGAATCCACGCGCGAGCTGCTCGAAGAGCTTGACGACTGCATTAAGCTGACCGTCTTTAAGGGCGGTCGCCTGTATGCCACCGTCATCGCCAACGAGGCCTGGGATGCCGCCCTTGCCAAGGGCGAGGACAAGCCCAAGACCGCCAAGGGCGCTAAGCAGTCCTACAAAAAGAAAAAGCGCGGTGAGAAGGACCTCAAGGCTGTGCGCCCCAAGCACGTTAAGCGTCCCGAACCAGAAGCCGCGGTTGAAGCTGTGCCGGAGCCCGAGCCCGAGACAGAGATCGAAGTCGCTATTGAGGTGGCAGCAGAAGCCGAAACCGAAATCGCCGCCATGACCGATCCCGAAGTCATGCCAGAGCAGGAAGCCGCTGTGGAGCTCAACGAGGCATCCAAGTCGACAACCGAAGAGGCGGCTGGCCAGCCCGAGGCGCCCGTGTTCCAGAACCACGATGTCTTTGGCGACAACACCGAGGACAATCAGTCCGACGAGCTCGCGGATCAAGATGCTGCCGAGGCAACACCGGAGCCCGAGGCGCCCCAGCCTGCCATCTCGCTCACGGTTGTCTACGACCCCGAGAACGCCAACGCCGGCATCACCACCATGGTATCCACGCCGGTCGAGGCCAAGCCGAACGTCGAGGCAGAGGACACTCCGCAGGCCGATGCCAAAACCGGGACCGAAGACACGTCCATCTCCGTGGAACCGACAGATTCCATAGCTAAGCCAGAAGCGGCATCTGAGTCTGCACCTGTCATTGAGTCCGCATCCGCACCCGCCTGTGACCAGGCTCCCACACCTGCACCGACTCCGGTCCCCAATTCAGCACCGGCCCCCGCTCCCGCAGCACCGACCATCCCCGGGGACTTCCCCATCGATTTCGCGACCGAGGTCTTCTGCCCTAGCCCGCTGCTGCACCAGCTGTCGACTTATCTCCCCTACGGCGCTGACACCCTCGGCATCGTCGGCGAGTACTACTGGATCGCTCGCGAGCGCGGTACCATCGAGGCCGGCCGTAACCGCGCGTGCTTCCCCCTGCGCTACACACAGGCCGGCAAACGCCACGAAGTCACCGTACGCATTCGCCGCAACACCACCGGCGGCCTCGGAGCCACCTGGGCCATCGACAAGGTCGAAGCCCCGGTCGAGTAAAAAACGGCCTCGGATAGCCAATTGACCATCCGAGGCCGTTTGAATTCAGGCCTTTTAGTTGTCATCGGCGCATATAGACACCAGAGAAGCAAGCTCATCCTCAAGTTGCGGAGCAAAGTATCTAAAAGAAACCTGCGCTCCGGTCGGTATCGACTCAATCATATTCGCAGCATTATCTGAAACTCGGTACGATGCAGTTTCACCTGTCTTCAAATCCTCTATTGAGCAGACAGCGTCTTCAGCATCAATCGACCTAAGCACGCCTTTTCCTTGTAACATCACATCGGCATGCCCGCCAGCTATTTCTAATGAACCTGAGTCTGTCGCAGTCACTTCTCCGGAACCTCCGCGCGATATCTCTTCCTTTGTTGAACAGCCCACCAATGAAGCCATCAGCACCAAAGACAGAGCTAGACGAATCGCCCTACTTCGAAAAAGTCGTTCCATAAGTCCACGCATAATAGCTCTGATCATACTTCAGGAAGGATAAAGATGAATTCCAGCCGTCCGCTATGCCAATCATCTGCCTTGTCTCTCCAGTTTTCTTACCAGTAAGTGTGGCGTAAGCCTCCGCTGTTACAGAATGGGCTGATCCGTTGTACAAACTCGCATGTAAAACATTCGGTCTATTAGAGTTAATCTCATTTTGAATGCTCGCGATAGCCGGAGAGGAGACAGTGCGGGCGATAAGAGTACTTCCTCTGCTTGCGCAGTAATTTGTAAACCCCGTTGCACAGGTTGATATCGGCGTTCCGCCCAAAACAACGCCGGGAACAGTCTGTTCTTCATCGGAAAGAGCATGGGTATTGGTGTAATTCCATATCTGCATATATTGCGAAGGGTCGCTATATAAATTGGCAATGCCATACAGTTCCGCAACGTTCGAAAAAGCTGTCACCATACAAGCATAGTGGGCAGTAAGCCTCTTAATCTCGCTTTCATCATATGACATAAACTGAGAAATGGAACGAAATCCAGATACTGTGTAATCCTGCATTTGAGTTGCGTAAATTACGACATCGTTCCAGCTTGAAGGTTTATTCGATAAAACGACAGGCCGTCCTTCTATGGAAACAGCCGGGATTGTTCTTCCGCAATTTGTTGTTATTGAACCGTCCAAAGATTGCACACCGAATTCGAATGGATTGATCATTACGACTGGGTTATTGAAAGAATAAGACTCAACACCAAGATCTCCTCCCCGATCCATAGGGCTGACTAAGCCGTCTCCAAAACGATATCCCGTAAGTATTTCATCATCTGAAGCATCTAAAACCAAATAGCCCGCGGCTCTATTGAATGTCACAACCGGAACAATGTAGCCAAGCGGGGACCCATCAACGTCTACAAAAGGAATAGGATCAGAAGGCGTATACGAAGAGCCGAGGAGTCCCTTTATATATTTATCGGCAAGCTCTTGCGCAATTTCTGAAGTAAATTGTATCTACTCACCATCAATATTGCCCGTCGAAGCAAAAACCTCTTTCGGACGTGCGGCTAAGGCGACAATTGAAGACGCGACAAGTTGCAGAAAACGACGACGCGAAAGCATATGTTCTTCTTTCTAGAGGAGCGACTTATAAGATACTCCTATTCTATAACCTTTTTTGTAACGTTACAGCACTGGTTATATTTCAATTCGATTTGCTTATGTCCTTGTAACCCAATACGTCTTTACGTTTCAAACGGAATTAGAAAATCACTCATAGCAAAAACGGGCTTTAATCCCAAAGAGATGACTTTGATTATGAATCAAACCAGCAGCCAGGACATAGCTGCAGTGCAATTGCTACAAGAAAGGCCGCCCTTGCTGGCGGCCTTTCTACTTGCTACTAGCCACGCGTCAGCTTGCGGTGAATACGATGCGGCTGGGCTGCATCCTCGCCCAGGCGCTCGATGCGGTTGGCCTGATAGGCCTCGAAGTTGCCCTCGAACCAATACCAGTTGCCCGGATTCTCGTCGGTGCCCTCCCACGCCAGAATGTGCGTGGCGACGCGGTCCAGGAACATACGGTCGTGGCTAATGACCACTGAGCAGCCCGGGAACTCGAGCAGTGCGGCCTCGAGCGAGGACAGCGTCTCGACGTCGAGGTCGTTCGTGGGCTCGTCGAGGAGCAGCAGGTTGCCGCCCTGCTTGAGCGTAAGCGCCAAGTTCAGACGGTTGCGCTCGCCACCGGAGAGTACGCCAGCGCGCTTCTGCTGGTCCTGGCCCTTAAAGCCAAAGCTCGCCACATAAGCGCGGCTCGGAACCTCGGTCTCGCCGACCATCATGTGGTCCAGGCCGTCCGAGACGACCTCCCATAGGTTCTTGTCGGGGTCGATGCCGGAACGGTTCTGGTCGACGTAAGAGATCTTGACGGTCTCGCCCACCTCGAGCTCGCCCGAAGTCAGCGGCTCCAGACCCACAATCGCCTTGAACAGTGTGGTCTTGCCCACGCCGTTGGGACCGATCACGCCCACGATGCCGTTGCGCGGCAGGGTGAACGAAAGGTCATCGATGAGCACGCGGCCATCGAACTCCTTGTGCAGATGATGGGCTTCGAGCACCTTGTTGCCCAAACGCGGGCCCACAGGGATGCGGATGTCGGTCCAGTCGAGCTTCTGGCTTGCGCGGGCCTCGGCCTCCATCTCCTCGTAGCGAGCCAGACGGGCCTTGTTCTTTGCCTGGCGAGCCTTGGGCGAGCTGCGTACCCACTCGAGCTCGGCCTCCATGCGCTTGGCGAGCTTGGCGTCACGGTTGCCCTGAGCCTCGATACGCGCGGCCTTGGTCTCCAGATACGTTGAGTAGTTGCCCTTGTAGGGATAAAGGTGGCCACGGTCGACCTCGCAGATCCACTCGGCAACGTTATCCAAGAAGTAGCGGTCGTGCGTAACGGCAAGCACCGCGCCCTGGTAGTTGTGCAGGAAGTGCTCGAGCCACAGGATCGACTCGGCGTCCAGGTGGTTCGTGGGCTCGTCGAGCAGCAGCAGGTCGGGAGCCTCGAGCAGCAGCTTGCACAGGGCCACGCGGCGGCGCTCGCCGCCGGAAAGTACGTTGACCGGCATGTCGGAATCGGGCAGCTGCAGGGCGTCCATGGCCTGGCCGAGCTTGGAATCGATATCCCAGCCGTCGGCGGCGTCGATCTCGTCCTGGAGCTTGCCCATCTCGGCCATAAGGGCGTCCATGTCGCAATCCGGGTCGCACATCTCCTCGCCAATCTTGTTGAAGCGATCGACCTTGGCGATCATGTCGCCAAATGCCATGCGCACGTTCTCGATGACGGTCTTGTCGTCGTCGAGCGGCGGCTCCTGCTGCAGGATACCCACGGTGTAGCCGGGGGTGAGCCTGGCATCGCCGTTGGAGACCTCCTCGATGCCGGCCATGATCTTGAGCAGGGTCGACTTGCCCATACCGTTGGGGCCCACGACGCCGATCTTGGCACCGGGGTAGAAGCTCAGGGTCACGTCGTCAAGGATTACCTTGTCGCCATGGGCCTTGCGAGCCTGATACATCTGGTAGATAAACTCCGCCATTTGTCTGTTTTATCCTTTCTACCTGCTGTTTCCATATTCTTGTTTCGCTTTAGTGGAAACGAAATGAGGAAACCGGCTCTGAAACTTAGCGAAAAAGGGGCATGGTTGCCCACACCCCCTAATACTACCTGGGAAAAGTCCCCCGGGACACACTATGAACTGCGTACGCTAGTTTTCCGCAACCTTAACGAACAGCCCGCTGAGATTTGCGCCACAGCAGATACGAGTAGACGTAGACGGCTCCGACCGAGCCAAACGCCAGAACCGCAATCACCGCGGCGACGACTTCACTCGAAAGCACCGCACCTGCCACGCCCATCGCAATCAGGCCAACACCCAGCACCATAAAGCAGGCACCGCCAAAGCGCTGCGTACGGCGCCAGTTCTCGGGATCGGCAAGCGCCCAAGGCGTCTTGATACCGAGCGTATAGTTCTGCTTCACACGCGGCAAGTAGTTGCCTACGCCGATGAACAGCAAACCGATAGCACCAGAAATCAGCACGTTGACCGAACCGACCGCCGGCACCACGCCCCAGACCGTAAGCTCACCCAACCAGCTTACGGCGCACATAAACAAGGTGAAGGCGATTACGAAGCCCTGATAGAACTTGCCCGAGGTTCGATATGCCTCACCTTTGGGATCGATGCGCGGCACCACGCAGAACATTGCGAGAAGCACCAGAGGCAGCACGCCGAGCGCGGAGGCCATCCAGCTGGGACCCCAACCGTCGACGGCGCCGTTCGCGCCCCAGTGCGTGGGAATCTGCCCAGGCAAGCTCGGCATCACCATGAGGTGCGCTACGACATTGGCGACGCACAGAGCGATCAGCGCAATCCACACACGCCGCGATACCCCCGTGGCGTGAATGCCCTTGTTTTCGTTATTCATCCTTATCACCTTCCGTGTTTGTAAAGCCCATAAACCAACCGATCAAGTCCTGCATGACGGTGGTGTTTAAGCTGTAAACGATGTTTTGGCCATGACGTTCGTCGGTCACCAACCCGGCGTTTTTGAGCGTCGCCAAGTGATGGCTCAACGACGGCTTGCTGATGTCAAAATGCTCGGCAAGCTCCCCGGCCGTGCGATTGCCCTCGCGCAGCAGTTCCAAAATGCGCCGTCGCGTTGGATCGGCAAGCGCCTTAAAACCCTCTCCCGGCATAAGACCTCCTCTCATCATCTCTCATGACGTGCACACTATACTCGATGTTTAGATGTTTGTCTAACTATCTAATCTCAATGCTTCAAACCACATCAAAGTAAGCGCCGTCGCAACCTATGGGCGATTACCTATAATGGCAATAGCCAAAACACGATTCGCTTCCCCATCGGAGGATGTCTATGACCGAAACTGCTGCTCTCGTCGAGACGCGCGATACCAAGCTCGAGATCATCATGGGCCGCGAGGCACTTAATAAACTCGCCAACGCCACGGTGTTGGTGCTCGGCTGCGGAGGCGTGGGCTCCAATTGCTGCGAGGCACTTGCCCGCGGCGGCATTGGTCATTTTGTAATTCTGGACAAGGACATCATCGCGCCCAGCAATATCAATCGCCAGGCCATCGCCTTTCACAGCACCATCGGCAAGCGCAAGGTGGACGTGATGGAAGCCATGATTCGCGATATCAATCCCGCCGCCACCGTTATCAAGCGCACCGAATACCTGCTGAGCGACAACATCGACGAGTTCTTCGCGAGCGTTTTGGAGCAAACAGACGGCAAGCTCGACTACGTCGTCGACGCCATCGACACCATCTCGGCCAAGCTCACCATTGCCAAATATGCTCAGGACCACGACATTCGTTTGGTTAGCTCCATGGGCGGGGCCAACAAGCTCCATCCCGAGTGCCTCCGCTTTGCCGACATTTTCGATACGGTACGTGACCCCATGAGCCGCATCATGCGCAAAGAATGCAAGAAGCGCGGAATCAAGAGTCTGCATGTACTGTTTAGCTGCGAGGAATCGGTTAAGACACAGCCCCGCGACCCTTCCAATATCCACGAGCGCACCGAGTTGGGCACCGCCAGCTTTATGCCGCCCATCATGGGTCAGATGATTGCCGGCGAGGTTATCCGCCAGATCAGTGGCCGCGGTACCGAGCGCGTGCGCGCCGATGGCCAGCGCTTGGACTAGCGGAGCGCGCCGAGATGGAGCCCCGATTATTTGATGCACATTGCCATCTTGATTTAATGGCTCACCCGGACGCTGTTGCCGATGAGGCAACGGCGCTGGGCTTGGGTCT
Organism: uncultured Collinsella sp.; assembly: GCA_900541475.1. GTDB lineage: Bacteria > Actinomycetota > Coriobacteriia > Coriobacteriales > Coriobacteriaceae > Collinsella. Next base: position 68,199 of record UQJV01000004.1, read on the forward strand.
ATTTGATTGCGGCGTCGATCCACGCGACTTCGCTAACGCACATGGACGAACCCGTCGCCCTCCTACCGTCATCAAGGGCATCGGCCTCCATCCCTGGTGGCTCGCCGACGGCCGCTGCGGTCCTGCCGAAGTCAATCTGCTTTGCAAAGTTGCTGCTCAAGAGCACTACATCGGCGAGGTGGGACTCGACTTTTCCGCGCGCTTTGATGGAAGTGAGCCGCTACAAATACAGGCATTTGACCGGCTCTGCGATACACTCGTGCAGTGCCCTCTTGCCGAACGCGTGATATCAATTCACGCCGTTCGTTCGGCAGGAACCGTACTGGACGTCCTCGAATCGCATGGACTACTCATCCCAAACTCCGACTCCCCCGTTATCATCTTCCACTGGTTTAGCGGCACTTCGGACGAACTCGTCCGCGCGCGTAATGCGGGCTGCTATTTTTCCGTCAACGAACGCATGCTCGCCACCAAGCGCGGTCGCGAATATGCCCGACAGATTCCACTCGACCGTCTACTGCTCGAGACCGATGCGCCAGCCGAACCAAACACAGAAACAAGCGCGCAGTCACTCATCAGATCACTCACAAGGACCTCAGAACGCATCGCCTCGCTCAAAAACTGCGACGCAAAGCGCATCGAGTCGGCAGTTTTAGCAAATGCGCACTATGTTTTTGACCTTCGCTGCCTTCGCTAACCCCTAGTGGGCAAAAATGCTAAATATGAGTACTGTTACCGAAATGGATACATTACTCATATTTGGCATTTTTTGCACACGAGGTCCCGGGGAGGATCCTGCACCTCCCCGGGACCGCTCGGCTATTCGACGATTGGTGCTCCGTGGCCCCAAGAACCTTCCATGCCGCACACGGTCGAGGCAAACCCGGCAGCAAAGTCGAGCGCGCGCTCGATGGCCTCGGCGCCATCCTCACCGCGCTTGGCGGAATCGAGATAGCACATCAAAAACGAGGTGAGGAACGAGTCGCCCGCCCCCATGGTGTCCTTCATGTCCGTTACCGGTTTAGCCAGCTGGCGGTAATAACGCTCGCCGTCGTAAGCAATGCAGCCCTCGGCGCCCGCCGTAGCCGACACAAAACGCGGACCCAGGCCCTTCACCCATGCCAGACGCTCGCGAATCTCGTCCTCACTCGCAGCATCCGCTGCACTAAAGAAAGCAAAATCGACGTAGGGCGCAATCTGCTCGTAGTACTCGTCGGTGGAGTCGTCCGAAAAGTCAAAAGAGACCGTGACGCCCGCAGCCTTCAACTTCGGCAGCTCGCGCTCGGTAAAGCAATAGTTGCCCGAATGAACCACATCGAACTGCTTCATGTACGCAAGGTCAAAGCGATCGAGGACATAGCGCGCATCGCCACGGATACCGCCCTCGTTGGAGCCAAGGAAGACACGGTCACCGTCAACGACGGTCACACGAGCCGCTCCGTTCTCGCCAATCATCTGCTCGCACTTGTCAAGCTCGATACCCTCATCCTCGAGGCTTGCAATGACATGCTCGGCAGCGGCGTCATTGCCAAAAATGCCCATGTATGCGGAGCGTGCGGCACCGCATTTCTTGGCATAAACGGCGAAGTTCACCGCGTTACCGCCAGGATACATGGTGTGGATATGCTCGTAGCGATCGACGACGTTGTCGCCAAATCCGAGCGCGTTAACGTTAAATGCCATGGTATTTACCCTTCTAGTACTCGACGACGCCCATGTAGCGACGGAAATCGGGATCATGGTCAAACACCTTGCCGCGTGCAGCACGCAGCTCGCAGTTCATGGCGTAGAACAGCACCGGGTCCAGATAGGCACGGACGCTCGCCGGCACGGCTTCCATACCGTACTCCTTGGCATCGAGCACCATCAGCGTATCGGTATGCGTCTTAAGGAACGCCAGGGCGCGCTCGTCCATAGCACGGCACTCGCTGGAGCCCATCTGCAGGAAGTAAAAAACGCCATCCTGAGTAGCCTCGAAGGGGCCGTGGAAGTACTCGGCAGAGTGGATGTAGCTGCAGTGCTGCCACTGCATCTCCATAAGAGAGCAGATAGCGAAACCGTAGGTCTGGCTAAAGTTGGGACCGCTGCCCAGAATGTAGAAGAACTCGTGCTCCTGGCAAAGCTTGGCAAAACGATCGCCCAGCTCGGCATTTACCTTCTCACGTGCCGGGGGAAGAATCTTATCCATCTCGGCGATACCGGCATACATATCGGCAAGATCGGCGTAGCCCTCCTGCTGATCGAGCAGCTCGGCCGCAAGCGACAGCGAAATGCCAGCGGGGACCTCGGCCTGCGGCACGCCCTCGCCCCACGGGTAGACCCACGTGGTCCACTTGCCGGAGTCGATCTTGGATCCAGCGTTGTCGGTCTGGGCGATCACCGTAGCGCCGGCGGCAAGGGCAATCTCGCAGCCCTCGACGACCTCCGGGGTATTGCCACTGTGGCTGCAAGCGATGACCAGGGACTTCTCGCCCAGACGACGCGGACGCATAATGTCGAATTCACGCGCGGTATAGATATACGAAGTGAAGGTGGTTGCCTCGCGCTGCAGAAGCTCATGAGCCGGGATCAAATCGATCATGGAGCCACCGCAAGCAATCCAGTAGACGCTGTCGAACTTGCCCTTCTCGGCAATTGCCTCTTTGATCAGATCGTGTGCGTTCATATCCAGTTCCTTTCTTGTTTGGGCCGCAATCAATGACGTTGGTTGCGTGGCCGATAGTTGTTTTAGTCAATCAGATATTTCTCGAATGCGGCCATGTTCTTGGCATCTGCCGCCGCCGGGTCATCGTAGTAACGGCCGTCCGTGATTTCCTGGCCCAGCATGCCGTCGAAACCATGGGCGTTGAGTGTGGCGACGAAGGCGTCCATATCGTGCTTGCCATCGCCCCACACCAGATGGCCATACGGGTCGCCGTCGATAAAGTGCATCTCGTGAATTGCCCCATCACCAAAAGCGGCAAACCAGTCCTCAAGCGTCTCGCCTGCAACGCCCATCGCGGTTGTATCAACCATGGGCTGTAAGTACGGGCTCGCGACCTCGTCAATCATGCGCTTCGCATCGGAAACCGTCGTCACAAGGTTGCTCTCCTCGGGACGCAGGCTTTCCATCGTAAGCACCAGACCGTGCTCGCCGGCATACTCCGCCAGAATGGACAAGTGCTCGCGGCTGCGCTTCCAGGCTTCCTCGCGGTCCTCGTCCCAGTCGCCCCAGCCCGAGTTGACGGACATACGGTCGCACCCAAGTACCTCGGCAAGCTCAATGCCGTGCTTAAAGTACGCCAGGCTGCGCTGTTCATGCAACGGTTTGCGTGCGCAGTACTGCCAAGGATAGACAACATTCTCGGGGCACAGAGTACGATATCTAAGCCCACGGTCTGCAGCTTTTTTCGCCAGGACCTCAGCCTCAAAGTAGCCCGTGTGGTCGAGCGTCACATGCGGCTCCGCGCACCACAGCTCAATGGACTCAAAGCCCAAGCGCTGCTGCACATCAAGGAAGTAATCGAGCGACCACATGATGTAGTGGATATTCATGCCCGCAATCTGTTCGCGGCGCAGCGTCGGTTTGGATTCAGACATCCTATGCCTCCTTATTTCGATCGAACACGATTTGTCCGTCCGACATCGTCATATCAACCGAAAGATCGCGTGCGTCGCGATAATCGAGGTCGAACACATCCCGATCGAGCACGCAGATATCGGCAAGTTTGCCGACCTCGAGCGTACCCAGCTCGTCTTCGCGCATCAGATCGTACGCGCCCCCGGCAGTCCAAGCGCGCAAGAGCTCGACAAGCGTCAGCACGTTGGCCTCATTCACGGGCAGTCCGTCGGCGAAGAATCCGCCGCACGCGCTGTAGATTGACTCGCCCAGGCTCGGAACCAGCAGCGGCAAATCCGTACCACAGCACACCGTGCATCCGGAATCTTCCATGCCGCGGCGATTCCAGCTGTGCAAAAGTCGCGTCTCGCCAATTTGTCGACGCATCATCGACAGGCAATCCTCGCGCCGGTCCAGCGTCAGAATCTGCGGATAGACCTCGCAAATTCCACCTAACTTGCCAAACTCGACAAGATCGGTCGGGTCAGAGTTCTCGAGATCGGTAATCGCATGGCGTCGAAGCATCCGTCCATGCTCGTCTCGAGGCAGCGAGGCATAGAGCGCCACGGTGCGACGAACGGCGCCATCGCCCTGGCAATGCAAGGAATATCGGAAACCGTCAGCATCAATTGCACGCAGCTCGTTCTCAATCAGATCCCATTCGGGCTCCTCGACAACCGTCTTGCCGGCAGCGCCCGCATCGGCCGTGTCCTCATAGGGGTCAATCATCTCGGCAAGCCCCGCCCATACGCCTCGATCGGTCATACGGTTGAAGCCAGAAAAACGAACGAACGGTCCCCGGAAGCGCTCTCGTGCCTCGCGGGCATATGCCAGATTTGCACCGGCACCCACCGGCTGCGACATCATAGAGACGCGAACCGTCAGCTCACCAGATTCCTCACGGCGAGCCATTTCGTCGGCAAAGCCGTAGTAGTCATCAAACGCCATCTCCTTGATGGCGGTAACGCCGCGCTCGTTAAGCATGCTCATGTAGTCCGAATACCCCGCGCGCACCTCGGGCAGCGCGAGGAAATCGCTCATCATGCGCCAGATCTTCTCGGCATAGCACGCCTGCGGTGTAAAACCGTATCGCGCACTGGCGGCAGCATTGAGAACGCAGGTCTCCGCGCCCGGTGTAAAGCAGACGACAGGGATATCACCAAAAAACTCGTCAAACACAGCTGCCGTATTTGCGTTCTCGGCATCCGATGCCAACGTTTCGGGCAGGTTGTGGCCAAAAGCCGCCGCGCAATCCGGATGATCATCTTTCCATGCACGCAAGAGCGACACGGCCTCTTTGGCATCAGCGACGCCGGACAGATCAGACCCCAACGTCCGCAGTGCCCAGCCCGTATAGAAGGTATGCACATCGATCAGGCCGGGCATGACGGTGCGGTCGCCCAGGTCAACTACCTCGTCCGCCTGGGTCAAATACGAAGCTACCTCGCACTTGGTGCCAACCGCCTCAATTCGATTGCCACGGACCGCTACGAAACCTTCAAACGGCAGGTCCCCCGTACCGGTAAAGACGCTCTTAGACGTCAGGACCGTCAAACAATCAGACATCACAACCACCTACACCGGAAGCATGCCAGAGATTGCCGTTACGATCAGGCCAAAGACGACCATGAAGATGAAGAACTTCCAAATGGTCTTCCACCATTGGCCAAACGAAATCTTAGCCACGGCAAGGCCGGCGACCGTCATGCCCGCCACGGGACTGATGGTGTTGATGGTCTGATTAGCAAACTGGAGCGCGGTAACGGCAGCTTCGGGATTGAGGCCCATAAGCTCGGTCAGCGGACCCATGACGGGCATGGTGAGCGCCGCAAGTCCAGAACTCGAGGGAACCAGCAAAGAGAGCAGGCCAAGGACGATATACATAAACGTGGTGTAGACGGCAGCGGGCGCACCGGCGAGCGCAGTAGCGAGCGCCTGGAGGATGGTGTCGATGATCATGCCGCCCTCGGCGATGACCAGAATGCCGCGAGCGATACCGATAACGATGGCGGCGTACGCAAAGTCGGCAATGCCTTTAACGAACTCCTCGGCGATCGTCTGCTGGTCAAGGCCGCCCAGGATACCGGCAAGCAAGCCCATACCAAGGAACACGGCGGAAATCTCATTCATGTACCAGCCCTGGGTAACAAGACCCCAGACGATAATGCCCATACCGCAGGCAAAATCGATAAGCACGAGCTTCTGACGGGTAGTGAACTCTTCCTCGATGGAGGCATCGGTCACGGAAAACTCAACACGCTTGAGCTTGTCGTCCTCGTACGTAATGGACGACTCGGGGTTTTTCTTGACGCGCATGGCATAGCGCATGGCCCATGCGATGCCAACGGCGGTAAAGATGACCCAAGAGATGGCGCGCAGCCACAGCTGAGGATTGCCCTCGATGCCGATAATGCCTTGGGCGATCAAAACATTGAACGGGTCGATGGTCGAAGCACAATATCCCAGGTTAGGACCAAGGAAGCAGATGATGAATGCCGTCATCGAGTCATAACCGATACCCATCATGATGGGAATGAAGATGGCATAGAACGGCAGGGCTTCCTCAGACATACCAAACGTAGTGCCGCAAATGGACAGCAACGTCATCGTGATGGGAATGATGAGGATGTCCTTGTTCTTGAGCTTTTTAATCACACGGCTCATGCCGGCATTCAAAGCGTTGGTCTTGGTGATGACTGCGAACGATCCGCCAATCAATAAGACGAACGCAACGACGTCAGCAGCCTCCTGGATGCCCTTAGTGGGCGCTTGCAGGACCGCAAAGATATCCTGGCCCAGATTGATGGTCTCGCCGGTCTCGGAATCGGTGTAATTCTTATCGACCTGTTCATAGGTACCAGCAACGGCGACTTCACGCTCGCCCGCCGCTGTCGAAATCGTCTTGCGCTGATACTGACCAGAGGGAACGATCCAGGTCAGGACCGCAAAGACAACAATCAGCAAGAACATGATCGTATAGACATGCGGTAATTTGAACTTAAAACGTCTGTTTGTCTTCTTCGCCTTCGTATCTGACATAGATACCTCCAAAGAACTCGAGACTGCATCACATCTCGCTTCAACGCTTGCACAAGGCAAACGTTCTATGACGTTCTATAGATTACCAGCAGCTTTTCTTGTCATCAAGATAATTTCAAACTGATTGCCGCGACGCGGTTGAACGGTTGCGTTCGCGCCGTGAACGGTATGGAGACGCCCGGTGAGATGATCCACCGGGCGTCTCAATTCGCAATGTCCTAGATGTCAAAAACGTAGCGAGACCCAACGATCCGCTGACGACCGATGATAAACGGCCGCCGCTGCTCATCGAAAAAGAAGGCTTCCATATAAAACAAGGGTTCGCCAACGGGAACTGCCAACAGCCGAGCGACCTCGGGCGACGCGCACGCGATCTCGAGTGTGCACGGGTCGGTAAACGCGGGCGTACGGCCCGTCCGGTTGCGCACGAACTCAAAAATGGATTGGTTAGATAGAGGTGCCGTTGATAGATAAGCGTTGTCCTCGTAAACGTATATGTTGTTCTCGAGCATGACGGGGACTCCATCGGCAGTGCGCACACGCTCAACGCAAATCAAATCAGTTCCAACGGGAACACCAAAGAACTGCGCTTCGGTAGAATCCGCCGGCAGTATCTTTCTCGAAATGACGCACGCCCCCGGCTCCATTCCGTTAACGCGGCATGCGTCCGAAAAACTCTGGACGTCATCCTTCTGGCGAATCTTGCGCTTAAGCTTGGGGGCATTGACAAACGTGCCTTTCCCCTGCCGCTTCGTTAGATAGCCCTGCTGGACGAGCTCCTCAATAGCGCGTCGCACGGTAACGCGGCCAACTTTATAGCTCTCAGCCAATTCGAATTCGTTGGGTATCCGCGCGCCCGCCTTGTATGCACCGGAGCTGATTTCGTTTTTAATGATATCGATAACCTGTTGGTACAGCGGTATCGCTGCTTTACCGTCAGTTAGCCCTTCAGTCGGTGGCATATACCCTCTCCCAGCACAATTAAGTCTAAAGCGGGCCCAAGGGCATTCAGCAAGCCTTTAAGCCCGCATTAGCATTAAGTATGCTTGCTGCCGCACCAAAATGTCGGGTATTTACTCATCTGACCCGAAAAACGCGCAACTACCGCGCTCCTAAGAAAGCGTGAGCAGTTCCGGCAGCTGGTCGATAATCTTGTCCGCGGCATCCTGGCTAAATCCAAAGCGCTCCTCGCGCTTGGCAATGACTGTCAAGCCGGCTCGCTTACCCGCGGTAATGCCCGGAACGGAATCCTCAACGCAGCAGCAGCGATTCGCGGGCAGCCCCAGCAGATCCAGCGCATGCAGGTAGATGTCGGGCTCGGGCTTGCTCTCCTTAAACTGCTCGCCGCTCACCACATACTCAAAGGCATCCGACAGCCCGCATGCGTTGAGCACTTCCTCGATGCTAACCATGGGAGACGAGCTGGCAAGCGCCACGCGAACGCCACGGCGCGGCAGCTCTCGAATCGTATCCACGGCGCCTGGGTTAATCAAAGCCTGATAGTCGCGCGGACGTTTATGCGCCCACTCGTCCCAACGGGCCAACGCTTCCTCGCCAGTGAAATGCCCCTTACCGGCGCGCTCAAACCAATCGACCAGCATATGCAGGAAGAACTGATGGGAGGTACCGACCTGCCCATTCAACTCCTCTTGAGTCAGATTAAGCCCCAGCTCCTTGGCAAACGCGGCAGTCTCGCCCAAGTAGTAATACTCGGTATCGACAATGACGCCGTCCATGTCAAAGATAACGGCGTCGAACGGAAATGCGGACACGGCACCCTCCCTAACAAAAGGGCGCCTGTAAGCAGGCGCCCGAACCATGCATTATCGGCGATTCTAGCCCAGCAGCTTATCCAGCGCCACTGCAATACCGTCTTCGTTGTTATTGGCGGTCACCATCTGGGCTACCGCCTTAACCTCATCGACGGCGTTGCCCATGGCAACACCGGTACCCGCCCACTCAATCATGGACTTGTCGTTCTGGCCATCGCCAAACGAGACGACCTCGCTGGCATCGATACCGAGCTTGGGCAGGGCACCCTCGAGCGCGCGGGCCTTGTCGATACCGGGCGCCGTGTACTCAAAGTACCAGTCGGCCGTAAACATGCCCGAAAGCGTCTGGGTAAAGGGCGCATACATCTCCTCGTAATGCGCCTGTAGGTAGGCCGGGTCGCCTGCCGTCAGCAGCTTGTCCACGAGATAAGCGTCCACAACCTCATGCAAGCTCTCGACCTCACGGATCTTAAGGTCGCACGCATCGCGCTCATACTTGACAATATTCTTCTGCGAACCGTCCGGCAGTGTGATCATGCAGCGATACGAGTCCACGACGTGCAGGTCCCGACCGAGCGAGATCATGGGAATCACGTCGAAATTGCGCAGGTGATCAATCAGGCGATGCAATTCGTCGGCAGGCATAGCCTGATCGAACAGCACCTCATCGGTCTGAGCGTCGACCACATGCGCGCCATTAAAGGCAACTAGCAGACCATCATGGTTCTGAAGGTCGAGCTCCTGCGCCAAGGCGTGCAGCCCCCATGCGGGGCGACCCGAAGCCAAGATGAGCTTAATGCCCGACTCCTGAGCCGCGAGCAGTTTCTCGCGCGTACGCGGGCTGATGACCTTTTGGTCGTTGGTGAGCGTACCGTCGATATCCATTGCGATGGCTTTGATTGCCATATATGCCTCCCTGTCATTGAACAACCTTGTCTGAGCCATCATACAGAACACCCACGGCGGCGCTGTTTGCAACGGGGAAAATGTCATATTGTCCCAAACATGAACGGCGCGCCTTCGACGATTGCGATGCCCGTCGAGGCGCCTCCCGATACATTCCATCCTATCCAAATAGCAAAGGGCCCGCATCCCAACGGATACGGGCCCTTGTCTACTATGCGTTACTTATCGCAGCGAATCCTACTTGCGGTGAGCGCGGTAGAACTCGATGAGCGCCTGAGTCGAAGCGTCCTGCTCGGCCTTGGCGGCGTCGTCGTGGAAGGCCGGGGTGATCTGCTTGGCAAGCTGCTTGCCCAGCTCAACGCCCCACTGGTCGTAGGAGTCGATGCCCCAGACCGTGCCCTCGACAAACGTGATGTGCTCGTACAGGGCGATGAGCTCGCCGAGTGCGAACGGGGTCAGCGTGTCACCGAAGATCGAAGTCGTCGGACGGTTGCCCTCAAAGCAGCGGGCCGGGACGATCTGCTCGGGCGTGCCCTCGGCGCGCACCTCATCGGCCGTCTTACCAAAGGCGAGCGCCTTGGTCTGAGCCAGGAAGTTGCCTAGGAACAGCTCGTGGACATCCTGGCCGCTGTCGGTTGCGGGGTTGGCAGTGTTGGCAAAGGCGATGAAATCGGCCGGGACCACCACGGTGCCCTGGTGCAGCAGCTGGTAGAAGGCGTGCTGACCATTGGTACCGGGCTCGCCCCAGAAGATCTCACCGGTATCGGAGGTCACGGCGCTGCCGTCCCAGCGGACATGCTTGCCGTTGGACTCCATGGTGAGCTGCTGCAGGTAGGCCGGGAAGCGGTGCAGATACTGGCAGTACGGAAGCACAGCGTGGCTCTTGGAACCGAAGAAGTTGACGTACCAGACGTTGAGCAGACCCATCAGCGCGACGGCGTTGTTCTCGAGCGGAGTGTTGCAGAAGTACTCGTCGATGGCGTGGAAGCCCTCAAGGAACTGCTGGAAACGCTCGGGGCCGAGCACGACGATCAGCGACAGGCCCACGGCGGAGTCGACGGAGTAGCGGCCGCCGACCCAGTTCCAGAAACCAAAGGCGTTGGCCGGGTCGATACCGAAAGCCTCGACCTTGTCGAGTGCGGTGGAAACGGCGACGAAGTGCTTTGCAACAGCCTCGGCGTTCTGCTCATCGGAGCCATCGATGGCGCCCTGAGTCTTGAGCTGCTCGAGCATCCAGGTCTTGACCTCGCGGGCGTTGGTGAGGGTCTCGAGCGTGGTGAAGGTCTTAGAGACGATGATCACGAGCGTGGTCTCGGGATCCAAACCCTTGAGCTTCTCGGCCTGGTCGTTGGGGTCGATGTTGGAGATATAGCGGCAGTCGATACCGGCGTCGGCATAGGGACGCAGGGCCTCGTAAGCCATGACCGGGCCCAGATCGGAGCCGCCGATGCCGATGGACACCAGGTGCTCAATCTTCTTGCCGGTAACGCCCTTCCACTCACCGGAGCGCACGCGCTCGGCGAAGGCATACATGCGATCGAGGACCTCGTGCACGTCGGCGACGACATCCTGGCCGTCGACGATAAGCTGGCCTTTCTCGCTTGCCGGACGGCGCAGCGCGGTGTGCAGGACGGCGCGGTCCTCGGTGGTGTTGATGTGCTCGCCGGAGAACATGGCGTCGCGGCGCTCCTCGAGCTTCACCTCGCGGGCAAGATCGCACAGCAGCTTGACGGTCTCATCGGTCACCAGGTTCTTGGACAGATCGAAGTGAAGGTCGCCGGCGTCAAAGCTCAGCTTGTTCACGCGGTCGGCGTCAGCGGCGAACCAGGCCTTGAGGTCGATACCCTCGGCCTCGAGCTTCTCCTGATGAGCCTCGAGCGCCTTCCAAGCGGCGGTCGACGTAGCGTCGATAGGTGCGGCAACAGTTGCCATAAAGTCCTCCTCAGCATACGGGCGCAAGCCTCCATGCGCCCGGATAATCAGATAGTCCTATTCTAGCGCAGGTCAAGACTACAATCAGCGAGCGTTGCCAATCCGCCCCCCAACGGCAACCGACCAAAAAGGGACAGGTTTATTTTGGCAGGTCAAACGCTTTACCAACCAAAAATAACCTATCCCTTTATGGTAAATATTAGGCCGCGGCGCACACACTGCCGAGCAGCTCGCGCAAGGGCGAGCCGATACCCTCCAGCAGTTCGGGAGCGATGATGGCGAAAACGGGAACCTCGCCGGCACCCACAACGGCGGGCACTTTTCCCTCGGAGACGATACATCCGTAGGGAACAAAGCCGTCCTCGCCGGCATCGAGCACGGCCATGCGACGAGCGAGTTCGCGCGCAAAGCCCGCCGTATCGGCATCGCCGATCGCCAGGACAAAGTCCACGCCTTCGTCGGTCGCCAGGGCCACGGCTTCGTCGATCAGCTCGTCTCCCCCGTCGCCCTCGACCGAGCCGCAGCGAAATAGCGCGCGCTCGAGCAGAGCTCGATCAAGCGAGCCGAGCGCCGCCGAGACAAGCTCATCGCGCGTATGCTTGTCACCGCCCAGCACCACCAGTGTCTTGGTGCCGCCATAGTGGGCAACCAATCGCCCGCACCAGCGAGCCACGTCCCCATCCGCAACCAAGCGCGTCGGCATACCAAACCCATAGTTAACCATTATCCCCACAACCCTTCCGTGCTTTATGGTGGCATCAATCGTTAGCCTCATGCTACGAAGCGAGCTTTTCCGAGCTGTTTCGCGCTCTTTAGGGCTGCGTTAAAAACCCGATGCAGCCGCACGACCATACCCGCCAAAGAGGGACAGGTTTTGACGGTGTCCGGTCGAGCAGGTATTATCGAACAGGTATTCGATAAGAACATGTGTTTGATGGGAGGCACGGATGGCGCACGAGCAGCACACCTACATCTGCATCGACCTCAAGACGTTTTATGCCAGCGTCGAGTGCGTCGATCGTGGGCTCGATCCGCTCACCACCAACCTGGTCGTTGCCGACGAATCGCGCGGACGCACGACTATCTGTCTCGCTATCACGCAGGCTATGAAGGATCTAGGGATTCACAACCGCTGTCGCCTGTTCGAAATACCCGATGGTATCGACTACATTAAGGCCGTACCGCGCATGCAGCACTACATGGAGGTGTCGGCGCAGATCTACGGTATCTACCTGGAATACGTCAGTCCGCAAGACGTTCACGTCTACTCAATTGACGAGTGCTTTATCGACGTGACACCCTATCTGGACCTCTATCACACCGATGCGGAAGGCTTCGCCCGTATGTTGCGCGATGAGGTCCTCGCGCGCACCGGCATCACGGCGACGGTCGGCATCGGCCCCAACCTATTCCAGGCCAAGGTAGCACTCGATATCACCGCCAAGCATGTGCCCAGTCGCATCGGCATACTCGACGACGGGACCTTTCGCAAGGAGATCTGGCCCCATCGCCCCATCACCGACATCTGGGGCATCGGCCCCGGCGTGGCGGCCCGTCTCGAGAAATACGGCGTCTACGACCTGATGGGCGTCGCCGCACTCGACGAGAACCTGCTCTACGACGAACTCGGCGTCAATGCCGAATATCTCATCGACCACGCCTTCGGGCGCGAGCCGACAACCATCGCCGATATCCAAGCCTATCGCCCGCAAGCGACCTCGACCACCACAGGACAGGTGCTCTCGAAGGGCTATGCCTACGAGCAGGCCTACACCGTCTTGCGCGAAATGGTCGACAACGCCGTGTTGGATCTAGTCGACAAGCACGTGGTGTGCGACAGCATCTCGCTCTTTGTGGGCTATGCAAGCGAGCGCGCCGACATACGCCGGCTCAACGCCAGCGGCACGGCGCAGTATATAGACGGCTGCGGGCACCTGCGCTCGAGCACATCGAGCATCGAACCCACCGCAACTGCCGGCCCCGAGCTCGCGCCCCGTGCTCCCAAGCCCGTCCAGCGCGATGACGAAAGGCGTCGTCTGGTGCGCGAAGCGCAGGCAATCGATGGCATCTTTGTGGGCGAACACGGCGGCAAACCGCGTGGTGGCTATGCCGCGCTCTTTGCGCACTCCAACGCCTCGCGAAAGCTGCCCGAGCGCACTAATTCGTTTAAGAAGATCATGGGGTATTTCGATGACCTTTGGGCACAAACAGTCGATCCCAAACGACCGGTCAAGCGCATCAACCTGGGATTTGGCAACCTCATGCCGGAGGAGTTTGCCACCATCGATCTATTTAGCGATGTCGAGGCCGATGAGCGCGAGCGCGAGCTGGCCCGTGCCGTGCTGGCTGTAAAAGGCAAATACGGCAAGAACGCGCTGGTTAAGGGACTGAGCTTTACCGCCGGTGCCACCGCACGCGAACGCAACGATCAGGTAGGAGGGCACCGTGCCTAAGCCCCAACAGCAGCCGATGCGGCCACCGACACCTTTTGAACGCCTAGCGGACCCCGAGGGAAGACGTCGCTCCGCCGACCCCAAGCTCACCGCTAACGGCGCCGTCCGTGCCGGCCGTGCCGCGCAGTTTATGCCCTTTGCCGCCCTCACGGGATATTACGAACTCGTGCGCAAGCAAGAGATCACCGCCGAACCAAAATGTGAACTCACGGAAGAAAAAGCCCTCGAGCTTTCGAAAAAGCTCGAGGGCCTCAAACGTGGCGACCTGGTGCGCGTCACCTATTACGATACGTACGGCTATCGCGCTCGCACGGGCATCCTTGACGAGGTACTCCCCGCCTTCAAGCTCCTCAAGCTCAAAGACATCGCCATCGACTTCGATGACATCCAGGACATTGAGCTACGCGGACGAGCCTAGACAAGGACGCGCATCCAAGGCAAGGCTTACAGCGTCATGACGTAGTAACCCGCGTCCTTCACGGCCGCCACGAGAGCACCGCGATCGATCGGCTGCTTAGAGCGCACGCGCGCCGTGTGGTCCGCATACGTCACCGTTGCCCACACGCCATCCAGTGCATTCAGGGTATTGGCCACGTTCTGAGCGCAGCCATCGCAGCTCATGCCGCCAATGAGTAACTCGTCGCTATAGGGGTAGTGGGACGGATCGGTATCCGCAATCACTACCTTCTTGGCCTTCTTACCGCTCGCGCCATCGCTGCAGCAGCTTTTTCCGTGTGTCGAAGCGACAATACGCCGCAGGCCAAAGAACATGCCGACGACAATCACAGCAAGCACGATGAGATTCGCAGGGTTTAGCAAGTCTTCCATGCGATCCCCTTTCTCCAAACTCTTATACCTATACCCCCATGGGGTGTTCCCATCTTACTCCAAACTCGTGTCGGTTCGGTCAATTAGTTTCCCGCTTCAAACTTTTTTGTTGACCTTGGCTTACTTTCGTGTATAAGTTTTCCTAGGCTAACAGCTGAGGACCCGAAAGGAGCATCGTGACTCGAACCATTGACATCCCAACATACCAAACGGCTGTCGTGCGCAACTGCTCCCCTACGCTCGCA
>UQJV01000005.1 GCA_900541475.1 uncultured Collinsella sp.
TCAGGGAATTGTAATTGATGGTGAAGGTTCAAAGGTTATTTGCAAAGACTAATTTAAACTTCCAGTTTGCTGCACTCGCTCCTAGCAGGGTTTGGGGCAGGAGGGGCGCAAGAGACGGGAGGGCCTTGTACGCGTTCCTGCGCTAGGGCCGCGGGGAGGGACTGCCTGGGTACGGCGCCTGTCAACTCGGTCTACGTCTTTGATGACCTGGTCGTACTCAATATCAACTTCACGGATGATGCCAAAACGGTCACCCGTGAGGAAGTGTTGGGTTCGAGTTCTGTGGACAATGTTCCAACATGCTGGGATCGAACTCGCTAGCCGGAATCACGCGGTACCCGTGACGCAGCAGCAGGTCGACGAAAACACCGTTGCCCGGAGTGAGCGTGCCGCTGAAGGTTCCGTCGTAGATACGGCCGACGCCGCACGAGGGACTGCGATCTTGCAGGATGCACGCGACTATCTCTTCCGGTCCGCCTGCCTGCTCGCACATATCGAGCGCACGTTGGGCACCCAGGCGAAATTCGCGATCAACCGAGATGCCCTCGCAGGTACGGACCTCGCCGTTCACAATCTCGGACGGCTTGCGCGGCGTGGGCAGGCCGCCAAAGACCTCAGGGCACACCAAGAGGACCTCGGTTCCCGTGCGCTCGCAAGCCACGACCAGCTCGCGATGATAGTTGTCGAGTCCGTTATACTTGCAGCTCTCGCCCATTAAGCAGGCGCTCACCACGATCTTCATACATATCCCTCCCAAGCAAAACGCCCCATTTGAGATAGAAGCTCAAATGGGGCGTTCGGCGCTGTGCAGCCAGCCTTACTGCTGCTTTGGCATCAGCGGATTCTCGCGCGTGAGGAGATTCATAAACTCCTCGCCCGTGATCGTCTCCTTCTTGTACAGATAACGAGCCAGCTCGTGGAGCTTAAACTTGTTCTCCTTCAGAATCTGCAGGGCGCGATCGTGCGCATCCTCGATCAGCTTGGCGACAATCGCGTCCACGCGCTCGGCCGTACCGGGGGCACAGGTGAGCGACGTGTCCTGGTTTAGGTACGCATTCTGAACGGTACCGAGCGCCATCATGCCAAACTCATCGGACATACCAAAGCGCGTCACCATATTGCGGGCGAGCTTGGTGGCCTGCTCGATATCGTTGGCGGCGCCGGTCGTCATCTCACCAAAGATGAGCTCCTCGGCTGCACGGCCACCGCAATAGACGGCGAGCTTGTCCAGGACCTCCTGGCGTGTGGTCAGGAAGCGCTCATCCTCCTCGACCTGCATGGTGTAGCCCAGAGCACCGCTCGTGCGCGGCACGATGGTGATCTTGGTGACCGGCGCAGAGCCCTTCTGGCGAGCGGCAACGATGGCATGGCCGATCTCATGGTAGGAAACGACCTGCTTCTCGTGGTCGGAAAGCACCGTAGACTTGCGCTGCTGACCGGCGATGACGACCTCCACCGACTCCTCAAAGTCGTCCTGCGTAGCGCGTTTGCGACCCTCGCGGACGGCACGCAGCGCGCCCTCGTTGATGATGTTGGCCAGGTCGGCGCCCGAGGCACCGGGCGTGGCGCGGGCAATCGCGGTCAAATCGATCGGCGGCTGCGTCTTCACGCTCTTGGCATGCAGCTCGAGGATGTTCTTACGGCCGGTCAGGTCTGGCAGCTCAACGGGGATACGGCGGTCAAAACGACCGGGGCGCAGCAAGGCCGGGTCAAGACTGTCGGGGCGGTTGGTAGCAGCGAGAACGACAATACCCTTGTGGTTATCGAAGCCGTCCATCTCGGTCAGCAGCTGGTTGAGCGTCTGCTCGCGCTCGTCATTGCCACTAAAGCCGCCGCCGTCACGCTTTTTGCCGATGGTATCGATCTCATCGATAAAGACGATGCACGGGGCCTTTTCCTTGGCCTGCTTAAACAGATCGCGAACCTTAGCGGCGCCGCGGCCGACGAACATCTCAACAAACTCAGAACCAGAAATACTAAAGAACGGCACACCCGCTTCGCCGGCCACAGCCTTGGCAAGCAGGGTCTTACCGGTACCCGGAGGGCCGACAAGGAGGGCACCGCGCGGCAGCTTGGCGCCGATCTCCTCGTAGCGCTGCGGCTTCTCCAGAAAGTCGACGACCTCCTTGAGGGACTCTTTGGCCTCTTCCTGGCCGGCGACATCCTTAAAGGTCACGCCCACGTCCTTGGAGGCGATCACGCGCGCGCCGGACTTGCCCAGTCCACCGCCGCCAAAACCACCGCCGCCAAAGTTCATCGACGGACCGTCATCGCCCATGGCCTTCTTCATGCGGCGGTTGAGCCACCAGCCGATCAGGAAGAAAATCGCCATGGGAAGAATGAGGGTGAGCAGGTAGTAGGTCATCAGACCTGAGTTCTTATCGGGAACGACCGACTCCAGCGAGGCGCCAGATTCAAGCACGCGATCGGTAAAGCCCGCGTCATTCGGCACACCGGTCGTCTTGTAGGCGATGTTCTCGTCCTCGCCCTTCTTGGTGTAATAAATCGTGTAATCGTCTGTGTTGTACTCGACCTTGTCGACACTCTTCTTATCGAGCGCTTTGACAAACGTCGAGTAATCGGTCTTCGTAATCTGCTGCGTGTGACCGATGTTGGGGAACAGAACGGTCGAGAGCACGAGGTAGACGACGAAGGCGATGAGCACGTAGAGGATCATATTCCGTCTACGTTTGTTGTCATCCATCTCCATCTGCTTGAACTCCATCTACTGGGGTTGATAATGTTTTCTAGAATACCCAACCCGGACGGCGATAAACCGACGCCGGGCACGAAAGGACAGAGATGGCATCACTGGAAGTCGGCAAGGTTCAAATCTATACGGGCGACGGCAAGGGCAAGACGACGGCTGCGCTGGGGCTCGCACTGCGCGCTACGGGCTATGGACTTAACGTGCTCATGCTTCAGTTTGCCAAGAAGCTGCACTGCGCCGAACACGAAGCCGCGCCGCGCCTGGGGCTACGGATCGTACAAGCCGATCGCGACACGCCCGAAGCCTGTGCCGCACAGATCATGAAGCTGGCGCGCGAGCAGATTAGCCAGGTCGACGTGCTGATCTTGGATGAGCTGGGAGAAGCCATGCGGCGGGGCTTTGTGACGCGCGAAGATATCGAAGCGTTGATCGCGATGAAACCGACCACCACGGAGCTCGTGCTCACCGGCCGCGGCTTGCTGCCCCTCGCCGACCTTGCCGACCTAGTAACCGAAATGCGCCCCGTCAAACACTACTTCGACGAAGGCCTCCTAGCCCGTCAAGGCATCGAATACTAATCATTGGGGACGTCCCGAATGGCTAGGCGGTGGCGCGGCCTAGCCAGTTGCCGCTGTGATGGTAGACGGTGAACATCATGGCGGTGATTACCCAGGTTACGGGGTAAACCAGCAGCAGGTGCTCAAGCGACGGATCGAACGGCATAATCGCAAACACCCAGATCACCCTGAGCACGACGGTGCCAAAAATCGTGAGCAGCATGGGCTGCAAGCTCACGCCGGCGCCGCGGATGGAACCCGACGCGTTCTCGATAATCGAGAAAATCGCGTAGAACGGCGCGATAAAATGAAGAATCGTCGTGGTGTACGCCGAAATCGAAGCATCGTCGACAAACAGACGCGACAACGGACCCGAGAACACCAGCAGCACGGCAGACAGGCCACCAATGAGCATAAAGGACAGCGCGAGCGACGTATGGTAACCCTTGCGCATGCGCTCGTAGTTGCGCGCGCCAAAGTTCTGTGCCGAGAACGTGGTGATCGACACACCAAGCGCCTCAGTAACCATCCAGACAATGCCATCCAGGCGGCCCGAAAGACCCCACGCCGTGGTGACATCGGCACCAAACGAGTTGACCGACACCTGAATCAAAACGTTGGAAATCGAATACGCAGCAGACTGAAAGCCAAGCGGCAGACCGCATGAGATCATGCTCTTACAAATGCCCGGATCAATGCCGAGTTTGGACAGTGAAAGCCGCCACGCACCCGGTGCGTGCATCATACGAATCACGATCATCGTGGCGTTGGAGCAAATGGTCAGCGCCACCGCGATGCCGCAGCCAAGAGCCTCCATATGAAGCACGGCAACGAAGATAACATCCAGCACCGCATTAACAAGGCAGCCGGAAGCGATGATCACAGCAGGCCCGCGCGTGTCGCCCACGGCGCGCAGCAGTGCCGTTCCCATATTGAGCAGCAGCGCCGCAACCATGGCGGCAAAATAGCAACGAGCATAGGCCACGCCCTCGGCCAATAGTTCATGCGGCGTGTTCATAAGCACCAGCATGGGCTCAACGAACACTATGCCAAGAATCGAGAAAACGATACCGCCCACCAGCGCGAGCGTCATGGCCGTATGGACCGAACGGCTCAGGCGGTCATCATCGTGCTGGCCAAAATACTGACCGGTAATGACCGCGCAGCCGGCGCCGACGCCAACGCAAAAGCCAATGCAGAGCTCGGTGAGCACCATCGTGGCTTGAATGCCACCCAGTGCGAGCTTGCCACCAAACTGGCCGACGATATAGGTACCGATGAGCGTGTAAGCCTGCTGAAAAAACGAACTAAAAAAGATGGGAACGCACAGCGAAAGCAGCTGCTGCCAAATAACACCCTGCGTTACATCGATAGCCGTAGATTTCTTAGCCACACGCCCTCCCCAAAAGCGCACGTCAACCGACAAAACAGCAAATTAAGACCAACGCCAATACCAGCTTAGCACCGACCGGCGCCGACCGAAACACCCCGAATAAGAGCCCGGTGCGAACTATCTGCCTAGTGATACAGCCCCGGCTGGTAGTGGTACTCATTACTCACGTGCGGGCACAGCTGCCAAAAGGCGACGGCACTCGCCGCTGCCACGTTAAGCGAATCGACCCCGTGCGCCATCGGAATGCGCACGGCCCGGTCGCAGCCCGCGATAGTCTTGGCACCCAGGCCGGCACCCTCAGTACCCATAAAGATTGCCAGGCGGTCAATCTCCTGCAGCACGGGATCGTCCAGCGATACGGAATCGTCCGTCAATGCCATGGCAGCACAGGAAAAACCGGCTTCGTGCAGTGCCGCCAGGCCATCGTGCGGCCACACACGAGCCTCGCTGCCAATGCGCGTCCACGGCACCTGAAACACCGTGCCCATGCTCACGCGGGCCGAGCGACGGTACAGCGGGTCGCAGCACGTAGGGCTGACCAAAATACCGTCAACGTTCAATGCGGCCGCCGAACGGAAAATCGCGCCCACATTGGTATGGTCGACAATGCCCTCGAGCACGCACACACGCACCGGACGCCCCCCCGCCGCCTCGACGACGCCGTCGAGAAACTCATCAACCGGAATCTGCCGCGGGCGACGAAACGCCGCGAGCGCGCCGCGCGTCACGTTAAAGCCCGTCAATTGCTCCATGAGCTCCATGGAGGCAACGAACACAGGAACCGGACCTGCGCCCTCGCGCACAACCAGGCGCTCAAACAGCGGCATCATCTGATCGAGCCAGCGTTCGCCCAAAAGAAAGCTCACCGGCTGGTATCCGGCACGCACCGCGCGCTCGATAACCTTGGCACTCTCAGCGATAAAGATACCCTTTTGGGGCTCCAGCACGCAGCGAAGCTCGCGCTCGGTCAGTCGCACGTAGGCGTCGAGCCGCTCATCCGTAAGCGAATCGATTCGCAGAACCTCAACGGCATCAGTCATAGCAGCCAGCCCGCACCCTTCTTAACAGCACATCTATACCAAACGAGGCGACGCGAAGCGCCGCCCCATGCATTCAATCAACCCGATAATACCGTTCACGCTAGGCGATTCACGCCTCAACGCGACGATATGTCACGAACTCATAATCGAGACCCTCGTCACCCTCGCCCGCGGCAATCGTGGCAACCCCGCCAGCCTGCGAAACTTCCCATGCAGGATCGGCGTCCAAATTGGGAAAATACGTGTCCACGGGATGGACGCAGTGGTTATGCGTGACCTCGGCCTCCACGCAGTACGGCAAAAACTGCCGATAGACATCGCCACCACCGATCACCCAGGCAACGGGCTCATCGGCAACCGCGGCGAGCGCCTCGTCGATACTATGCACCACGTCGACGCCCTCGGGAGCAAAGCTCTCGTCGCGGGTGAGCACGATATTGCGACGGTTCTTGAGCGGACGCCCGCCGGGAAAACTCAGCAGGGTCTTGCGCCCCATAATAACCGGGCAACCTTTGGTGCACGCCACAAAATGGCGCATGTCGGCGCGATTGGACACCACCATGTCGCCCTCGCACCCAATGCCCCAGTCGTCACACACGGCGACGATAGCAGATAGCTTACACGTCATGAGCGCCACCTACACTGCAATGGGAATGTTCTTGACCTGCGGGCCGTGCTCGTAGCCCTCGACGATCAGGTCGTCAGTCGTAAACGCGTAGAAATCGTGCACGTCGGGATTAAGCGTTACCTTGGGCGCAGCAAACTGCGGACGCTCGATAAGCTCGCGGACGATATCGACATGACGATCGTAAATGTGGGCATCGGCAATCACATGCAGCAGCTCGCCGGGAATCATATCGACCGACTGCGCGACCATCATCAGCAAGATGGCGTACTGGCACACGTTCCAGTTGTTCGCGGCCAAAATGTCCTGGCTGCGCTGGTTGAGAATCATGTTGAGTGTGGGCTTGTCGTCCTGCGGGCGCTGCGTGACGTTATAGGTCACGCTGTACGCGCACGGATACAGGTGCATCTCGGACAAGTCGCTAAACACGTACGTGTTGGTCATGATGCGGCGGCTGTACGGCGTGTGCTTAAGGTCGTACAGCACACGGTCCATCTGGTCAAAGTCGCCCTCGGCATAATGGCTCTTCTGGCCAATCTGGTACCCGTATGCCTTGCCGATGGAACCGGTCTCGTCGGCCCACTCATCCCAAATATGGCTG
The DNA here is from genome assembly GCA_900541475.1 of uncultured Collinsella sp. Taxonomy (GTDB): domain Bacteria; phylum Actinomycetota; class Coriobacteriia; order Coriobacteriales; family Coriobacteriaceae; genus Collinsella. Next base: position 6,927 of record UQJV01000005.1, read on the forward strand.
TTGAGGTCATGGACGTTATTGGACTTCTTTTGATAGATCCACAAGATCTCGTCCATGGCAGATTTAAGCGCCGTGCGACGCAGCGTGAGCGCGGGGAACTCCTCGCGCAGGTCGTAACGTGCCGTAACGCCAAAGTTTTTAATGGTATAGGCAGGGGTGCCATCCTCCCACACCGGTCGGACCTTTTGCCCCTCGGTGGTGGTGCCATGGTCCAAAATATCGCGGCACATGGCTACAAACTGTTGATCAGCCTTGCTCATTGACCCTCCTGTCAGTCGCCTATAAGCGAGATTCATTGTAGCCCAGGCGCACGCGGCCCCACAGCCCAAACATAAGCCCTCACTTTCTGACATATGCCAGAAATTCCTTGCGCAAATCCGCACGTTGGCTATTCTATTGTTGACATATGTCAGATTTGGAGAGCGTATGGCAGGAAGACGCGAAAAATTGCGCCGCGTTGGGATCATTCCCGAATATCGCGGCTTTACCCCCGACGGCCTTGCCAGCGGAGACGCCATCGACATGACAATCGACGAGCTCGAAGTCCTGCGGTTATGCGACCTGGAAGGCCTCAATCAGGAGGCAGTCGCCCAGCACATGGGTATCGCTCGTGCCACCGTGGCGGCCATCTGCAGCCGCGCACATCGCAAGGTGGCAAACGCGCTGGTCAATGGACGGGCACTCAGCATCGAAGGCGGCAGCATCGCGTACTCCCCCATTACCACGACGACGGCCGCATGGCCAGCAAAGGAGGTCGACACCATGAGGGTGGCAACGACGTACGACAACGGCAACATCTTTATGCACTTTGGCCGCAGCGAGCAGTTCAAGATCTACGACATCCAGGATGACAAGGTGCTCAACGAGCAGGTCGTAGGCACCGACGGCACCGGTCACGGCGCCCTGGCGGGTCTGCTTGCCAACGGTGGCGTTGACACGCTCATCTGCGGCGGTATCGGCGGCGGCGCCATCAACGCGCTCACCCAGGCTGGCATCACGGTCTATGCGGGCGCCCAGGGCAACTGCGACGCCTGCGTCGAGGCACTCATTGCCGGCACGCTCGCGCAGACCGGCGAGGCCACCTGCGACTGCCACGGCCATGACCACGAGCACGCCCACGAGCATGGCGAGTCCTGCGGCTGCCACGGCCATCACGGCCATGATGGGCACGAGGGCTGCGGCTGCCACTAGCGGCACGGCACCGCAAGCTCGGGGCGCGACGCTAAACGCAACCCAACAATCAAAGCCAACAACAAAGGCCACCCGGTAGCTTCCGAGTGGCCTTTGCCATATCAAGCTGGAATTACAGTCCTATTTCTTATTGCGCATCTGCGCTTCCATCTGGCGCAGCAGATCCATATCGGACTTAGGACCGCCCGTTCCCAGGCCGCCCATGCCGCCCAGACCCATGGCATCCAGACCGGGAATATTGGGCATGCGCATCTTTTTGCCCTTCTTACCCTTTTTGCCCTTCTTGCCGCCGGTCTGCGCCTGATTGGCCATCGTGCGCATGCGGCCCATCATCTTGTTCATCTCGCCCCACTGCTTCATAAGGCTATTGACCTCGGTGGGGGTCACGCCGGCGCCCTTGGCGATGCGGGCGCGACGCTGGCCGTTGATAATAGAGGGACGCAGGCGCTCCTCCTTGGTCATCGACATGATGATGGCCTCATTCTTGTCGAAGATGCCCTCGTCCAGATTGCCGCCCATCTGGTTGAGCGCGCGCTGGCCACCGGGGAGCATACCCAGAATGCCCTTCATGCCGCCCATCTTCTTGACGGCCTTCATCTGGTCGAGCATGTCGTTCATGGTAAAGCCCTCGCGCAGCATACGCTCGGCAGCCTCGAGCTGCTCGGCATCGGCCGCCTCCTGGGCCTTCTCGATGATGCCGACAACATCGCCCATACCCAAGATTCGCTTGGCCATGCGGTCGGGGTAAAACGGCTCTAGCGAATCGGGCTTCTCGCCCATGCTCACGAACTTGATGGGCTTGCCGGTCACCTGGCGCACGGAAAGCGCGCCGCCGCCGCGAGCATCGCCGTCGAGCTTGGAGATGATCACGCCGTCAAAGTCGGTGCGCTCGGCGAAGGTCGAGACGACGTTGACGATATCCTGGCCGGTCATGGCATCGACGACCATCAGCACCTGATCGGGCTTGACGGCCTTCTTGATGTCCACGGCCTCCTGCATCATCTGCTCGTCGATCTGCAGACGACCGGCGGTATCGACGATGACCACGTCGCGCAGGTGGTCGACGGCCTCCTGAATGGCGCCCTTGGCGATATCAACCGGGTGCTCGCCGTCACCACGGAAGACCGGTACGCCGATCTCTCCACCGAGCGTGGCCAGCTGGTCGGCGGCGGCGGGACGGTAGACGTCGCACGCGGCGAGCAGCGGCGAGCGGCCCTGCTTCTTGAGCAGGTAGGCCAGCTTTACAGCTGCCGTGGTTTTACCGGAGCCCTGAAGGCCCACGAGCATGATGACATTGGGAATGCGGTTGCTAAAGACGAGCTTGCTCTCGGTGGAGCCGAGCATCTCGGTGAGCTCGTCGAGCACGATCTTGACGACGTTTTGCGCCGGCGACAGCGACTCCATGACCTCGGCGGTCATGCAGCGCTCCTTGGTCTTGGCGACGAACTCCTTGACGACCTTGAAGTTGACGTCGGCCTCGAGCAGCGCCATGCGAATGTCGCGCATGGCAGAAGTAATATCGGCCTCGGTCAGCTTACCCTTGCCACGCAGGCGGTCAAATGTGTCGTTGAGGCGATCGCTCAGAGAATCAAACACTAGTCACTCCTTAGTTGGACTCGCCCACCAGGGCGCGGCAGAAATCTTTGGCATTGAACTCCTGCAGGTCATCAACCTGCTCGCCCACGCCCACGCGCAGGATCGGGAGCTTGAGCTTCTCGGCCACAGCCATGGCGATGCCACCCTTAGCCGTGCCGTCGAGCTTAGTCATGATAATACCGTCCAGGCCCAGCGCCTCGTTAAACTCGAGCGCCTGGTTCAGACCGTTTTGGCCTGTTGCGGCATCGATTACGAGGACGACCGAGACGGGCATGGGGCCGGCGGCCATATTGGCGGCGCGCTTACGCGTCACGTTGACCACCTTGGCAAGCTCGCGCATGAGCTCGGGGCTCGTGTGCAGACGACCGGCGGTGTCGATAAGTACCAGGTCGCTGCAGCGCTTGTCGGCCTCGTCGAGCACGTCGTAGCAAACGCTCGCCGGGTCGGAGCCGCGGTCGCGCTTGATGACGGGGACACCGGCGCGCTGGCCCCACACATCGAGCTGCTCGATGGCGGCGGCGCGGAAGGTATCGGCCGAACCGATCACGACATTCTTGCCGCGGGCAGCCATGGCGCTCGCGATCTTGCCGACCGTCGTGGTCTTGCCGGCACCGTTAATACCCACAAACAGCACGCAGCTCGGCGTGTCGGCGAACGGATCGCGCTCGGCGGGCACAAAATGTTGCTCGAGCTGCTCGGCCAGGGCGCGACGGAGTTGCGGGGCGGTCTTGAGGTTCTTCTTGGCCGCGGCATCGCGCAGGTCATCGGACACCTTGATCGCGACCTCGGCACCCATGTCACCCATGACGAGGGTGTCCTCTAGGTCCTCCCAAAAATCCTCGTCGACCTCGCCGCCAAAGTAAAAGACCTCGTTGAGGGCCTCGCGGCTGCGCTCAAGTCCGCGCGAGAGAGCATCGAAGAATCCCATTATGCATTCACGACCTTTCCGGTTTCGCGATCGAGTTTTTGCGAGACGACGCGACTGACGCCGTCGGCTTGCATCGAGACGCCGTAGAGGACGTCAGCGTCCTCCATAGTACGGCGCTGATGCGAGATAACCAAGAGCTGCGTATCGGAACGCAACACGTCGAGTGCGCCGATGAGCTTGGACAGGTTGGCGTCGTCGAGTGCCGCCTCGACCTCGTCCAGCACATAGAACGGCACCGTACGCGTGCGATACACGGCAAAGAGCAGGGCGAGCGCCGTCAGGCTCTTCTCGCCGCCCGACATGAGCATCATCTTGGTGATGCGCTTGCCACGCGGCTGCGCCACGACCTCGATGCCCGTCTCGGCCGGATGCTCGGGGTCAGTCATCTCCAGATGTGCCTGGCCACCCGGGAACAGCATGGCGAAGATCTCGCGGAAGTTCGCATCGACCTTCTCGAAGGTCACCAGGAAGGCCTTGCGCATCTTACGGTCGATGGCCACGGTGATCTTGGTGAGCGCCTTGCGCGCGCTCTCCAGATCGGCCAGCTGCTCCTCGATGTAATCGGCGCGGCGCTTGAGCTGCTCGTACTCCTCCATGGCAACCTGGTTCACAGGGCCCAGGTTGTTGATCTGGCGCGCGAGCTGGTTGAGCTCACGCTCGGCAGCGTCACGGTCGGTGGGCGCAGGAAGCATGAGCGCTTCCTCAAGCACCGTGGTGCCATCGGCGGTAATGGCCTTGATAGCCGCCTCTACCTGCACCTCGAGCTTGCCGCGAGCGACCTTGAACTCGTTTTGCGTCGCGGTGGCGGCATCGACCCGCTCCTTGGCGCGGGAGACCTCGGCCTTGGCGTCCTCAATAGTCTTCTTAAGCGAGGCCGAGTCCGCCTCCTCGAGCGAAGCCTGGTCACGCAGGCGCGCGGCCCAATCCGACGCGCGCTCCAGCAGGGCCGAATAGCGCTCGTGCATGGGATCGACGCGCAGGCGCAGCAGCTCGAGTGAGCGCGAGGCTTGACGCGTCCCGCGGATACGACGGTCGATGCCCTCCAGGCGATGCTCCAGATCGGGCACACGGCCCTTCAGCGAACGCAGGCGCTCGCTCGTCTGGGCCAGGCGCACCTTGGCATCGGCGAGCTTGCCGGCAGCCTCGGAATCGTCACGGCGCACGCGATCGAGTTCGTCGTTGGCTTCGGCAATCTGGAGACCCAGGTCGCTTGTCTGCGCACGGGCCTCATCGCGCGAACGGGTGAGCTCGTCAACGCGCGGGCGCGCAGCGCGAACGGCCTCGGCGGCCTGCTCGCGGCGCTTGGAGATGCGCACGCGCTCGACCTCGGCATTGTTGGCGCTTTGCTCCAGGCGGCCGATCTCGGAAAGCAGCGAGCGGCGCTCGCCCTCAAGACGGGCAATCTCGCCGGCAGCATCGCCCTCGGCGGCACGCGCCTCCTCGACGGCCGCATTGGCCTCAACGACCTGATCCGACACATGCTCAAACACGGCAGCCAGATCGGGCTCCAGGCCCTCTAGCTCGCGAATACGACGCTTGCGCTCCAGGGCACCCGAAGCCTCGCCGGCATCGAGCCCAACGCGCACCAGGCCGCCACAGCTCACGCGGGCGCCATCGGGCGTCACGTAGGTCACACCGTCAACGACTGGTGCCGCCAGCGCGGCAGACAAGTCATCGACCACGTAATAGCCGCCGAGCAGGGCCTCGACAACCGGGCCATACCCGGAGCGCACGGACAGACGATCGACTAGACGCGAACCGGCAGCGCCCTCGGCGGCGGCAGAGCCGCTCACGCCGCGCGCCATCAGCAGCGCCTCGCCCGAGGCCTTCTTTTGGTCCAGAGCCGCACGACCGGCGCGCTCAAGCGTGGCGGCGTCATCAAACAAAAGAGCATCGATATCGCCGGCAAGCAGCTGCTCGACCAGGCCCTCGAGCTCACGAGGAGCCTCGAGCACGTCGCCCAGACGGCCCGAGACATCATCGCCCAGCGCACCCATCAGACGGCTCACCAGCGGCGAGCTGTCTGCCATGCGGGCATCGAGTTTCTTTTGGCTGGCAAGCTCCGAGCGCACCTCGGACAGCTTGTTGCGTGCCTCGCTCTCGCGATTACGCAGGTCCTTCAACGCCGCACGGGCGACCTCGGTGGCCTCGCGTGCATCGACCTGAGCTTGGCGAGCCTGATCGAGCGCACCGTCGAGCTCCTCAGCGCGGTCGCGACGGCTCTCGAGCGAGGCCGTGACCTCCTCGAGCTGCTCGTCAATCTGCTCAAGGCGCGAGGCGTACATGTTGTCCTCGACCTCGGCGTTACTCAGAGAGTCCTTCACCTTGGCGAGCTCGAGCGCGGCGTTATCGGCCACACGCTGCACATCGCGCTGCTCGCGCGTGAGCTGCGAAATCTGATTGTCGAGCGCCACGCGACGCTCGTGGAGCTCGGCGGCGGCAGGTCCGGCGGCGTCAACGTCGTCCTGAGCCTGCATGTGCGCACCGGTCACTTCCTCAAGCTGGGCACGCGCATCCTCGAGCTCCTCGACCACGCGACGGCGCTGATGCTCGGAGCTCGAGATCTGGCCGCGCATGTCGGACAGGCGCGACACCATGTTGTGGCCCTTTTCCTCGAGCAGGCGCATATCGGAGTTAATGCGGCCGACCACGTCTTGCATATGGCGGCGCTGCTCGCCCAGATCGCCCACAAACAGGCCCTTTTCCTCGAGCATGACCTGGAGTTTCTCGAGCTCGCGCTCCTTTTCGCCCAAGCGGTATTGCGCAAGCTCAAGCTCGGCAGCGCCCTCCTTGGAGCGGCTCTCCAGGTCGTTCCACTGCGACTGCAGCGAACGAAGCTCGTCGACGGCCAGCATCTGCGTAAGCTCGTTCGCGCGCGAGGACAGCTCTTTGTACTTGCGCGCACGATCGACCTGACGCTCCAGCGGCCGCAGCTGACGGGCAATCTCCTTATTGATATCGCGGGCACGGGTCAGGTGCTCGTCCATCGATTTAATCTTTTTGAGCGCACGCTCCTTGCGGCGCTTGTGCTTGGAGATGCCGGCAGCCTCCTCGATCAGGGCGCGGCGCTCCTCGGGGCGGCTCTGCAAAATGGCGTCGAGCTTGCCCTGGCTGATGATGGAATGCGTATCCTTGCCCAGGCCCGAATCGTGCAGGATGTCCTGAATGTCCATCAGGCGGCACGGGCTCGAGTTGATGAGGTACTCGCTTTCGCCCGAGCGATACATACGACGGGTGATGGCGACCTCGTCAAAGTCGACGGGCAGCATATGGTCCGAGTTATCGAGCACCAGCGTGACCTCGGCGACACCCACCGGCTTGCGCGCCGACGAGCCCGAGAAGATGACGTCCTCCATGGCCTGGCCGCGCAGCTGCTTGGCACTCTGCTCGCCCAGGACCCACAGAATCGAGTCGGAGATGTTCGATTTTCCCGAGCCGTTGGGACCGACGATGACGGTCAGGCCCGGCTCAAATGACATATGGGCACGGTCGGCAAACGACTTGAACCCTTTGAGCGTGAGGGACTTGAGATACACGGTTCCTCGCTTAAACAGGCTTCTTGTTGAGAATCACGCCGTTGGTGGTGTAGCCCATGCGGTCGAGTGCCTCGAGCGCAGCGGCTCCCTCGGCCTCCTTCTTGGAGGAACCGGTGCCGCGGCCCTGGCGAATACCGTCGATGAGAACCACAGCGGTAAAGGTGGGCGCATGCGCGGGGCCCTCGGAGCCGACCAGCTTATACGCGGGAGGCTCGTGGCCATCTGCCTGCACGCACTCCTGCAAGAACGACTTGGGGTTCGCGGGGTGCTCGGCACGCTCGGTGGCCAGGTGCGGCTTAAGCGTACGGTGGATGAACTCCGCTGCCGCATCCCAGCCGGCATCCAGGTACAGCGCACCCACGAGCGACTCGTATACGTTCTCGAGCGCCGAGTGCAAGCCGCGCGCGCCGGTACCGGTCTCGGAAGCACCAAAGATGATGATGTCGTCGATACCCAGCTCGTGCGATACCTCGGACAGCGTGGCGCCCGAGACAAGGGACACCTTCAGGCGCGTGAGCTTGCCCTCGTCAAACTCGGGATAGGACTCAAAGAGCGAACGGGCCACCACGGCGCCCAAAATGGAATCGCCCAAAAACTCAAGGCGCTCATAGCTGGCAGAGACCGGCTGACCCTCGACGGCCGAGGGATGTGTGAGCGCCGCGCGCAGCAGCACCTTGTTATTGAACTCATGGCCCAGGATCTCCTGGGCGCGCGTGAGTCGTTCAGACAAAGCCAAGACTTAGGCCTCCTTGGCGTTTTCGATCGCGTCGACGGCGTCGGCGACAGAGTTGAGCGACAGCAGGCTCTCGTCATCGATCTCGAGGTCGAACTCGTCCTCGATGGCCGTCACCAGCTGCAGACGCTCGAGCGAATCGGCATCGAGATCGTCAAAAGTGGTCTCGTCGCTAATGTCGGCGACATCGACGCCGAGCACGTCAGCGGCGACTTCGGCGATCTTATCGAAGATTTCGGAGCGGTCCATAGCGCTTCCTCTCGTATGTCATGGAACACAACACAACACGGCAATCGGAGCCGCGTTGCAATACGGCTCCGATTCTACCCCACACGGTACAGGTTGAGCCACGTAACGAGGCTCTTATAAAACGATACCGTCCATGGAATTGGCAACGTCCTGGACAAGCCCGGCGCGCACGGCCTGGGCCGCGGCAAGCGTACCGTTCTTGACGGCCTCGACCGACGTGGCACCGTGGCCGATCAACACGACGCCGCGCAGGCCCAGCAGGATCGCGCCGCCCTTGGCATCGCCCGAAAGCTTGGCCTTAATCTCGCGCATCTGCTTTTTGATGAGCAGCGCGGCAATCTTCGTGCCGAGCGAAGACATAAAGGCACCTTTGAGCTCCTGCAGCAAAAACTTGGCAGCGCCCTCGGTGGCCTTGAGCGCGATGTTGCCCGACATGCCATCGGCGACCACGACGTCAAAATTGCCCGACGTAAGATCGGTGCCCTCGCAGTTGCCCACAAAGCCGGGAACCGCTGCCTTCATGGCCGGGAAGCACGACTTGGTAAAGATGGAGCCCTTCTCGTCCTCGGTGCCATTGGCAAGCAGACCCACGCGAGGATGCTCAATGCCCAAAACCACACGGGCATAGGCAGAGCCCATCTGGGCGAAGCGCACCATATCGTCCACCGTGACATCGGGATTGGCGCCCATATCGCACAGCACCGTCAGGCCGCCGGCGCGATTGGGCAGTGCGTTGGTCAGGCACGGACGGACCGGCTGCTTCTTGCCCTCTGCCAAATACCTAAACGGTGTGACGTAGGCCGTGGCGGCAGCGGTCATGGCACCGGTCGAGCCGGCCGAGAAAAACGCGTCCGCATTGCCCTTCTTGATGGCACGGCACGCAAGCACGATCGAGGACTTGCGCTTGGTCATCACGGCGCGAATGGGATCGTCCTCCATGCTGATGACGTCAGGGGCCTCCAGGGCCTCCACGCGGGCATGCGCCGCGGCAAAGGGGTTGACGATTTCGGCGGGACCGACGGCCAAGACCTCGATCTCGGGATCTGCCGCAAGCGCGGCCTCGATACCATCGAGAACAACCTGGGGCTTCTCGTCTCCGCCCACAACGTCAACACAAACGCGAACGTTACTCATTTCATATGCTCCTTATACAAAAATGGCCGACTCATTGAGCCGGCCATTGTGGTTCCAGTTGGAACGGCATCGCATCCAGAGTATACAGTTACTCGGTAACGATAACCTCGCGGTCCTTGTAGAAACCGCAGCTGGGGCACACGTGGTGCGGGAGCTTAACAGCACCGCAACGGGGGCACGTGGACTGAGCCGCAGCCGAGATCTTCATGTTGGCGGAACGACGGGTATGGGTGCGGATACGACCCTGCTTTTGTTTAGGTACGGGCATAGTGACCTTCCTTATGAACTATCCAGTGTGGCGATTACGCGCAAGTAGCGATACTACCACAGTTTTACTCGTCAAGCTTGAGATTCTTCAATGCTGCAAATGGATTTTCCGTGGCAGCGGCCCATTCGGCCTCCGCCCGGGCGGCACAATCGCATTGCTCGACGTTGAGATTGATGCCGCAGGTGGGGCAAAGGCCGCGGCAATCGGGCTTGCACAGGACGACGAACGGCGTGTCCATGACGACCGCATCGTTGATGGGCTCGCCCAGATCGACGATGCGGTCCTCGCCCAGCAACTCGTAGCCGTCTTCGAAGGCCTCGGGGTCCTCGGGCTCCTCAAAGAGATAGAACTCCTCGATCTCGCCCGCGATATCAAACGAGGCGGGCTCCAGGCAGCGGTCGCACTCGCCGGTGGCGTGCGCGCGAACCATGCCCGAGAGCAGAACACCGGTACCGGCGTTGGTAAAGACCACGTCGTAGGCAATGCCGTCCTGCAGCTGGTACTCCTTCTCGCCCACCGTGTAGGTGGCGACATCGACCTTGCCGGTCAGCGGATAAGAGTCTCCGGGAAACTCGAGTTGCTCGGAAAGATCGACGGTTACGCTCGGGAACTCAGCCATTACCACTGACCATTCTGCTGGGCGGCACCCTCGTTGAGCTGCTGACGGCAACGGGTGACGGTGCCGGTCAGGCTCTTGAGGTTCTCCTCGAGGTGCGTAAAGACCTGCTCGGCGTAATCCTCGGCGGCATAACGCGTCTCACGCTCGTACTGCTGGGCACGGTCGCGGATGTCGTCGGCCTGCTGCTGGGCTAGGCGAACGATCTCCTGCTCACCGGCAATGGTGAGCGCCTGCTGCTGAGCATCGGCAATGATGGAATCGGCCTGGGCGGCGGCGGAAGCCATAAGCTCCTCGCGCTCCTTGAGGATACGGCGGGACTTCTGCCACTCCTCGGGATAGCTCATGCGGATCTCATCGAGGATGTTAAAGAAGACGTCGGCGTCGATAACCTTCATCTGGGCGTTCTTGCCGAACGGCGTCTTAGCCTCTTCGATGAGCCCCTCGAGCTCGTCGACAAGACTCACGATCCTGTCGCCAGGAAAATTCTCGCCCGGCATCCGGTCTCCTTTCATAGGTAACATATCATCGTGTTAGTTTACCACATGCCACCAGGCAATAAAAAACGTCACGAAAAGCGATGTTTGAGCGCTTCGACTACGTTGGGCGGCACAAACGTCGACACATCGCTGCCAAGCGACGCGATCTGGCGCACCACCGAGCTCGAGATGTAGCCGTACTGCGGAGCACTCATGACAAAGATGGATTCCAGCTCGCTATCCAGGCGATAGTTGAGGTCGGCCTGCTGCAGCTCATACTCAAAGTCGGTCATGGCGCGCAGACCCTTAACGACGGCACCTGCCCCCTGTTCACGTGCAAAGTCGACCAGCAGGCCAGTGAAGGGCAGCACCTCAACGCCGTCCAAATCGCCGAGGGCCTCACGGGCCAGCGCCACGCGCTCGTCGAGCATAAAGGTGGTACCCACGCCGTTTTTACCCTGCGATTCGGCTACGGCGACGATCACGCTAGGAAAGATGCGGCGGGCTCGGCGGATCACGTCTATGTGACCAAAGGTGATGGGATCGAAAGTGCCCGGGACGATCACGCGGTTGATGGTGTCATTCATGGGTGTCCTCCGAAGGCGCATCCTCGTCATTTTCGTTCTCGTAAGCAAGGTCGTTCTCGTCCTCGGCCACCCAGCGCAGCAAGTCAACCGAGGTAATGCCATAGCGCTTCTCCCGCACGGTCTCAAAACCAGCTGGATGAGCGCCCGCATCGGATGCGGCATGCTCAAACAGGGCAAAGGCCCCGGGTGCCAGCAAACCCTGTTGGGAAAGATTTTGCAGCAGCTCCTCGACCGGCTCGGCGCCAAACGCATAGGGCGGATCGAGCAGGACCAGATCAAAAGGACCGCCCGGCACGCGACCGCGCGAGGCACTCGCCAGCACATCGCCGGTAACGACACGCCAACGCGAGCGGTCGCGGCACAGCGACTCGACGTTCTTGGTGATCAGACGGGCGGCGTTGCGATCGATCTCAAACGTGGTGAGCGTGCGGGCGCCACGCGAGAGCATCTCGATTCCCAGGGCGCCGGAGCCGCCAAAAGCGTCCAGCACGCGGACCTCGTCCAAATCGAAGTCGAACGCCGACATGACCATGGATGCACATGCCTCGCGCACGCGATCGGTCGTGGGACGGGTGACATCGCGCCCGCGCGGCTCTTCGATCTTACGGCCGCGCCATTCACCGCCGATGATTCTCATCCTCCGCTGACCTCCTTAAAGATATGTCGATAGCGCGTGGCGACCGCGTCGCGCAAGGGACGCGTCGCCACGGAGTCAAGGTTGCAAGCATACCGCAAGAGCTCGACCGCGTCCAAATGGGCCCATTCGATAAGATCCTCGTCGGCGTCCAGGTCCACAAAGCGCAGGGTCACGCCGCCATGCTGACGGTAGCCCAGGATTTCGCCCTCATGGCGCAAACGCAGGTCCATCTGGGCGAGCGTAAAGCCGTCTGAGGTCTTTTCGAGCGACTGGAGGCGGTCTTGTGCCGCCGACGCGCCGCCGTTGCCCTTGGAGTGCGTCATGACCAGGCAGGTGCCCGACACGCTGCCGCGGCCCACGCGGCCGCGCAACTGGTGCAGGGCCGCCAAGCCAAAGCGCTCACCGTTCTCGATGATCATGACGGTGGCGTTGGGCACGTCGACGCCCACCTCGACCACCGTGGTCGAAACGAGCACGTCGATCTCACCGCGCTTGAAGGCATCGATCACGCGGTCCTTCTCCCCCGCCGGCATGCGGCCATGAAGGCGCTCGATAGTAAGTCCCGGCAACGCCAGGCGCAGCCGGTCGAGCTCGGTTGCCGTATCGTGCAGCGGCACGGGGACGGTCACGCGGCCCTCATCGTCGCGGGCGATACCGGGGACATCCTCAAGCTCATCGGCCGAGTCGCTCGGCTCCACAAGCGGGCAGATCACGTAAGCCTGCTGGCCCTTTTCATGCGCCTCGCGAATGGCGCCGTAGGCCAGGTCGCGGCTCGACTCGGTGAGCACACGCGTCGTAACGCCCGCCCCCGGAACAGGCCGATGGCGGATGATGCTCGTGTCAAGGTCGCCGTAGACCGAGAGCGCCAACGTGCGCGGAATCGGCGTCGCCGTCATAACGAGCAGGTCGGCACCCGGGCCCTTGGCACGCAGGGCATTGCGCTGGCCCACACCAAAGCGGTGCTGCTCGTCGATGACGACAAGCGACAGATGCTTAAACGTCACGTCATCCGAAAGGACCGCGTGGGTTCCAAAGAGGACATCGAGCTCGCCCGATTTCAGCTGCGCATGGATCTGCTCGCGCTCGGCTGCCGGCGTGGCACCCGTCAGGAGCGCCCAGGACATGCCGGCCTGCGAGAGCAAGGGGCCGGTCTTATCGGCATATTGGCGCGCCAGCACGCCCGTTGGCGCCATAACGCAGGACTGGGTGCCGCTATCGGCCGCAACGGCCAGCGCGCAGGCGGCGACGGCGGTCTTGCCGGTTCCGACGTCGCCCAGCAGCAGGCGGTTCATCACGCGCCCGCCATCGCACATGTCGTGCAGGATGTCTTGGAACGCGGCCTCCTGCTCGTCGCTCAGCGAAAACGGGAGGGCCTGCTTAAGCGCGGCCAGATGCTCGCCCGCGGTGTGGGCGTAGGGAACGACCTCGACCATGCCACCGTCGTTGCGCAGACGCAGCGCCAGCTGAAGGTAGAGGCACTCCTCGTAGGCAAGCCGTGCGCGCGCGATATCGCGCTCGGCCATGCTCGATGGAAAGTGAATTGAGCGCAGCGCACGAGCATTGCTCATCAGGTGGCGCTTGACGCGTAAGCGTGCGGGAATCGGGTCGAAGGGATTGCCGACAACCTCGAGCGCGCCGCTTACGATGCGGCGCATCCACGCCTGGCTCACGCCATCGCTCACATAATGGACCGGCAGTATGGTGCCCGCGGCACGTCCATCCTCGAGCTTTTCGAAATGCGGCGAGGCCATCTGCTTAAAGCCGTAGGCAAACTCGACCTTACCCATCACGGCCAGGCGGTCGCCTTGCTTGAACTGCTGGGCAATCCAGGGCTGATGGAAAAAGGCGACCTGCAGCACGCCCGTCTCGTCCACCAGCGAGACCTCGGTCACCTGCATACGCGGGCGGGGCTGCTTTTGAACGATACGATCGACCGTGGCGACAATCGTGCACACGGTACCGATGGGAGCCATCTCGATGGACCAGGAGCGCGTAAAGTCGAGATATCGGTGAGGGATATGGAGAAGGAGGTCCCCCACCGTCCGAATTCCCAGACGGCGAAGGGCCTCCTCACGTTTACCCGAAACATATTTGAGTCGCGCGATATCCTCGTCGAGCGCATTGCTCTGGGCAAAGCGCTCCGAGGCGCGCGGCACGGAGCACAGCTCGGACATGGGTAGATGCCTACTCGATCGAGAAGATCACGGGATAGAGCGGCTGCTCGCCACGATGAGCATCGATCTCCAGGTCGGGCTGAGCCTCCTCGATGGCGTCGACGATCTCCTGGAAGGCCTCATCGGACAGCTCCTCGCCGGCCAGAATCGTCAGTGCGTCGCCCTCCTCTTCCTCCTGCATGCGGTTGATGCAATCGAGCGTGACCTGCTTCACATCGGAGCCGACCACGTCGATGGAGCCGGCAATGATACCCATGACATCACCGGAGTGAATCGGAGAGCCGTCAGAGGCGCTGGAATCGCGCACGGCACGGGTGACCTCGCCATCGCGGACCTCGCTGATGGCGTCGACCATAGCGGCGACGGCGTCCTCGAGCTCGGAATCGGGCAGGACAGCGAACAGCGCGGAGAAGGCCTGCGGAACGGTCTTAGTGGGAACGACGGCGACCTTCTTGTCGGTGCAGGCAGAGGCAGCGGCCTCGGCAGCCATGCGGATATTGCCGTTATTGGGCAGGATGATGACCGAGGTCGCGTTGACCTGGTCGACGGCGCCCAGCAGGTCGGCGGTCGAGGGGTTCATGGTCTGACCACCCGAGACGATCACGTCAACGCCGAGGGACTTGAGGATGTCGGCCTCGCCGGAACCGGCGGCAACGGCGACAAAGCCCAAAGCCTTGACAGGTTCGGCAGCCTTTTCCTGGTCCTCATGAATCTTGGCGGTACGGTCGTGGGCCTCCATCTCCATGTTGTGGATAAAGACCTCGTAGATCTGACCAAGCTGCAGCATGTGCTCGAGCACCAGGTTGGGGGTATTGGAGTGCACGTGAATCTTGTAGTCGGGGTAGGCACCCACGAGCAGCTCGCAGTCGCCCATGGAGCCCAGGAACTTAAGGCACTCGTCCTCGTCAAACGGGGCGTCGGCCTTAAAGAGGAACTCGTTGCAGTAGCGGAACTCCGAGCCCTCCCAGTCGTCGTTGGCCTCGATCTCAACGCGACCAAGGGCCGCGTCGCGGGCAGAGCCAGCGGAATCAAACGTGGCGGAGAAATCCTCGACAACGGTGCTGCGGCCAAGCGCGGCGGCAACAAAGTTCTCCAGGAAGATGGCAAAGCCAAAGGCGCCAGAGTCGACCACGCCGTTCTCCTTCAGAACGGGCAGCAGGTCGGGCGTGCGGGCGACGGACTGATAGGCCTCGACGACGATGGCATCGAGCGCATCCTCGGCCGAGAACTTCTTCTTTTCGCACTCGTCGGCCTTGGTCGAAACATCTCGCAGGACCGTGAGAATCGTGCCCTCGATGGGTTTACGGACAGCCTGGAAGGCGACCTTGACGGCACGGCGGAAGGCGAAGGCGATGTTGGCGGACGTGATAGGCTCATCGGCGGAGACGAGACCCTCGGCCACGCCGCGCAGAATCTGCGAGGTGATGACGCCGGAGTTGCCGCGAGCGCCCATCAGGGAGCCGTGGGTGATGGCGCCGGCGATGGCCTCCATATCCGCATCGGCGGGAAGGGCGGAAAGCTCCTTGGTCACCGAGGCGAGCGTGAGCGACATGTTGGTACCGGTGTCGCCGTCGGGCACGGGGAAGACGTTGAGCTTGTTGATCTCCTCGGCCTTGTCGGAAACGGCAGCCGCAGCGATCGGAAAACAGGTGCGAATGGTCTTTGCAATCATGGGTATTTGAATCTCCGTTTTCGGATGCTAGTTCAGACGGCTCTTGAGCGCGTCGATGTGGATGCCGATCTTAAGGCTGGCGGGATCGATCTGGGCGATCTCCTGCAGGGTGAAGGCAACGGAGCTCGAAAGATTGTGGCAGACGGACTTCATGTTGACGCCGTTCTCGAGCACGACGTGAAGATCGACCGTAAGGCCGTTCTCGTCGGCGGAGACAAGCACGCCCTTGCGGAGGCGCTGACCGGCAAGCAGGCGCACGCTCTCGGCGCCTTGGAGCTGCTCAGCCATGCCGACGACGCCATAGCACGTCATCGCTGCATAACCGGCAATATCGGCAATAACGTCGTTCGAGACGCTCAGGCTGCCGTTAATGGTCTCAGACACAAGAATCTCCTTATCTGGTGCTCGCGGCACCATGTCGTGGGAGCAATCATTGCAATATTCTACAACGACCGCGCCATGTTGAGGTGGCGGGTCACGGGATTACATCCTCGACACGAAATGTTGATACGGTAACGTTCGCGCCAGGCGATCGCGGCATGAAAAAACCCGCCACATAAGCGACGGGTTTTACAACCTGGCTCCCCGGGTAGGACTCGAACCTACAACAGCGCGGTTAACAGCCGCGTGCTCTACCATTGAGCTACCGAGGAATAGGTGCGTGCTCTCAAGCAACGAAGTTTATTATACGGACGAATCAGCTTAGGGCAAGAACTTTTTTGAGAATTTTTCCGACCTAGTCATTGGGGACGTCCCCAATGACTACCCAACGACTACATGAAAGCGCCCCCAAGCGGATGTGCTTGAGGGCGCTTCTTGCTTGCGAGGTTAAGACTCAATATAGTCTTTGAGCTTGCTGGAGCGGCTGGGGTGACGGAGCTTGGCCAGGGTCTTGGACTCGATCTGACGGATGCGCTCACGCGTGACGCCAAACTCGCGGCCGACTTCCTCGAGCGTACGGGGATGTCCGTCAACAAGGCCAAAGCGCAGCTCGATAACCTTGCGCTCACGATCGGCAAGCGAGTCGAGCACCTGGGTGAGCTGCTCCTGCAGCATGGAGAAGCTGGCGGCATCGGGCGGAACGATAGCCTGGGAGTCCTCGATGAAGTCGCCCAGCTGGGAATCCTCTTCCTCGCCGATAGGGGTCTCGAGCGACACGGGCTCCTGCGAAATCTTCTGGATCTCGCGGACGCGGTCGGCACTCATGTCCATCTCGGCACCGATCTCCTCGGGGGTCGGATCGCGACCCAGGTCCTGGAGAAGCTGGCGCTGCACGCGAACGAGTTTGTTGATGGTCTCGACCATGTGCACGGGAATACGGATGGTACGGGCCTGGTCGGCGATAGCGCGCGTGATGGCCTGACGGATCCACCACGTGGCGTACGTGGAGAACTTAAAGCCCTTCTGGTAGTCGAACTTCTCGACGGCGCGGATCAGACCGAGGTTGCCCTCCTGGATCAGGTCCAAGAACAGCATGCCGCGACCGACGTAGCGCTTGGCGATGGAGACGACCAGACGCAGGTTGGCGCTGATGAGCGCCTGCTTGGCCTCGAGACCCACGTTCTCGATACGGGTCAGGCGACGCATCTCGGCGCGGGTAAGCTCGATCTCGCCCGCCTCGGCGGCCTCGAGCTTCTCGGTGGCATCGAGACCGGCCTCGATCTTCATGGCCAGATCGACCTCTTCGGAGGCGGTCAACAGGTCGACCTTACCGATCTCCTTAAGGTACATACGAACCGGGTCGCCGGTCAGCATCACCGTGGAGGCATCGATGCCGCGCACGCGCGAGCGCGAACGGGACGTACGCACGGTGCGCTTCTTCTTGCTCTTGGAAGAACCCATCTCGGCGTCGGCCTGACGGGCCATCTTAAGCTCGTGATCGTCGAGTGAACCGGAATCGTGCTCGTCGTCATCGAAATCATCGGTATCGCTATCGTTATCGTCATCTTCGACGCCCATGGGAGCGTCGTCGTTTCCGCTCGCGGAGATAATCTGGATGCCGCTGTTGCGCAGCGCGGAATACACCGCGTTGAGTTGCTCGTCGGATACATCGATATCCTTCAGGGCGACCTGAATCTCGTCCTCGGTTACCGAAGTCCTGTTTGAGCCGTTGCCCATGAGCTTTGCAACGTAGGATTCCAGCCCAGTACCCGTGCTCTCACTCTTATTTGGCACAGATTCTCCCTTCATAGTCCACAGGACTCATTACTTTAGCACACACCTACACCTCTATACCCAAAATTCAGACTGGATATAGGCGCAAATACGCTGGTTGACCACAACATCTAGGCCTGCTCGGCGCCCGCAGTCTCCAAACCGATCAAACGGAACGGATCCGCCACGCCGCCGATCGACTTTTGGAGCTCACGCTGGCGCTGAGAATCTTGCATCGCCTGCATCGTCAGCACACGGCGTGCCTCATCGTCGAGCGACCGGTCCTGGCGAAGCTTGGCCTGTGCGGCGCGCATGCGGCGCTTGATGGTGTAGAGCTCGAGGGTGTCGAGCATAAACACGATGTTCGTCTCGGTGGGGTGCTTACTCGTCGACGAAATGCGCCCGGCACTGACAAGCAGCGCTGCCTCGGGACACACGGCGCGCGCCGCATCCATGCACGCCGTGGGGTCGGTGCCCGGCGGCGTCGCGAGCACGGCCCACGCGATGGACTCGTGACGCGGATCCACCCACTCGATCGAGCAG
Source organism: uncultured Collinsella sp. (assembly GCA_900541475.1). GTDB lineage: Bacteria > Actinomycetota > Coriobacteriia > Coriobacteriales > Coriobacteriaceae > Collinsella. The sequence continues at coordinate 25,424 of UQJV01000005.1, forward strand.
ATGCGATCGGCATACGTGCGGAACAGGTCGGGGTAGCTCGTGAGCATCGTCAGCAGCTCGCGCTCCCCCGCCAAAGACTTTCGCTCTAGGTCGGTCAGCACGATCGGCATCGTCGGCGACGCGGGCGCGCCCATTATATCGGCGACCGGTGCCGCGCCATCCATACCAACCGGCACATCAATCGGCGGCATATCGTCGACAGCCTCGACCGGCGCGGCCCCGTAGGCCTCGAGCGGCACATAGTCGTACGGTTCTTCCTCGACCGGTGCGGACACCGGCGGCGTCGCCCCCGACGCCCAAGCGCCGCGAGGCGCCCCCTGCGAACCAGACGCCCGACCGCCCGCGCTGCCTGCACGCTCGGCCTGCGCCCGCTGGCGCTCGTAGTTCTGCTCGCGACGACGCTCGGCGTCCTCGCGCTTGGCAACATCGCGAAACACACGGCCCGAGCTCGAGCGCACCGTCTCCAGATCCAAACCCAGCAGGTCGGCAATCTGGATAAAGTACGTATCGATCATGTAGCTATCGCGCAGCGGATAGATGAGCGTCAGTGCATCCTCGAGCGCCTTGGCACGACCGCCCGGCGTGGTAATGTCGCTCGACTCCTGCAGTGAGCGGTACACAAAGTCCATGAGGGGCTCGGCGGCATCGATGCGCGCCTGCAGAGCCTCGCCACCATGCGCGGTGATGAACTCCATGGGGTCGTTGCCGTCGGGAAGCACCACGCAGCGCAGGTCCATCGAATCCTGCTCGATAAACTGAATCGCGCGGCGTGCGGCCTTTTGACCGGCGGCGTCGCCATCGAACATATATACAATGCGCTTGGCAAAGCGGGTGAGCGTCTTTACATGATGTTCCGTCAGCGCCGTGCCCAGCGTGGCGACGACGTTTTTAATCCCCGCCTCCCAGCAGGCGATACAGTCGGTATATCCCTCCACCACGATGGCGGTATCCTGCGCGACGATAAACTCCTTGGCCCAGTTAAAGCCATAGAGGTTTCGCTTTTTATGGAACACGCTCGTCTCGGCGGTGTTGAGGTACTTAGGCTGGCCGTCGCCCATAATGCGCCCGCCAAAGGCGATGTTATGACCCTGCTCGTCAAAAATGGGAAACATCACGCGGTCGTAAAAACGGTCGGCAAGCTGCCCGCGACCACGGCTCACGGCCACATTGGCGTCGATCATCTCCTGCGGGGTAAAGCCCGCCTGCGACAGATGCGACACCAGCGCATTGCGACCCGGTGCAAAGCCCAGGCAGTAGCGGCGGCAGACATCGCCGCCCATACCGCGACTGGCGAAGTACTCGCGCGGACGGCTGTCCTTACCGCGCATAAGCATGGTGTGATAGAACTGGGCGGTTTCCGCACATAGGTCGTAGATGCGGGCGCGCTTGGTGCCGCGCTCGCGATAAGCGCCGGTATCGTGCAGCTCAATGCCGGCACGGTCGGCCAGGTAGCGAATCGACTCGGGAAAGCTCAGGTTCTCGCGCTTCATGATGTAGGTGAAGACGTCGCCGCCCTCGCCACAGCCAAAGCAGTGCCACACCTGCGTGGCAGGGATAATGTGAAACGACGGGGTCTTTTCGCCATGGAAGGGGCAGCAACCCCAAAACTCATGGCCGCGGGGCTTGAGCTCAACCGTTTCCTGCACGATGGCAACCAGATCGGACGCAGCGCGTACCTGGTCTTTTTCCTCATCGCTAATCACGGATGCTCACCCCCTGCTCGCCCAAATGATGACGGATATCGTCAATGTTACCCTCGACGGTCGCGATAAGCTCGTCCAACGAATCGAACACGCGCGACGGGCGCAGCCAGCGCGTAAACGCCAGCGAAACCGAGGCGCCGTACAGGTCGCCCGCATACCCGATTAAGTTGGCCTCGAGATGAGCCGAGGCGGCATCGTCGACATACGTCGGCGGCAAGCCCACATTGACGGCAGCAGGCCACACGGTATCGTCGACCAGCACCAGGCCCTCGTAGACACCATCGGCAGGAACCTGGATGCCCTCGGGCACCTGGATGTTTGCCGTGGGAAAACCCATGTCGGAGCCCTGGTGACGACCTCCGGCAACAACACCTCGCAGCATGTACGGGCGGCCGAGCAGCTCGGCGGCAAGCTCAACATGTCCCTGGCGAAGCTCCTGGCGAATACGGGTGGCGCAGACCGTCTGTCCATCGACGCACAGCAACTCGTGGCCATAGACGTCAACGTCGCGCTCGGCTCCCCATTCTTTCATCTCGGCAACGCCCGAGGCACCGCCGCGGCCCAGCCTAAAGTCGCTGCCCACGCGAATCGAGCGGATATCGACCACATGCGACAGCAGTTTAAGAAAGCCCGCGTGGTCGAGTGCCGCCACCGAAGGCGTAAAGGGAACAGCCACGACCGCATCGACCCCGGTGAGAGCCAGGGCATGCAGACGGTCGGCCGTCGTCATCAGTTTTTGAGCAGGCGAGGGGCTCACCACCACGTCCGGGTCGGGATCAAAGGTGACCACGACCGCCTTGCAGTCATGGTCACGCGCATCGCGAACGACCGCGTCGATCAGTTCGCGATGCCCCCGATGCACGCCATCGAACACGCCGATGGCGATCGACGCAGCGCCCAGGCAAGCGCAATCATCAAACGCATCGGCGGCGACGATGCGGGCCTCATCCGACTCGCCCGCGAAAAAAATACGCGCGAGCTCGTGGGAGGCCAACATCATCGAACACCGCCGATCGCCTGCGGAAAGACATGCTCCATAACAAAGCGACCGCCCTCGATACGGGAGAGTGCCTTGAGCCCGCCATCGAGCACGAGCGCAAACGGCGCCTTCGACGCATCGAAGCCCACAAGCGCGCGCTCAATAGGAATACGGCGTCCGCACAGCAGATCATCGGCAAGGTCGCCCGGCAAGTCGACGCGTGTGGCGCCCAGTGCCGCAATGGGATCCAGGGCAAAGCCGGCAGCGGACTCGGCAGAAAGTTCCTCGACCGCATGGCAGGCACCGATGGAAACAACACCGGAGGCCGTACGACGCAGCGCGGAAATATGTGCCGCGTTGTCGCAGGCACGACCTAGGTCGCGAGCGAGCGCACGGATATAGGTGCCCTTGCTCACGGAAAACGCCGCGGTCCAAACGCAAGCGTCGCCCTCGCCGCTCACGGCAATCAGGTCGGCGGAATATACCTCGACCGGACGCGGGGGCAACTCAACGGCATTGCCCTCGCGCGCAGCCTTATAGGCGCGCACGCCGTTGACAGAAATGGCCGAAAACGCCGGCGGCACCTGCATCTGAGGGCCCAACATAGCGCACAGGCGCTCGCGGGCATAGGCCGGATCGCGCAGGTCGGCGGCAATGGGCACTGTGCGGACGGCCTCGCCTTCCGCATCATCGGTATTGGTCTCGACGCCAAACGAAATGTCGGCGACGTAGCTTTTGGTATCGAGCGTGAGCATGCCCAGCAGACGCGTGGCCTGACCCACGCCCACCACCATGACACCCGATGCCATGGGGTCGAGCGTTCCGGCATGACCGACGCGCCGCTCATGGAGGGCGCGTCGGCATTGCGAAACAACGTCATGAGACGTGCAGCCCACCGGCTTATCGACGGCGAGCAGCATATTAAGTTGAGAAGGTGTACGACGAGCCATGTACCATCCAAAAAGTTAGAGCTCGACGGTCACCGAAGCGGGATCCTCCCCTACCAGCTCGGCCAGCATGGGAAGTGCCGTGGTGAGCGTCTCGGAAATCGTTCCGGCGTTGGTAAAGCCGGCGGCAGCGTGGTGCCCACCTCCGCCAAAGTTGGCCGCAATCTCGGAAACATCAAGATCGCCCTTGGAGCGCAGGTTGCCTCGTACCTTGGTATCGTCCTCGATGCCCTTAAGGAACAGGCAGACCTCGACGCCCATCACCGAGCGCACCACATCGACCAGGCCGTCGCACTCATCCGAGGTGACACCGCAGTCCTTAAGGTCGCTCTCGTATGCGTAGCTATACGCAACACGCCCGTGCGCAACCGTCTTGATGCGACCCATGACGATGGACTTGAGGTGCAGGAACTCGACACGCATGCTCTGGTATACCTCGAGCGCGACGCGCGCCGGATCGGCACCGTGCGCCACCAGACGTGAGGCAGCATGAAACGCTGCAGCGTCGGCATTCTGATACTGAAAACGACCGGTGTCGGTGACCAGGCCACACAGCAGGCAAGTCGCGATGCTGTCGCTTGCGGTAATGCCGCAATCGGCCAAAAAGCGGTCGATGATCATGGCGCAAGCAGCGGCATTGACGCACCTAAGGCTGACCTCGGCAAACTCCTCGCGCGCCGGGTGATGGTCAAAGCACGCCACGTGGGCCGAACGACGCAGCACCTCGGCAGAATTATTGAGGCGCTCGACGACCGGCACGTCCACCGAGATGAACAGGTCCGGGTTACCGGTGTAGGCAGATGCCGGCACCAGCAGATCGGCACCCTCCATAAAACGGTAGATGCGCGGAACGGGATCGTCGTCTGCCAGCAGCAGGGCGATGTCCTTGTCGGGGAACACCTTCATGAGCGAAAGGCCCAGGCCCAACACGGAGCCCAGGGCATCGCCGTCGGGAGAGGTGTGACCCGAGATCGCAATGGAGGACGCACCCTCGATAAGCTCGAGGATGCGTCGTTTAATATCTGCAGACTCGCACAAGGCGAGATCGGCGGAATTAGTCATCTAAAGCTGCCTCCAGCGCGGCATCCGCTATCGGGTAGCCGTCCTCGTCCTTTTCGATCGCAAGCGTGGCCGGAACGTTTTCCAGCGCACGCGTAATGCGCTCGGCCTCATCGGTCGAGCGATCGATGCGAAAATCGAGCTCGGGCGTAACGCGCCAATCGAGCGAGCGAGCCAACAGGCTGCGAATACGGCCCTTGGCGCTGGCAAGCGCCTCCATGACCTCATCGTAGCGGCTCGCATCGCACGACACGTACACGCGCGCGAACGAACGGTCCACCGCGACCTCGACCGCGGTCAGGGTGACCAGGTCGAGACGCGGATCGGAAACCTCAAAGAGCAGGATATAACCGAGCTTCTCGCGAAGCTGCTCGCCCAAACGGCGGGTTGCCTGCGTTTGCTTCATAGCGCTACCCCCTACTCGGTACGGGCAACCTGGTCGATACGGTAACCCTCAATCTGGTCGCCAGGCTTGATGTCCTGGAAGTTCTCCAGGCCAATGCCACCCTCGGAACCGCTCTTGAGGCTCTTGGCCTCGTCCTTGTAGTGGCGCATCGAGGCGATCTTGCCGTTAAAGACCACAATGCCGTCACGTACCAGGCGCACGGAATCGGTCGCGGCGATCTCGCCCTCTTCGACGCGGACACCGGCGGCGATACCGACTTTGGGCACCTTGAAGGTGTCCAGGACGGTCGCGGTACCCGTGGAGACCTCGACCTCGGTGGGCTTGAGCATGCCGATGCGGGCAGCGTCGAGCTCCTCGAGGCACTTGTAGATAACGTCGTAGCAACGGATCTCGACACCCTCGCGCTCGGCAGCGGAGCGGGCCTTGCCGTCGGGACGCACGCCAAAGCCGATGATGATGGCGTTGGAGGCGTCGGCCAGGACGACGTCGGTCTCGTTGATGGCACCGACGGCGGAGTGAATCGTGTTGATACGGACCTCGGACTGATCCATCTTGTCGAGCGAGTCCTGAAGGGCCTCGATGGAACCCTGGACGTCGGCCTTGATGATCAGGTTGAGCTCCTTAACCTCGGCGTCGGCGATGGTCTCGAAGAGGTTCTCGAGCGTGACGTGCTTCACGCGGCTCTGCTCCTCAATACGTGCCTTGAGCGAACGCTCATCGGCCAGAGCGCGAGCCTCGCGCTCGTCCTCGAACACGCGGAACTCGTCGCCGGCGTTGGGCACGGACTGCAGGCCCAGGATCTCGACGGCGTCGGAGGGGCCGGCCTCGGTGACGGCGTTGCCCTTTGGATCGAGCATGGCGCGAACGCGGCCGTAGGTAAGGCCGGCGACCAACGTATCGCCCACGTGCAGGGTACCGCGGGTCACCAGCACGGTAGCGACCGAGCCGCGACCCTTGTCGAGCTTGGCCTCAAGGACGTTGCCAGAGGCAAAGGTATCCGGGTTGGCCTTGAGCTCGAGCACGTCGGCCTGGAGCAGCACGGTCTCGAGCAGGTCGTCGATACCGATCTTCTGCTTGGCCGAGATGTTGACGAACATGTTTTGTCCGCCCCACTCCTCGGGGATGATGCCGTACTCGGTGAGCTCCTGGCGCACGCGGTCGGGGTTGGCGCCCGGCTTATCAATCTTGTTGACGGCAACGACGATGGGTACGCCGGCGGCCTTGGCGTGGTTAATCGACTCGATGGTCTGAGGCATGACGCCGTCGTCGGCAGCCACGATCAGGATGACGATGTCGGTCACCTTGGCGCCGCGGGCACGCATAGCCGTAAAGGTCGCGTGACCAGGGGTATCGATGAAGGTGATCTTGCGATCGTTGATCATGACCTGCGAAGCGCCGATGGCCTGGGTGATGCCGCCCGCCTCGCCGGCAGCGACACCGGTGTGACGGATGGCGTCGAGCAGGCTCGTCTTGCCGTGGTCGACGTGACCCATGACGGTGACGACCGGGGCGCGGGGCTTAAGGTCGGCGGGATCGTCGTAGAACGAGAAGGTGTTTTCCTCCTCGGGGGTGATGATCTTGATCTGACGGCCCAGGTCGTCGGCGACGAGCTCGACGAGGTCGTCGGACATGGACTGCGTCATCGTAAGCGGCGTGCCCAGCAGGAACAGGCGCTTGATGATGTCGTTGGCCGGAACGTCAAGCGCCTCGGCGAGCTCCTGGACGGTAACGCCCTGGGAGACCTTGATGGCGTCGAGCTCCTCGGGGTTCACGCCCTGGGCCAGCGCCTCCTCTATCTTGCGCTCCTCCTGAGCCTTAGCAGCCTCGCGCTCGCGCTTCTCCTTGCGCTTCTTGCGGCGACCGGTGGACTCGCGAGAGGCCTCCTCGACGGCGGCGCGGGCCTCCTCGAGCACCTTCTCGCGGCTGTACTCTTCGGCCTCGCGAGCCATGCGGCTGTAATGGTCCTCATCGTTGCCGTGACCGCCCTTGCGCTTCTTGCCCTTGCCCTGCTTATCGGGGTTGGGGAAGTCCATGCCGGCAGCGAGGTTGTTGCTAGCGTTGGTGCGATGGCTGTGCGGACGGCTCTCGGAGGCGTTGCGCTCGGAGTTGCTGTCGGAGGCGTTGCGATCGTTACGACGGCCACCGCGACGGTCGTTGTTGCCGCCACGACGGTTGCCGCGCTCGGCGGCGCGCTCGGCCTTGGCCTTCGCCTCGGCGTCCTTCTTCTCCTTGAGAACGGTCTCCTGTGCGGCGATCTGGTCGAGCAGCGAACGGAAGCGCGAACCGGAGTCGGAAGCGGGGACAGCGCGGCGCTGGGCCTCGCGGGCAGCCTCCTCCTTCTCGCGGGCAAGGCGCTCCTGCTCGGCCTTCTTCTTGGCCTCGGCCTCAGCGCGGGCGGCCTCCTCGGCAGCCTGGGCGGCGGCGAACTGGCGGCGCTCCTCCTCGCGTGCCTTCTCGGCGGCGATGCGCTCGCGCTCGGCCTCGGCAGCGCGCGCTGCCTCCTCGGCGGCGGCTGCCTCCTCCTCGGCCTGCTTGGCGGCCTCGACTTCCTTGGCGCGGGCCTCGATCACCGAGGCGAGCTGCTTGCGGACCATGGCGACGTAAGCGTCCTCCAGGGCGGAGGAAGCGGACTTAGCGGGAATCTTCATTTCGGCGAGATGACCCATCAGTTCCTTGGAGGTCATGCCGAACTCTTTGGCCAGGGTGGACACACGGACTTTTGCCATATGACTTCACCTACCCTTTCTGGCACCTTGGGTGCCTAGAGACTGAACGAGCGTGGGAGATGCGCCGGGACCCGCCCGACGCGACCGCGCGCTAGATCAGGTCCTCCGCATCATCGAAGGCATCGGTGTCGTGGACACCGCAGAAACGGGAGCCCGGACGGGCCTGGTTGCGGCACTGGACGCCGTCCTCGGACACGTACTCGCAGCGACGGACGTCGTCGTCCTCCTCGTCACCGATCAGGTCGGCAGCGGGCTCCTCGTGAACAGGGACGTTCTTGAGGATGTCGGCGGCAAGGGTCTCAGACTTGATGTCGATGTGCCAGCCGGTCAGGCGAGCGGCGAGGCGGGCGTTCTGGCCCTCCTTGCCGATGGCGAGCGAAAGCTGGTCGTCGGGCACAATGACGCCGGCGTAGGCCTTCTCCTCGTCGATGAGGACGCGGGTGACCTTAGCGGGCGACAGGGCGTTGGCGACGTAGACGGCCGGATCGGCATCCCACAGGATGACGTCGACGCGCTCGCCGCGGAGCTCGCCTACGACGGCGCGAACGCGGCTGCCCTTGGGGCCGACGCAGGCGCCTACGGGATCCAGGCGGTCGTCGAGCGAGTGGACGGCGACCTTGGAGCGCTGACCGGGCTCGCGGGCGATCGACTTGATCTGGACGGTGCCCTCATAGATCTCGGGCACCTCCTGCTCAAACAGACGACGCATGAGCTCGGGGTGGGTGCGGGAGATGACGATCGGCGGACGGCTGTGCTCGCCGCGAACCGGCTGCAGGTTGGAGTTGGGATCGCGGACGTCGATGATCACGGCCTTGATGTGCTGGTTGTGCAGATAGCGCTCGCCCATCGGACGCTCGTTGCGCTCGTTCTCGTAACGGCGCTGGTCAAAATGCGGCAGCTCGGCCTCGACGCCATCGCGGATCTTGACGATCGTGAAATCGGGCGTGGACTGCAGCACGGTACCGCTGATGAGGTCACCGATACGGCCGGAGAACTCCTCGTAGATCTGCTCGCGGGCGGAGTTGCGCACGATGGCGTTGATCTCAGCCTTGGCGTGCTGAGCGGCGATGCGGCTCGTATTCTTAGGGGTGACGTCGATCTCCTCGAACTCGGTGAAGTTGCCCTCCTCGTCCATGGAATCGTCGATCGGCTCCAGGCGGTAGACGTAAATCTTGCCGGTGGTGCGGTCGATGGTCACCTTGGCGCCCCACTCAAGATGCAGGATCTCGGCGTAGCTCTTGGCGAGCGACTGCTCCAGGCGGTCAATCAGGTAGAGCTGGTCGATGTGCTTGTCCTGGCAAAGCTCCATCAGGGCGGACATCATGTCGGATGCTGCCATCTTACTTTCCTTCCTTCGCGGGCTTGAAGTCATAGGTGGGCTTCAACTTGCACTTTTTAACATCACAGAAATCGAGGGTGACGGACTCGCCGTCCTCGAGCTCGAGGGTCACGTCCGTCTCGGTCGCGGCGGCAATCTTGCCGGAGTACTTGCGACGGCCCTCGGTAGCGGTGGAGGTGAGCTCACAGTCCTCGCCCACAAAGCGGGCAAAGTCGCGCGGGCGGCGCAGCGGGCGCGCCATACCCGGGCTCGACACCTCGAGCGTGTAGCTCGAAGAAATCGGGTCGAGCTCCTCGATCACGTCGCCGACCCACTTGGTATTGGCCGTGACGTCGTTGAGCGACAGGCTCTGACCCTCGGCACCCTCGATACGCACACGCACGCAGGGGGCCTTGGTGGCGCCCACGAGCTCAACGTCGACAATATCGACATCGTGCTGGGGAGCGACGGCCTCGAGCGCGTCGATGATCGCCTGCTCGGTCTTGGTCTTGACCATTGCGGCACCTCCATCCATACAAAAAAGAAGCGGGGCCGAAACCCCACTTCTTTCAATTACAACTTCATTTGCAAGCAAACTATACCAATACCTGCGAAAACGCGCAAGCGTCAAAGAAATTCGCAGGTCAGCGCGCCCACAGCTTCTCCACAAGAATAGGACAATTAGACGAGGACTCCTGTGCGGTGCTCCCAAAAGCCCCAAAACGGGCCATGCGTCCCAGCGCGCCGACCCAATCGGGCCCTATGGGCATTCCGTCCCTGGGCACACATCGGCCAGACTAGAGCTGAGAGGCATTCTGTAGCGAGAAAGCCTGCCGCACGCATTGACCGTACAACCTTCCAGTATCTCTACGGCAAGGAGGCACCATGAAACGCCTAGGCACCCTCTGCGCGACCGCGCTCGTCGTCGCTGCCTGCTCGTTCGCTCTGGCGGGCTGCAACAACATCGATGGTAAAACCGGACCATGCGAGCCGGACCTCGGCAGCACCAAAGCCATCGAGAAAACGACGCCTTCGGAGCGTTTCGACAAAATAGACGAAGATATAGTCGATCCCCAGGGTTTAGGTCCCGACCCTCAAGAACAGTTCCCCATCGACCTTGAGGCAGACGAGAACGTCCATGTTGCCTGCGTGGGCAAGGACACGGATGGCTACGGTGACGCCGTGTTGGTCTTTGCGGTGACAAACAACACCGATGTCGACATGATGTTTGGCGATGTCGATGCTTATGCCTACGTCAACGGTGTCGTCCGCGACGTGCGCATGCGCCAGCCCGTCGCCGCAGGCGAAGAAACGACCGCGATGCTCACCTTTGTAGGCACCTTCGACGATCCGGACTTTGACGTGAACAACGACCTCAACGACATCTACCTCAACATCTGGATGTTCGAGGAGCAGACGGGCAACGTCTACTTTAGGGACCTGGTGCACATTCCGTAGAGGGTGGTGCTAGGCACAAGTTAAGCAGGGCATATAACGCAAAACGAGGGGCGACCCAGCCGGATCGCCCCTCGTCTTTTGTGCGTCAACTATGTGCGCGAGGTTTACTTAACCACCAGGTTGACCAGCTTGCCGGGCACGCAGATGGCCTTGACGACCGTCTTGCCCTCGGTCCACTTGGTGACAGCAGCCTCGGCGGCAGCCTGCATTTCCTCGTTGGAGGCATCGCGGGCCACGTCAATGCGGCCGCGGACCTTGCCGAGCACCTGGACGACGATCTGCACTGTGTCCTCGATGGACTCGGCCAGGTCGAACTCGGGCCAGGCGGCGGTGTAGGCGTTGCCCTCGCAGCCAAGTGCCTCGTGCCACAGCTCGTCGGCCCAGAACGGGCAGATGGGCGCCAGGACGCTCACGATGTCCTTAGCCACGCCGTAGCACAGGGCCTTGTCGCGGTCAGCACCCTCGGTGCCGTTGAGGTAGGCGCTCGCCGCGTTGACGAGCTCCATGACGGCCGAAATCGCGGTGTTGAACTGGCCGCGGTCGAAGTCCTCGGTGCACTTGGCGATGGTGCGGTGACGCCCGCGGTAGAGCTTCATCGCGGTCTCGTCGAGCACGGACTTGTCGAAGGCCACGTTGGCGTCACCCGACTGGACGAGCTGCCACACGATACGCCAGGCGCGCTTGATAAAGCGGTTGGCGCCCTCGACAGCCTTGGGATCCCAGTCGAAGTCCTTCTCGGGCGGGGCGATAAACAGGATAGCCAGACGCATGGTGTCGGCGCCGTAGGGCTCGATAACCGAGCTCGGGGGCACGACGTTGCCCTTGGACTTGGACATGGTGTCGCCGTTCTCGTCCTTGACCATGCCCTGGCACAGCAGGTTGGTGAAGGGCTCGTCCACGCTCAGCAGTCCCAGATCGCGCAGCGCCTTGGTAAAGAAGCGGCTGTAGAGCAGGTGCAAAATGGCGTGCTCGATGCCGCCAATGTAGTTATCGACGGGCATCCAACGGTCGGCCGCCTCGCGGGAGAAGGGCAGCTCGGTGTTGTGTGGGTCGGTATAGCGCAGGTAATACCAGCTGGAGCAGGTGAAGGTGTCCATGGTATCGGTCTCGCGCTTGGCCGGGCGGCCGCAGACCGGGCAGGTGGTCTCGTAGAAGTCCTTGCACTCGGCGAGGGTCTCGCCGGCGCCCAGGTCCAGGTTCTCGGGCAGCGTCACCGGCAGCTGATCCTCGGGCACGGGCACGATGCCGCAGCGCTCGCAGTGGATGGCCGGGATGGGATTGCCCCAATAACGCTGACGGCTGATGAGCCAGTCGCGCAGGCGGAACTCGACCTTGCGACGGCCGCAACCCATGGCCTCGAGGTCGGCCACGATGGCAGCCTCGCCCTCGGAGTGCTTACCGCCGCGCATGCCGGTGTACTTGCCGGACTGGACGAGCGTGCCCTCGGCAGCGTGAGCGCAATCCCAGTCGACGTTCTCAGCATGGAAGGTATCGATGGTCTCGCCGCTGGCCTCGACGGCAGCGCGATCGTCATCGTCCAGGATGATCGGCACAATAGGCAGGTCGTACTTGCGGGCAAACTCAAAGTCGCGCTGGTCGCCACAGGGAACGGCCATGACGGCGCCGGTGCCGTAGTCGGCAACGACATAATCGGCAACCCACACGGGGACCTTCTCGCCGTTCACGGGGTTCACCACGTAGCGGCCGGTAAAGGCACCGTGCTTCTCGAGGGTGCCCTGGGCACGCTCGACGGCAGAGATATGCTTGGAGTCCTCGACGATCTTGGTCACGGCCTCCTCGTACTCCGTGCCCTCGACGAGCTCGTGAAGACGGGCGTACTCGGGAGCCAGGACAAAGAAGGACACACCAAAGAGCGTATCGGCACGCGTGGTGAAGACGGTGATCTTGCCCTCGTCGCCCTCAATGGGATCGCCGTTGGCGTCGCACAGGGTAAAGTCGACCTCGGCGCCCTCGGAGCGGCCGATCCAGTTGGCCTGCATCTGCTTGACGCGCTCGGGCCAGCCGGGGAGCTTCTCCAGGTCGTCGAGCAGCTCCTGAGAGTACTCAGTAATCTTGTAGTACCACTGCTCAAGGTCGCGCTTCTCGGGCTCGGTGCCGCAGCGCCAGCACTTACCCTCGGTGACCTGCTCGTTGGCCAGAACGGTCTTGCAGGTGGGGCACCAGTTGACCGGGTTCTTCTTGCGGTAGACCAGGCCCTTTTCCCACATCTTCTCAAAGATCCACTGACCCCAGCGGTAGTAGTCGGGGCTGCAGGTCTTGACCATGCGATCCAGATCGTAGGAGAAGCCCATGCGCTTCATCGTGGCGAGCGCCTGGTCCATGTTCTTATACGTCCAGGCGGCAGCCTGCGTATTGTGTTTGATGGCGGCGTTCTCGGCAGGCAGGCCAAAGGCGTCAAAGCCGATGGGGTGCAGCACGTCGTAGCCGCGCATGCGGGCCTGACGGGCCATGGCATCGCCGATGGTATAGTTGCGCGCGTGGCCCATGTGCAGGTCGCCCGACGGATACGGGAACATCTCGAGCACATACTTTTTAGGCTTGCTGTCGTCGGTGTCGACGGCAAAGAGGTTGGAGTCCTCCCAGGCCTTCATCCACTTGGACTCAATGGCCTGCGCGTCGTAGGCAGGGATCTCGTCCTTATGATCTGTGCAATCGCACATATCAGCTCCTTTAATCTTAGCTGGGGTCGGTCGGCTTAGCTTTATTCGCTACTGCGGACAGTCCTGCGCAAGACGAAGAGCACATTTAGTGCTCTTCTTTGCGTGCGGAACTTGTAGCGAATAAAGCTAAGCCGCCCGACCCTAAGGTTGACTCGACTGATAATAGCAAATACGACAAGCGAGATGCCTGCGACTTGCAGGCATCTCGCTTTATCTAAATAACGTGGTTGATGCTCAACCTTTGATATGCAGCTCTTACCTTATCGATAGGAAACGCTCTGCTGGGAGTCCTTGACGACAACATCGTGGGCGCCGCCTTCGACGATGGAGGTAGAGCTGACCAGCGTTAGGCGTGCCTTTTCCTGGAGCTCGGGGATCGAGAGGGCACCGCAGTTGCACATCGTGGACTTGACCTTGTAGAGCGTGCCGCCCACGCCGTCCTTGAGGGAGCCGGCATAGGGAACGTAGGAGTCGACGCCCTCGACGAAGCTGAGCTTCGCGGCACCACCCAGGTCGTAGCGCTGCCAGTTGCGGGCACGCGCAGAACCCTCGCCCCAGTACTCCTTCATGTACTGGCCGTTGACGTTGACGCGCTCGGTCGGGCTCTCGTCGAAGCGGGCGAAGTAGCGGCCCAGCATCATAAAGTCGGCACCCATGGCAAGGGCGAGCGTCATGTGGTAGTCGTAGACGATGCCACCGTCGGAGCACACGGGCACGTAGACACCGGTCTCCTCGTAGTACTCGTCACGGGCGCGACAGACGTCGATCAGCGCGGTGGCCTGGCCACGGCCGATGCCCTTGGTCTCACGGGTGATGCAGATGGAACCGCCGCCGATACCGACCTTGATGAAGTCGGCACCGCAGTCGGCCAAGAAGCGGAAGCCCTCGGCGTCGACGACGTTACCGGCACCGACCTTGACGTCCTCGCCATAGTTGGCGCGGATCCACTCGATGGTGCGCTTCTGCCACTCGCTGAAGCCCTCGGAAGAGTCGATGCACAGGACATCGGCACCGGCCTCGATGAGCAGCGGCACGCGCTCGGCATAGTCGCGGGTGTTGATACCGGCACCGACCATGTAGCGCTTGTCGTTATCGAGCAGCTCGTTGGGGTTGGTCTTGTGGCTGTCGTAGTCCTTGCGGAAGACGATGCCCATGAGGTGATCGTTGTCGTCGACGATCGGCAGGGCGTTAAGCTTGTTGTCCCAGATGACGTCGTTGGCAACCTTGAGGCTGATGTTCTTGTCGCCCACGATGAGCTGCTCACGCGGGGTCATGAACTCGGAGACCTTCGTCTGGTGGTCATCGCGACTGGGGCGATAGTCACGGCTGGTGACGATGCCCAGGAGCTTACCCTTGGGAGTGCCGTCGTCAGTGACCGGCATGGTGGAATGACCGGTCTTCTCCTTGAGCTCGATGACCTGCTCCATGGTCATGTCGGGGGTCAGCGTGGAATCGGACTGAACGAAGCCGGCCTTGTGATCCTTGACGGCCTTGACCATAGCGGCCTCGGACTCGGCGCTCTGGGAACCGTAAATGAAGGACAGGCCACCCTCGGTAGCGAGCGCGACACCCATGTCGACGCCCGAGACGGACTGCATGATGGCGGAAACCATGGGGATGTTCAGGGTGATTGCCGGCTTCTCACCGCGCTTAAAGCGGGTCAGCGGCGTCTTGAGAGAGACGTTGTTGGGAATGCACTGCGAGGACGAGTAACCAGGGACCAGCAGATACTCCGAAAACGTGTGGGACTCACCGGGAAAGAACGTAGCCATGTTTCTCCTTTTTCCATGCGACCGGGCGGCTGCAGGCCTCGTAGGACCCAGCCCAACCTTGGGCGCCCAATACTGGGGAAGTATCTTAACGCACTTTGACTGCTACAATGCATGATTTAAGAAGAGCACACGAGGGTTTGACGCAGGCTTTGCGTTTGCCCAGCAAGCACTTTAGCGGGGAGACGTGGAGCACATGGAGTACAAGACGACGGCAAAGTTGGTCATTCAAGCGTGCGACAAGGAATTGCCAGGTGTCTTCGGCCACGGCTGCGTCTTGCTGCTGCAAGGTATCGCCCGCGAGCACTCGCTCAACCGGGCCGCCAAAAGCATGGGCATGGCGTATTCCAAGGCTTGGCGCATCGTAAACGAGGCCGAAGGCCAGCTGGGATGCAAACTCATCGAGCGCGACGGCGCCCGCGGATCCACCCTCACCCCCGCCGGCGAGCGAGCCATCGCGGTCTACGAGGAGCTGCAGGCCGACATAAACCAGGTCATTGCTACCAAAGCCAACGACCTCATCGCCAGCATCAACGCAGGATAGTCCATTTGGGACTGAATTGTTGTCCAGCGCGCCCTCGGATTGAGGCTCGAGCCACAAAATGGGCCCATCTACTACGTTTAGCTGAATACCCTCAACCATACCGGACATTATGAAATTAAAACCGCTGGTAGACAGCTTGGTAATTTTCAAAATAGGCGGGTATGGTCAACCCCTATGGCTTAAACGTAGTAAATAGGCCATTTTCGTGACACAGACCCAGATTAGCTACTTGCGGAGGGCGTTATCGAAGGTGGCGGCTACCGTCAGGGGGTCGTCGATACCGGCGAAGAGGCGGATGGTGCTCCCCTGCTTGCCGCGTGGGGCCGAAAGGCGCGTCGTTGCGCCGCCGGCAGGCGATGTGCGAAACTCCCCCGGCAAGGCATCGAATAGCTCGCCAGCCGTACGGTCGATAAGGTCAAACTCGACTGCCGGACCAAAGCCGTGTTCGAGGATTCCCGTTGCAACCGCATGGTCGGGATGCGAGCTCAGCCCGGGATAGCGCACGTCGCGCACCATCTCGTTAGCCGCCAGATACTCGGCCAGCGCACGGGCGCGGTCGAAATGCGCCTGCATGCGGGTATCGAGCGAGTCAAGCCCGCGCTCCAGCACACCGGCCTCGTAAGCAGGTAAATTAAGCTTGGCCAAGCCGCAGCCCTCAAGCAGGACATATGCGCACTCGGCAGCAGCATCCACACGATGGCGCTTGAGCTGCGAGCGCGCCACCGAAGCGGCAACGAGCTTGCGCGGAGCTTTGCCGGCGCACACGCGATCGAGCGCCTCGAGCGACAGCGCAGCACCCAGCCGCAGCGGATCGCAGCCAAAAGCCGACGCCACGGTGTTGTCCACAACCAGCAGCGCGAGGGCATCGCGAGCCGCGCGACCCAGAGCGCGAAGGTCAGACACACGTAGACCAAACCCGCCGATGGAGTTGACGAACCACCACAGGTGCGGCCCCTCGGCATCAAACGAAGCATCAAAGTTCTCGGACGCGGCGGCAAACGTCTCGACGGATGACGAGCCCACCAGCGTGACATCGCAGCCATCAAAGCCGCGCGCAAACGTATCGGCAAAGTCATCGGCAAATGCGACCAGGCGGTCACCGGGACGCACAATTCCCAGCTGCGACAGTGCTGCCGGCACATGCGAGGCAGCAACCAGTCGCGCCTCACGCGCGCCGGCCCTCAAAGCCCAAGCCTCTTCTAGCTGCTGTACGCCCACACGGCACCGTCCCTTCATAAGCAAAAACCCACGATGTAGGTGTTCCCCGCATCGTGGGCAACGGCTGCAGTATAGCGCCGATAGACGACCAATCGCCTAGATGTTGAGCGCGTGATAGGTCACGTTCGCGCCCGGAGCGTCAACGGTCACGCCATAAGTCTCGGGATAGATGCGCGTCGAGAACACGATCGCGCCATCGTTCACAAACACCTCGACCGACGAGGCATCGCCGACAATGCGCACGTTACGAACATCGTCGATGAGCTCCCAGCGCACGGTACGACCGCAACCGGCAGAAGCGCGACCCTCATCGGTAAATCGCATCTCAAAGCGCGAGGGCAGCTCGCCCTCGGTGGGCACAAACGACAGCTTCAGCTCGCCATCAACGGTTGCGGTAAACGCTCCGTCGACACCGTTGGCAACAACGTCAAAGCAGGTATCGCCAGCAACCTCCAACGAGCCCTCCCCCACACGCACCGAGGCATAATGGCGCTCGATCTCGCGCGCCGGCTGCTGCAGCAACACGCCGCCGTCACCGGCTGTAAGCTCACGCGGCACCGTCATGCAGTGCTGCCAGCCGCACACCACGGTGGGTGCGTTGCCATAGGTCGGCTCATCGGGCATACCCATCCAGCCGATCAGAATATGGCGACCGTCCTCGGCCGTGAACTCCTGCGGAGCATAGAAGTCAAAACCGGCGTCCCACAGGCGGAACTCGCCCAGCTCATAGGCACCGTCACCACCGGTAATGTCGCCCGTTACAGGCATGTAGCCAGCAGCGTATACGTTGCCACGGTCCCAACGACCGCCCTCAAGGCCCTGGGGCGAGAAGGACAGGAACTTCGCCGGTACGCCGCCATCCGCCTCAAGCTCCAGATACCCCGGGCACTCCCACATAAAGCCAAAACGTTCGGGCGTAGACACACGGCTCTCGAGCTCCCAGCTCAGCATATCGGCCGAGCCATACACCAGGATCTCGCCTACATCGCGCCCGGCACCCTCGCCGTGCATCGCACAAAAACGGCTCTCGACATGCGGCCCGTCCACGCGACGACGCGCGCCCAGCACCATGTGGTAACGCCCATCATCATCGCGCCATACCTTGGGATCGCGCACATGGCAGGTCAAATCCTTGGGATAATCCTCGGAAGCCAGCACCACACGCTTTTGGCTAAACTCCCGACCGGCAAGACCATCGACGCTCTCGACAAAGACGGTATCGGCGCGGCGGCCGGTATTGACGTAGTCGTACGTACCGTCCGCATCGGAAAGCTTAACGTTGCCCGTATAAAGCACGCGAATGCGGCCGTCCTCGGCAAGCGCGGAGCCCGAATACACACCGTGGCAATCGAACGGCTCGTCGGGCAGTAGCGGAGCGCCAACGTAGTCCCACGTCATAAGGTCGCGACTCGTCGCATGACCCCAAACCTTAACGCCGCCCTCGACATCAAACGGCGCATACTGAAAATAGGCATGGAACACGCCGCCTGCCTGGCAAAGACCGTTGGGGTCGTTGAGCCAGCCCGCCGGCGGCATAATATGGAAGCGCTGGCCATACGCGCCATGGCCGCACTCAGAGGCGGCAGCGTCAACAGCGGCGACCAGCTTTGCAAGGTCGCGGCCAAGTGCATTAGACATATCAAAGTCCTAACGGATCGAAAGTAACAAGACGCCAGAGATCGACACCAGATACGGGAAACGCCCGCGAGCATACAACCCGCGGGCACCCCTCAATCAAAAGCTCTTAGGCCTGCTCGGAAGCCTTGGGCTCGTCCTTGTACAGGACAAACGAGACGCCAAAGGAAACCAGCGCGGCGACCGCAAACATGATCGCGTACTGCACGGGCTGGGCCAGGCACAGCAGGATACCGAAGATACCCGTAACGCCCGTACCGGAAGCGGCAAGCGAGGTGAGCGCGCAGACCAGGGCGCCGCAACCGCCACCGATGCAGCCGGCGATGAAGGGCTTAAAGAAGCGCAGGTTCACACCAAAGATGGCCGGCTCGGTAATACCCATGAAGGCGGACAGGGCCGAAGGAAGTGCCAAACCCTTGATCTTGGCATCGCGGGTCTTAAAGGCAACGGCAAGCGCGGCGCCACCCTGAGCGATGTTGGCAGCGCTGGCGATGGGCAGCCAGTAGGTCACACCGTACTGGGCGAGCTGACCCAGGTCGATGGCGGTGTACATCTGGTGGATACCGGTAACGACCGTGGGGGCATAGAACAGGCCGACGATAAAGGAACCGATGCCGAAGGGCAGGGTCAGCAGGGTCTGGATCAGACCGAGGATGGCGTTCTCGGCCCAGACAAAGATGGGGCCGACGGCAACGAGCGTCACGAGCACGGTCACGAACACCGAGACGAGCGGGGTCACAAAGAGGTCGAACATCTCGGGAACGATCTTGTGCAGGCGCTTCTCGAGGAAGGCCAGAATGGCGCAGGCGATAACGATGGGGATCACATGGCCCTGATAGCCGACCCACTCAAAGCTGTACACGCCGGGAATGACGTTGACCATGGTCTGCACGCCCTCGGAGGCAACCGTATAGGCGCTCTGCAGCGAGGAGTTGATGAATGCACCGCCGACGACAGCGCCCAGATACGGGTTAGCGCCAAAGGCCTTAGCCGCGGAGTATCCGATCAAGATCTGCAGAATGCCAAAGGACGTTCCCGAGACCAGATCGGCAATCTTGTAGATAAAGTTATTGGTGTCGAGCGCGATAAAGCCGTTGGAGGCCATAAAGTTGAGGGCGCTCATAATGCCCAGCAACAGACCCGAAGCCACGATGGAGGGAATAATGGGGACGAAGATATCGCCGAGCACCTTAATGGCGCGCATAAAGATGTTCTGCTGCTGAGCCGCGGCCTCCTTGACCTCGGCCTTGGTGGCAGCCTCGACGCCGCTGAGTGCAATAAACTCGTCGTAGACCTTATTGACGGTGCCGGTGCCAAAAATAATCTGGAGCTGGCCCTGGGCCTCAAAGACGCCCTTAGCGCCGTCGATGTCCTCGATGGCCTCCTTGTTAACCTTGGAATTATCGGCGATTACTAGGCGCAGACGCGTGGCACAGTGCGCGGCCGAAACAACGTTGTCGGCGCCACCGATGTTGTCGAGCACCTCTTGGGCTGATTTGCGGTAGTCCATGACTTCCCTTTCCTCCAACGGGCGCATGTGCACCCGGCCATCTTTGACACATACACTGTAATCGTTTTCAGTTTGATATGACTGTAATCGTTTTCATAGTAGGGTGAACGGTAGGAAAAAGCCGGCGAAAGGTAGTTTTGAAGCAAAAACAGGGTCTCAGAGGCAGGCAGACGTGCCCAAGGCCTAGACATTCATAAGCTGATGGCCGAGCTTGAGCGTCTTGAGACCGCTCTCCCCCTCCTCGCCATCGAGCGCGTTGAGCAACATATTGGTCGCCTCGACGCCGCTGGTCAGGTAGCCGTAATGCACGGTGGGAATGCCGCCCGTCAGCGCGCGCAAAAATGCGTTGTCGCCGAAGCCGCTCACGCGACGCACGCCCTCGCCCATGCCACGCACCTCGTCAAGAGCGCGCAGGGCGCCCGCCGCCATAGTGTCGGTCGCGCAGGCGATAAACGAAACATCGGGAGTGACGGAAAGCAGTTCACGCGCCGCACCATAGCCCGAGTCGAGCGTAAACGAGCCCAGGCGAATCAAGGCGGCATCGAGCGGGTTACCCGCGGCGCGCAAGCCGGCCTCAAAACCGCGACGGCGGTCATAACCGGCCGCGCGGTCCTCTTCGGTAACTCCGATGTAGGCGATCTTGCCATCCACCCGACCCGCAAGCGCACGGCCGAGCTCAAAGGCAGCCTCGTAATCGTCGTGATAGACGCACGCCGCGCCCTCGACATGTTGGCCGATCAACACAATGGGTACACGGCACGACTCAATCGCGCGACGGTGCTCGTCGGTGATCATAGTTGCCACCAGAACAATGCCGTCAACCGGGTGGTTTTGGAATAAATCGAGGTATTCGAGCTCACGATCGGGGACGTTATCGGTATTGGCAAGCAACATCTGGTACCCGCGGCGGCCAAGCACCTGCCCGATGCCCGCCGTAATGCGGCTCACGGATTCCGAGTTGATCTTAGGCACGATGACGCCGATGAGCTTGGTGGAACCGGTTCGCAGCGCGCGAGCCTGGCTGGACCGCACGTATCCGGTCAGCTCAATCGCCTGCTTAATGCGCTCGGCCTTGTCCGCCGAGATATATCCACCGTTGAGGTAGCGCGAGACGGCGGCGCTCGAAACACCCGCCAGCGCGGCCACATCTTTCATCTTTACCACGGGCACCCCTGTCATTGAAATCGCTTTCACCATGATACCCAACCCATCCCAGCAAATTGAGTAAATGAGACGGACCGCATGGATCGTATCAACCGCCCAGGTCGAGCAAACGTCAGCGAGCGAGCAGCTGCCGTGGCGAGGTGCCGCGAAAGAGGAGCGACGCGTACTTCACGTACGCGAGCGACGGTTTGAGCGGCAGATCGCCCGGCAGATGCCCGCGCAGCGTCGAGCGGTCCGGCGTTCGTTAGAACGCCGGAACATAGTTAGCCGTGGTACTCGCCGTTGTACTGGATGAGCGTCAGGTCCTCCACGCCATCGAGTGCGCGGATGGCGTCGGCATAGGGCATATCCACACCGTCCGAGAACACCTCGACGGCCATCTCGACCTTGTCGCCGCGCATCGTCTTGGACTTGACGGTGAACTTGGTGCGCCCAAATGCACGCACGATATCGTCGCCAGTGGTCTGGCCCGTGTAGTGGATGACCATCATGTACACGCGCGCCTTGTCCTGGTGGCTCGCAAAACCGGCGATCATCACCACGATCACCACTGCCGTGAGCCCCACGAGCGCGTACATGCCGGCACCTGCCGTAATGCCCGTGGTAATGGCCCAAAACAGATACAGCAGGTCGAGCGGGTCCTTGACCGCCGTACGATAGCGGACGATAGACAGAGCACCGACCATACCGAGCGAGATAACCACGTTGGTCGAGATCGCGAGCGTGACCATGCAGGTGAGCACGCACATGCCCACGAGCGTCACGGCAAAGCTACGCGAATACACCACGCCGGTAAAAAAGCGCTTGTACACGTAATAGATCAGGATGCCCATGGCGAGCGCCACGAGCAGCGACAGGCCAATCTTGGCAGGGTCGACCTGGCCAAACGCCTCCAAGACGGAGTTCTTAAAAAAGTCCCTGGTGCTCATGGTCTAAATATCCCCTCGGTTCTCAAAATCCGATTCCCAGTAATTAAATCCGCGCAGGTAGGCGGTCTTTTCGTAACACAGGCAGTACTTGGAGACAGCCGTGAGCTCGGCCGCGCCCGGCGGCACCATATCGCGCACCAGCTGCGGGCAAAACTCCGTAAACTTGACCTCCATCACCAGCTTGCCGGGCTCCAGGACCGGCAGCGCGGGCAGCGTCGGGTCAAAGATGTCGTAGCTTCCCACCGCGGCACGCACGTTCATGTCAAACGTGATGCGCACGGTACCCTCATCCATCACCCACGGCTCGCGCTCGTAGTCCACGATGGTCCGTGGGCGCATCACGTTGCAGATGCACTCGATGTAGAACTCGCGACAGAGCGGATAGGGGCTCCTCAGCAAAAAATCGTAGTCTCCGGCCAGGATCTGCTCAAACTCGCCGCGCGTGAGCGGTGCGTCCTCCTTGTAGATCCAGCTACCGTACTTCTTTTTGCGCTCGAGCTTAATCACCTTGTCGCCGCCGTTATAGATGCGCACGCGATACTTTTTGCGCATGAGAATACCGGCGTCTTTTTCCTCGTAGGCCGAGTTGCAGTAGTCGTCAAAGTACAGGCTGCGAATGGTGTAACCGCCCGAGCGTGCATGCTTGTCCAGCTTAAACACCGGCGCCATGCGACAGACAAGCGCAGTGTGCTCACCCTCGTTAATGAGATATTTGAGCTCGTGGCGGTAACGCTCCTGCGTGGTACGCGCAGGAGGGCCCGCCAGGCGCTCAAGCAGCGCGCTAGCCCTCCTCATACGTGTCCTCCACGACCTTACCGCCGTCTTGCACGTAAAAACACTTCATGCCGTACTGTTTGCCGTCGTCGGTCACATAGTAGTCAAACGCATCTTGCGTATAGTCGTCGGAGTTGGTAGCACGCACGCGCACAAAGTACTGGCCGGAATCGGGCGCATCGCAGGTCACCTCGGGAAGCAGCACATCCTCGGCCTTAAAAAGCACGTCGCTTATGGCATAGTCGCGCGCAAGCTCGACGGTATAGCGAATATCGCGCGCCTCAAAGTCGTACGCGGCATCCCAGTTCAAGCGCAGCTTACCGTTATCGATCTGCGGCACACCAATGTAGAACGGCATGGGCTTTTTATAGCTCTCGCGAAAGCTCTTGTAGTTCTCCTCGATCTCAGAAGGAATCGCCGTAGCGATTTGCTCGTATTGATCCTTGGTGACAGGCAGATTGTCGATATCGGGCGAAGCAAAGACCAGGGATTCGGTCACCTCGCGATAATGTTTGATCATCTTGGTCAGGCGTGCCTCGGTCAAATACGAGCGCAAGTCCTTGACGGCACGGTCGAGTTCGCTGCGGAACGACTTGCTGCGCAACGCGCGGTTGAACAACACGTTGCCCCAGTAGTTGCTCACGCCGCGCTCCCAGCTCGCATAGTCCGAGAACCCCTTCAGGCTCAGCTCAAGCTTACGCAACATGCCGTCGTTATCCCAATCCAAAAAGTACCAGGTATTTGAGTTGAGCGGGCTGTACAGATAGCAGTTACGGTTCTGCGTATCGCAGTTGCCCGTCAGGATCTGAAACGCCAACCAATAGACCAGATTCTCGGTATCAAAGTAGGTGTCGAGCACGTCATCGATCTTTTGCGATTCGTCGTTGAGCGCATCGAGCATCTCGATGAGCTTGGTGTGGTCCGAGTCGCCCTTAATCTCGAGCATGCCCTCAAAGGTGGCCTGGTTGTAGTCGGGATCGTCGGCAAGCTTAATAGTTTCCTCGTAGCGATAGAAATCGAAGCTGTTCACCTTGTACAAATGCCCGTTCTTATCCAAGCCGTGCGCCTTAAGCGCCGTTTTATTGAGCTGTTCCACCTGCGTAAACAAGCCGTAGTCCTCAAAGGTATCGTTGGACTTTTCGGTCTGGTCGCACACCCACAAATGCACAAACTGCGTGCGCAGGCCCATCATCTGGGGAATCCCGCGGATAAGGTCGTAGGCCATCTTGTTGCGAAAACGCATGCCCTCGCCCATGTGCTTGTTAAGCGCAATCGCGCGCTGTTGGCGCCAGGTACCCTTGCCCTTTTTGAGCTCTACCTTGTAATTCTTCTGCGTATAACCGCTCGACGTCTGGCCGCGCACCTGCACGGTAGCATTGGGCGCTTCCTCGCCATAGCCAACCTCGCCGGCCACCGGGCCGTCTTCGTCGCCCGCCTGCAGCAGGCCCATAACCTGATAGCGCGCCACGCCCATGTCGGCGTAGTCGTAGACCGAGTATGTATTGATCTCGGCCCAGCTATGATCGGTGTTCTCGGAGCTGTTGCCGCGCGAGACCGTCAGGTACATGGTCACAATGCCCGAGTCATCATAGACCTCGTAGAGCTCGTCCTTGTCGCGGAGGTGCTTGGTACCGTCCGAGGACTCGGCCTTTTTAATCTTGTCCTGCTTTTTGACCTTTTTGGTCGAGGAGTCTTCCTGCACCGAGCAGCCCGAAAGCAACAGCGCACCGGCAGCCGCCTCAATCAGGCGACGGCGAGACATCATCCTATCGGTCATCAGAACCTCCCCAATGGTTGCGATACACACGGACCACCGTACGCTCAAACCAACCATGCGGCTCACCCTTATGGCGGCCTTCCTCATAGCGCTGCTCGGCACGGTCGAGCAAGCGGCCCAGTTGTGTAAAGCGACCCGTCTTGTCGGTCGCCACCATGGGCTGTTGGCTCAGGATACGATACGGCAAGTTGGCGGTATAGGTATCGAGCCGGAGCAGCGCCACGATAAAAAACACCGCCGCACCCAACAAAAAGCCAAAGCCGTAAAACTGCTGCGGTAAAAGCAACGACACGGCGGTCGCCAGCCCTGCCACACCGGCAAACAGGCCCGAAGCCAGCACGGCTCCCTTGTAGTCGGTAAAGTACAGCAAGATGAGCATCACCGTATTGCCCACGGCATACAGACCATAGCCCACGCATAGCGTGCGAAAATACCCGTGCATAAGGCTGTTAAAGCCCAGCGGCAGGGCCGAGAGCACCGTGGTCTCGAGCGAGATGACTGCCGCGGTCACAAACAGCTGCTTGAGCGCGCAAAACCACAGCTCCCGGTTGAGCGTGGCGAGCATTTCCTCCTCGGCAACCACAATATCGCCCACTACGCCGCCGTCGTTAAACAGGCTGTAGTAGTCGCGGTAGCGCGGATAGAAGTTGACCTCGACCGAGACAACAAAGTTGACGGTCGTGACCAGTATCGTCAAAAACGCGATGAGCGCAGGCACATCGTGGTAGGGCGCACCATAAAACAAGCCCTTGACCTGCACGCCAATGGGACCGCCCCAAATAATCACCAGGTGTGCAAAGAGCCCCAGGTTGGTAAACAGGCCCGTAAGCGCCAGCGGCATAAACTGATCGAGCCACTGCAAAAAGAGCCAGGGGCTGCGGTCGCTCTGAGGAAAATACCGGTACAGCAGCACCACGTCCCACGCGAGCATGACGCCGTAGCCCAGGGCGATTGACGCCAGCAGGCCCTCGACCGGCGGCAGCCCCAGCGCCAGCGCGGCAAGACCGAACAGGCACGCCACGCCAATGGCGGCCGCAAAGCTGCACAGGATACCACGGTAATCCTTGATGGCCGTGAGATAGCTCATACCGTTCCAGTTGACGATCATAATGTTGAACAGCCACAGGCACAGCAGCCCCTGCAGCAGCGTGGCGCCCGAGAACAGCAAAAATACGCCGTAGAGCACCGTGCCAGCAACCAGCATGATGGCGGTGGAGCCCCAAAACGAGGGCAAGACCTCCTCTTCGCGCTCGGCAAAGAGCATGTCGGCCAAAAAGCGGGTGACAGGCATGGAGAAAAAGCTCGTGAGCGTAAGCGACGCCAGCAGCGTATAGGTCACCATGCACACCAGCAAATCCTGGTTGGCACGGCCCACACCCCACAGACCGCACAGCACCAAAATACCCACCTGGAGCAGCACGCCCAGCAGCATGGGGCCCGTGCACACAATGCCGGCGTAGCCATAGGCGCGCATCGTGGCAAACAGACCCTTGCGCCTAAACAGGCGCTTGAGCTCAAAACCGATTCCGGCCACTGGCTACTCCCCCTCTCTGGGCAGGTCAAACGCACGCGCCGTCTCGTCGTACAGCGCGCGATAGTTGACGAGCATCTGCTCGTGCAAAAAGAACGTGGCAACACGACGCTGGCCGCGCTCCCCCATCTCAATGCGACGGGCGCGGCTTGTGCACATGCGCTCCATGGCATCGGCCAGGCCCTTACGATACATAGGCGGCGTCACAAAACCCGCCACGCCAAAGTCGTCGCCCGGGGCGCCCTCGAGCAGCTCGCGGCAACAGCCGACCTCGGTCGTCACGCAGGGACGACGCGCCGCAAGCGACTCCAGCACGCTGAGCGGCTGGCCCTCGGAGATACTCGTCAAAATGGTAAAGTCGAGCTTTTCCATGTACTCGACCACGTTGACGCGGCCGGTAAAGATCAGATCGCGCACGCCCAGGGTATCGACGAGTGCATGGCACTCGGCGCCATACTCCTCGTCGTCCACGCCGCCCATGATGTGCAGGCGCACTTTGGGCAGACGCTCGTGCAGCTCAAAGAAGGCATAGATCATGGTCTTGACGTCCTTGATGGGCGCCAGGCGCACCACCGCGCCAATGTCCACCCAGCCGTCATCGGGCTTTAAGGGAATGTCCTTAAAGCGATCGAACTGGATGCCGTTGGGGATGACCAGGCATTTGTCCGCATCGCAGCCCATATCGATCTGCGTCGTGCGAGCGTTGTGAAACAGGCTCGTCACGCGAAAGGCGCGACGATAGATCTCCTCCGAAAGCAGGTAGAAAAAGCGAATCCAGCGGTCCTTAAACGACGGCACCACCCAATCGGCGCGAATGATCTCTTCCTCGCGTTCGCGGGTATAGATGCCATGCTCGGTGAGCAACACCGGCGCATGGTGAACGCTTGAGCCCAGGCAGGCGAGCAGGCCGCCGTAGCCGGTCGAGATGGCGTGGTACACATCGGCTACCGGCACCTCGCTGCCCAGCAGGTAGAGCACGGGCAGCAGCATGGAGCGCATGGTATGGAATGCGTCGGCAAAGGGCGTGTAGGGGTACTCGGCCAGGCACACGTCGCGAAAGATATCCATAAAAGTGCGGCTCTGCAAAAACGAGAGCGGATGCACGCGACGGCGCTGGAAGATATCAAACAGCACGTCCCAATCCGGATTGGAGAGCGACACCAGGCGGCGCAACGCCTCGCGCTCGCGGTCGTTATAGTCTGCCTCTTCCTGCTCACCAGAAAGGCGCAGGGCGTCGTCCAGGAACACCTCGTGCACCTCGACCACATTACCGGGCAGCTCGTAGACAAACTTGCCGCGGTCGGCAGCATGCGCGCCAATCACCCACAGCACAAACTCGTGCTCGGGCATGGCCTGGATATAGCCGTGCATCCAGGTGGACACGCCGCCGTGCACATAGGGGTAGCAACCCTCGAGCACCAAGCAGATTCTCATTTGTCGCCACCCTCCTTGCGCGCAATGGTCACCGTCTTGTCCGTGGCTTTGACCAGGTACAGGTCGCCCGTCAGATGCGTAATCACGCCACCCGTGACCGCACCCGGCTCGCCGTTGTTGGCGCGGAACATGAGCCACGCTTCGTCGTGGAAATTGCCCAGACTGAGCGTCCAGGCATCCGCGTCTGCATCCACGCCCACCGTTACGGACGAAAAGCGCTGGATGGCACCCGAGCATTCCGAGCCGGTCTGGCGACGCAGGTCGGGCGCAGACTTGGAAAGCCAGTCCAGGTAGTCGGTCAAGCCGCCCTTGTAGACCTCCCAGCCCTCCGTAGCGCCGCGATCGGGATCGAGCAGATCGTCCGGGTGCATAAAATGCGTGCTCACGTAGTGCATGTTGAGCTCGGACACTGCGGCCAGGCGCATGTAAGAATCGCCGACCATGCCGCCCGAGACAATACGCGGCTGCTCCACGATGCCATCGCTCGCCACGCCAAACTCCTGCACGTACGGCAGGTCGGTGCCATCCTCAAAATACGTACTGGCAACGGTCTTAATGCGCGGAACATCGGTGCCGATAATCTTGCGCGCGCGGGCCGAAAGGATATTCGACGGCGGCACGTAAACCGAGCCGTGCGCGTTAGGCAGTACCTCGTCTTGGAAGGCGATGAGCTCGTCGAGCGCCGCGACGAGCGTTTCCTTGTTCTTCCACGTCTTGTAGTCGTACAGCGTGCCGTAGTCGGTATCCCAGAGCGCGAGTGGCTGATGGTTATAGCCATGAAAGCCCAGCTCGCCGCCCATCTGCAGCAGCATGCCGCCAAAGTAGCGAAATTGGGTGGTATCGGCCTGGCGCGCGGGCTCGGTCTGGTTGACCGCGTCCTCGTAGTTCTCGATCATCACGCCGGTATAGCGAATGTCGTATTGCTGCGCGAGCTTTTGCAGATCGGGCCACCAGACCTTGGCATAAAAGTCGGCGATGGATAGCCCATAGTCGCGCTTAATGTAGGTGCCATCACCCGAGGGCACGGGGCTGGGAAAGTCGTCCAGATAGAACACGGCGCTGTTGATGACCGGGTAGGCCGTGGCATCGCCCAGCAGGCTGATCGCCGCGGCATAGAAGCCGCGCATAACCTTGTTATAGATGCCAATGTTGCATACCACGGTGCGACCGCTGCCACATTCGTTGGACCAGATAAGCGGCGTGCCCGCATCACCCGTCTTGGCCCAAACGTGCGCCGACTCGCGCAACGAGACCGAAAGCGACGAATCGAAGGGATCCGAGAGCTCGTAGCGCTGACCGCCGCCGATCATAAAGTCCTCGCCAGGCATAATGCTCTCGGCCGTCACATAGTCATAGCCGGCCGATTCAATACCCAACTTGGGAGCAATCACCTGCAAATAGCTTGAGTTATCCGGCGGCATGGCAAGCATCAGCGAACCGCCAGCGCTCACCCAACTCATGATGTCGCTCAGGTGTGTGCCCAGCCCGTCGAGCGAGGGCATGAGCAAAATCACGCGATCGAAGGACGTCAGCGAGGGAATGGCATCCGCGCCGTCCAGGGCAAGGTCTACGTCACGATGCGCGATCTTCATATCGAGCAGGATCTGGTCGAACTGCTCCTTTACGTTCTCGACGCCGTCTTGGTCGGTATCGGTAATGACCAGGCACGTCGGCTTTTGGCCAAACAGTGCCGAAGACGCCGGCACCGAATCGTTGGCGGCGAGCATCCCCAGCTTATACTGTCCGGTGCTGTACTGCACGCCGGCGCGCTCGATCAGCAGCACGGCTGCCATGGCGATAAAGACCGCCCACACCACGAGCAAGCCCATCCAGCGGAAATGGCCCGCACGGTCGCGGACACGTTGTACCACGCTCATCGGGCCTCCTCCCCGTTGCGCCAAAACGCCAGCTCCTCGCGGTTGGCGGCACTCAAATACACATGTTGCTTGTCGATGGCCTCGATCACGTGCTGCACCATCTGCCCGTCGCGGCACATGACGGCCAGGCGCAGACAGAGCATCCAAACATCCTGCTCCTGCGGCGCGTCGACCACCAGCTGGTCGGTCACGGCCTGTGCCTCGTCGATCTGGCCGGCATCGGCCAGCGCGGTGGCATATCGAACGCGCAGCTCAAAACCGTCCTCGCGCTCGCAGCGACGCGCGAGCAGGCACGCATATTGCTGGCGCTGAATCTGCGCCACGCGGCCCTCGGCCAAGCCAGAGTCGAGGTATTCGCCCAAAAATTCACAATACGCATTGAGGTTTTGCGCGCTGGGATCGGTCTTAAAGGCGCGCTCCAGTTGCTGCAGCTTAAGGTCGGACTCCTTGGAGATCTGCGCCACGGCCGTCGCGGCATAGTGCGCCACCTCAACATCGTCGTTGAGCTTTGCGGCCTGCAGCTGCGCCAAATACGCATCGGGATCCTCGGTGAGCATGGAGAGCATGAGGCGGCGTCGGTCGGCCGGGTCGTTGACGATGAGCGCTTCCTCGAGCGGGATCACGCCCGCATCGGCTTCACGGTCATGAACCAAGATGCTGCGATGCAACCCGTCGTTAATACGCAGGGACTCCAACGTGGCGTCCTTGAGGTCCACGCCAAACACGGCGCTGCGCGCGATAAGCAGCACCACCAGCAACGGACCCCACAACGGCACGAGCACCATCACGGCCAGCATATGCCCACGCACCGGCAGCAGGCCCAACTTCATAAGCGTCCACAGCACCAGGCAAACCAGCGCATGAATCAGCAGCAAGACGGCAGCAACGACAAGCGAGATCAAACGACATCCCCCTCGCCGTCACCGGCGTCAGCGATGTGCTGCAACAGCGCCACGATGTCCTCGCCGTCGACGGGCTCCACCACAATCTGCTTGGCGCTCAGGCGCTCGCGAATAATGGGCAGATCGCACGCCTTTGCCTGGCGCATAAGCAGGTAGAGCACGTCGCCGTCGACCAAACCCGCCGCATCGCTCTCGCGGATCGCCGAACCAATCGCGCCCACCAGCTCGCCGATAGGCTCCATACCCGGCACCACGCGCAGGAGCAAAAAGCTTCCCATCTTTTTGTCTGCCAGCGCCTGCTCGGCCGCGAGCTCTTGGCCAAAGGCCGCCTGCTTGAGCACGCACGTACCGGCAATGCAGCGCTTATCCTGCGCCACGGCCTCATAGTCAAAGGCACGCCCCAGCGCGCTTTCGACCAGGCCGCACAGGATGCGGAACAGGTTTTGGTAATAGAGCGTCATTTGGTTTTCGGCCGCGTGGCGCACAAAGATCAGCACGGCGGGTGCCCCGTCGCGCTCAATCGTGTATCCAAACATGGGAAGCCCCGACGTCAGTTCGCGGTTCACCCACAGGTTCGAACGACCGCCGCCGCCCAAAAGAGGCGCAAGCTGCTCAAGCGCAAGCGAGCGCGGGGCGTATTCGGCAACCACGGGGCTCGCAGCCACCAGACGTGCAAACCCTCCGCCTGAAACATAGTAGATCGTCACCGAATCGTTTTCGAGAATCTCACTCATGAGCTCGCAGCACTTGCGGTAGATATCGCGCGGGTTGAGCACGTCGAGCTCTTGCGTCACGGCGAAAATCTTACCAAAGCTATCATGACGCCCCACAATCTGGCGCTTGTATGTGCGCTTGTCCTCGATGGCATCGTGATAGAGCTGCGTGAGGAACGTATTGCGATTACGCACGAGCTCGTTTTGGTCGCGCTCCACCTTAATGGCCTCACTGTTGCGCAGCTGCACATAGCCGCACACGGCACCCACCACAAAGTACGCAATAAACGGCAGCCAGTTGGACGGCTCGTAGAACAGGCCCTGGAAGGTATAGCCATACTGGGTAAAGAAGCTCACGGCCAAGCCCACCGATGCCAACAGCGCCGAAACCAGGCCAAAGTCCAGGCCATACAGCGTGCCGATGAGCACGACGTAGAGCAGGCGATAATCGAGCACGTTGAGCTGCACCGATTGGGAGAACAGATGATCCAGAACCTCGAACAGAATCCAGGCAACGCCCGTCTCCAAGCATTTAATAGGCAGCGTGTGCATCTGGATGCGGTCGATGACGGCGCGCAAGGGGTTGACCTTCCCTGCGCGGCCAGCATCCCATCGAGCCTGAATGGTCGAAAGATCGCGCAGTAGGTCGTAACGCTGAAACCAGCCATAACGCACGCGAACGATATCGCTGACAGGCAGGGCATAGCCGGCAGAATCGCCATAGGCAACTGAGAGCTCTGGGAACAGCGCCTTGAGGGCCTCGCCCACCTCACCTGAGGTGTGATGGAAGGTATCGGCAACGTCGAGCGTCTCAAAGGAGGCATCCCAGCTGTCAAAGATGCGGCGCACCAGCACTGCGAGCTCCTCGGCACACAGTAGCGGAAACGCCGCATCCTCCGAGCCCTGCAAAGCGACCGACCCGGTTGAACACGCGTCGAACAGCGGCGCAAAAAACGGATCCTCCAGAACGGTAGAGGCGGTATACAGGAAGGGCACGCGCAGAATCTTTGCCTGAACGCCTTCGCGCACAGCGTAGTGGCGGCACAGGTCGTTGGCCGCGCGGGCGATAATTCCCTTGCCCGTTCGCCCCGCGGCATCGGCAGCGCCCTCGGCACCCGCGGGCCCCGCTACATACAGCAGCTGGACACGGCGACCCATGCACGCACGAAAGACCGAGCGCAACAGCTCGATATCGCCCATGGTATCGGTATGCGGGGTAAGGTAATTAGACAGGTAGACCACACGGTCGAACTCATAGGCCTGATCCAGGTGTTGCAGAAGTTCTTTCCATGAGGCATGGGGCGACGACTCGTCGCGATGCGCATCCGCAGCGGCTACGACCTTAACGTGGTCCCCGGGGAACGCCTTGGTGCAGAAGTCATCGTCAACATACGCGGTGTTGCCAACAACCAGCACTTCCATAGCGCACCCCTCCCCTAAAATCCACTTTTGCGATAGTCAAACATGCGTATTGTACGCTGCCAACGCGAGCCAGATGCAGTTTTAAGACTGTATTAAGAACTTATTTAGAGGATGTGTAGACATCGAAAGTGCCAAATGAGCGCCCAATCCGGAAGTATGCGGCAAATTCTTGACATGCCAACCACACTAGATAGCGGCAACGCTTCTACCTGCTGCTTCTTTACTTGAAAAAGGCGGTGTGCTCGAGGGTTCCGGAATTTGCCGCATACTCCCATCGGGCGATTCCGGAAGTGCGGTGAAAAACCAGGATCGGTCGACTAGACCTCTGTTTTAGACTTACGCGACCCGCGGTTTTGTTGCAAAAAATCTGATTGTGCTCGGAGGTTTCCGATTTTTCCCCGCACTATCGAAATGATGACTTCGCATCGAGGGCCCTATCAACAATGGCGGCATTCGCGACAACATCCAGTTGTCGCGGAAACGTCAAAGGGCCGTTGCCGGAAACCGAACAACGACCCTTCTTTTTCATCACTTCACATAGAGCGAGCAAAACATGCAGCTCCTGCACCAAATAGAGCGCAGGAGCCGCATGGCAAAAATACGCAAGTTGTTATATCAGAACGGTCAGAACAGCAGCACCAATAAACGCAACAACGGCGATTCTCAGCGCTACAGTCAAGGCAGACTCCCTCTTACTGCCATGCCCCACCACCAGCTCAATCAGAGCAACCAAAGACGAGAAGCAACCAACAACACTCAAGTTAACGGCGAGAACGCCAGGCACACTAACCTGTGCACCGATAACCCCAGCATTGACGTTAACAAGTGTGAAAATTGCAGCGAAAATCGCCATAAGCCCCAAAACGCTATCCTTTATGCGCTTCTCAGTTGCCTCAAGCTCTTTGCGATTTGAAGATTCGAATGCCTTAATGTCCTTATCAAACTTTCCCTGATAGGAACCCATTCCTTTGTAGCTAAGTTCATCGGTAAAAGCGCCTTCATAGGGATGGGCAACGTCGTCGCACACCTGTTCAAACACAACCTGAGCAATGCCTTTGCTGCAATCAAGTTCAATCGCATTAGCGCTCACATTGGAAACGCGGAAATACAGAAGCGTCTTGTGTCCCGGAAAATACAGCGGGGCATCAAGCGTCAAGCCCTGACGAATGCGAGAGTTACGGAGCAGCACGCGAGCAGCCAAATCCGTTGGAAGCTTAACGCACTCACACGTTTCTACAAATACTGAATCTCCAGGATTAAGGACCACCTTAAACGAAGAACCCTGTTGGCTGCAGAAATCTTTTGTTGTAAGGTCAAGCGAAACGGGGCCAACGGCGCTCGGCTCAATTGGCCTACCATCAGTCCTAAATAATACGCCCTCTTTGATGAGCGCATTAATTTGAGTATCGCTCAAAAGCATATGGGCCTCCCATCACTCTAGATGAACGAGTATAGCACTCAGGCATGTCAGACAATTAGAGCTGACAAGTGTAGTAAAAGGCAGCAGCAATACATCCCGTATTATATTTAGTGTGATCGCGGGTCGTGTCCGCTATGCGGTTGTCAATTTGCGAAAGAAATTATGCGTTACCTTTGCCAGGCCGAATCTTACATCCAAACAAAAAAGAGGGCCGACGCATCAACCCTCTTCAGGTGTCGCCCGAAGGCTTCCACCGCAATTATCTTTATTCTAGTTGATATCCTTAGCTTGTCTACAGGCGCGTCTTTCAGCGGAGACCTCCAAGTCGAGACGCCATAAAAATAGGGGATGCCCTCCTTAGGGAAGGAACCCCCTTACAAAACTTTGGCCTTAACAAGCAGGCTTCTGTTTTTCATTGTGTGACTATGCTAGCTCAAGCATTACTCTCGAACCGCCACAAATTAGCCGCCACAAATTCGCCGTTACTCACTAGATGCGGGGAAACCATGCATCTATTACCTTTGCAAGAAATTCAAATCCCGTTGACACTTGAAGATTACCGCAATAGTAATCTACATGCTTGTTCATTCTCTCAACAAAAAGTGCCAAGCTATCCGCCCGATGTTCGGAAACGCCCCTTGAAGCCAACTTCCTGTGCGCATACAGTGTCGTAACGATTTACTGCATGCGATCGTTGGACATCTTTGCCCTGCGTTGGCCGGGACCGATGCTGGAAATAGTTGAAAGCTCTTGCATTACGTCGTGCCTTGGCTCATAAATGGGCTTTCCGGCACTCAGATTATTTAAGATGCAGTTGTTGTGCGCACATGCATTTCTTAACGACTTGACCGCCTGAAAAATATAAAACTCGTTAAGCATCTCGCGGTCATTGAACCTTTTGGCACAGAATTTGTAAAAATAGAGAAATGAGCCAAAGGAGACGACTTCAATAAACGCCCACGCAGGGAAGCCGAAATCATCGTATTTGGCAATCAAACCGCCAGTATAGGGACTGTTCTTGCATCTGAGAATCTCGTCTTTGAGCGAATTGCATGGCGTTCCATCCGACTTCGTGCCATCGTAGGAGGAAATGTAGTCCGAGACGACTGCATAGCCGTCCTCCCCCTCTGTCTCGATACGCTTCAAGAGTTTGACCTTTGCAAAATGCTCCACATCAAGCGTAAGCGGCAGCATTTCATAACGAAGGAGCATGTCGACAATCGACAAATCGACCAGCATCTTGAAATCTAGATTTGCATACTCTCCCTTGCGGGTTCCTTCTTCGACTTTAGGAAACCCAAGTCGATAAGCGCGCAGACGAAAATAGTTGCTGTTCTCCTCCAAATAAGCTCTGGCATCGTCCTCACACATCAACGAGAAGTGGACACCTCTCGATTTGAGATGGTCAATCTGCTCAGACGCCGTAAGCCACGGCTTTCTATTAGCGTCGGTCATCAGATCTCCGTTCGCGATGATTGGCTCGAGATTCAATGTTAGCGCGTTTAGCTGGGAAAATCACCTCGAGTTCACTGGCCACCAATCGCGCCTGCGGTAGCGCTCGATGGCGGCCGCCTGGAAGGTCGAGCCGCATATTTTCGGCACGCTGAGCTCGGCCTCGCGGAACCCGATGACAAACCTTCTCGTATAGTCGCTACTACGGTAATTAAGGCAACAAATTAAAGGTTATATACAAAATATCAAGTCATATACCCGCGAAACGCATAACCCCTATTCGTGGTCGCGCAGGATCTCCGTGATGCTCCTAAGCGATTTATCCATCTGAGAGATTGACCGGAAAGCTCGCTTCGCATCTCTATCTATCTGCTTCTCTTGTGAGAGTGTAATTTGGCTTTTATAGGACCCTATTTCCACAGGACAAACCACGGTTTCGGAACGGCCACCCCACTTAACCGAATAGGTCACAGTTACTTCATAGACCTCATCACCCCATAGCGGAATAATATCTCGCATTTCACCCAAGAGAATATCGCGCTCCCGATGAGGAGGCAGGATTGCATAGCCCTGCGAAAAGACACGATCAGCAGCCTCAAAAATAAACGACTCATCACTTGGAAACAAGGTTTTATTCAAGCGAAAGCTCACGTTATACGCCGCAGCTTCCCCGTTATTTCTCATTACGAGCCTAAGGGCCGAAGACGAATTTTGATCAGGCTCAACGAACAGCATTAAATCTGGACTGGTTTGGATACTAAGCGTCCGTACCGCAGCCCATGCCGCAGTAACAGTTGCAATCGTCGCCATCACATTAATCCAAGTCGAAATATCTTCCATGTGGACACGCTCATTCCCAAAAGAAAAATCGAAGTGTTTGTCGCAGCTTCAAAAGCATAAGAAGTACGTTTCCCTCTCAAACGCTCTAATCTCGCCATTTTCCTTACCAAGATAGCCAAACATAACTTCAAATGCCGAATCGCTCCCCGCCGAAACAAGGCGAACACCAAAGACGCAAGAAGGCACGCTCTCGCGCCCAGTTTGAATTCGGCAAACCAATTAAAAGATTAATCTATCGCGCGAACAGCGCTGCTCGAGTCGAGGTCAGTGACTGGTCGCGCTAAATAATGGGTGCAGGGGCACTGACAATTGGCTTTAAACGGGAGGCTATGTCTTAGCTTTAGGCGGCCACAAACGTCCGAACGTCATGGAAGTTCAACAACAGATAGCCGCCCCTCCAAAATCAACCGGTGCATCAAATTCTTCCCGTGATCCCGGTTGTCCATTGATGCGCCGTACGAATCGAGCAACTTTGATATATTAAGAAGCAGCTCCTCACGAGCAGTTTCGCAATAGGATTTGTAGAAAAACACCAGTTCAACCGGACCTGTATATAAATCAACAATGTCAAATATTGCTTGAAAATAAGCGTAATCAGCCTTCGCAAGAGAATGCCCGAATACTTTGATAACAAGTGTTTCTCGAGGTTCTTCTTTTGATGACGCGCCAAATGCAATCGGCTCTCCCCCGCCGGGCCTCCCAGAACGAATAATTCTAAATGTCTTAGAAAATCTTGCCGCCCCAGGATCATCCATGCAGTTTGTGCCATCGGCACCAAAGATAATATCTCCGTTAAGCTTGCCGTGGATATTAATGAATTTAAACGTCGACTCGCTCCGCCAAACTGATGGAATCGACGGGCTCGTATAGTTAAAACTGAGCACGGTGGCCGCTGCAACGTGACCGTCGTTCCAACCCACTTTGCCTGACAACAACTGTTCCATTAGCTGTTCCGAAGCCTGGCCATAATCGTTGTTGAGCTCCACTTCATGACCAAGATATCGACTGAACTCAGCTTCCAGCTTATGCAGCTCTTGTTCAAGTGCCGAACGCAGAGAGTTTTGTGTCCAATTTTCAACATCCGTATATAAGCCGCAAAGAAAGCTAGCGACAACTTCGGTAGCAAGGCCTGGTGTTTGTTCTTTCAACGCATCTCGGTAGTCTTCAATATCCGTATACGTAAAGGGAAAGATATCGGAGAAAGTGAAGGGATACTCGGAATCATCGTCATCTTCAAAACTCCCCGCTTTACGAATTTCCCGGGAAACGTCCTCTTCCAGCTTGGCCCAATCGTGCCCAGTCGATTTTTCGATCTTCTCATTCAATTGTGCTAAATAGTGATTTGGCCACCTAATCCAAGGATGGGACCGCAGGAACTCAAAATACTCAAGGAGAGTTCGAATGGTGACGAAATGTTGTTTGTCCATAGATGGGGAGAACGGAAATGTACTAGCGTTGTGCTCCATTTCGATAGCATCGGAGACAACTAACTCGATGTCACTCCAATTAACGTCATAGCCTTTATCAGCTAGTTCTTTACGGTAATAGAGAATTAAGTCCCAGGCGGTAATGCCCGAGGCAGAGAGAACTTGTGCCCAACCCTTTTTACGGATATTTTTGTTTTTGTCGATAACAACCATCCTCGGTCTAAAGAACTGAACAAACCGGGAATTTAAACCACATGTGATATCAAAACCGTTACCGAGAACAAGAAGCTGATGAGAGATGCGCGAGTTCATTGGATAGGCAGCCTTTCAAAGCAGATAGTTTTTTGAATGAGCCAACGAATGCACCATTACAGTTTGGAACGCCCGAACAGTCCTATGCTTAGAATTACCAAAGTGCGAACACTAGAGCTTTAACTAACATCCACCCGAAATCGTCGATACGAGACGCAGGCGGTCCAATCAATTAAACAAGTGAATTGAAATTAAAGACCTTACCTGACTCAACCGGGAAAAAACGATCTGATATCGATTTCTCATCTTCTGCAGCCACATTTGCAACCTCATAGAAACGTCGAACCAAATCACGACGTCGCTTCTGATAAGCCCTGGCAGCCACCGTAGAACGATCTGGTAAACCATAGTCGAAAATATAAAGCCTGCATGTCGAATCTGACAACCTGTCAGCCACTTGTCGCCAAATGTAACCATCGCTTTCTCCCAAGCTGCAGCCATATATACAAATGCTATCGGCTTTAGCTATCAGCTCACTCATCTCAGCAGTTTTCGTATTGCCATAAATTCCGTAGTTCTTTTTTTCTTTAACCCAAAGCTCTTGAAAATCCACCTTAGAGGAATAAACGGGAGATGTAATCTGATCAGAATCAGAAACGCCAAATATAATATTGGTAGCAGTGCCCCCATCATTGATTTCTCCATGAAGATGAAGAAGCGTGCCTTGATAAAAGAACTTGGGCGAACTACCGACAATCAACTTACTAAAGGGCTGGTCTTTCCCAATCTCATCCCAAAAACGATTGACGGTATTCGTATAGTTTAAAACCAGAACGTGCACAGTCACGTCTTCAGAAGTCGACATCAAAGCGGGGAGCCCTTTTAATGCGTCAACAGCAGTGAGTCTCGTATAGAAGCTGCCAATTGATGCTCGAAATTCCTGAACTGCCTCCTGAGGAAGCTCGACAGGTATACGGCTGGACTCTCTAAATACGTAATCTAAAAACTCATCTTGAATATTCTCAAATGTCTGATGAAATAATTCTTCGTCGTCTTCATAAAACGCTGATGCTCTACCTAGAAGATTTTCCAAATCACACCAAAGTTCAGACGCTCGTTTTGGGCTGAATCCTTCAACTCTTTTTACAAGCTCATCCCTAAATTTGTTCTGAACGCCATCTTTAAAATAACGATTCTTCAAAAAAGAGCGGTAATCAGTTGCGAGACCAAGGTTCCGATCAAATCCATTCCCAATGATCCAAAGAAGATTCAGCATTCAATACCGTCCAATTTAATAACAGAGATTTGTTTTACTGCGCAGCACACCATGCAATATAACGCATGAAGGGCTCTGCCATCAGCGAGCCCTTCATGCACCATCGGTTCATTCTAATAGTATAACTGGATGTTAAAGCATGGACATGTACCCCTTGAGCTCTTCCTCCCAGTCGGGCATGTGGAAGCCCACGGCCTCGAGCCTGGACAGGTCGAGCGCTGAGTGGACCGGGCGCGGGGCGATGGGGCCCGCGGCGCTCGCGTAGTAGTCGGCGGTGCTGACCGGGACCACTTTCTCCCCGTTGCCGTTGGCGGCCTCGAAGACGGCGCGGGCGATGTCGGCCCAGAACCTGACGGCGCCGGAGCCGGTGCAGTTATAGGTCCCGTAGGGGGCGTGCGAGCCCAGCACGTGGAAGATTCCCAGAAGCAAAGATGGCCAAGCTCTACGACGAGGGCCGCAACCGAGGGGTCGACGAAACGGGCGACTGGGCGCGGCTGGATGCAGAGACCAGGAAGATGATAGAATCCGGCCTCGAGCTTGCGGCCAGGATTGGGGCAGCATAGGATACCAAGCGCATTCCAAGTTCCCGGACGCCGAGCTGACTTGCTTCGAATCGGGCACTGCACCAGCTTTCTCGATACTACCCATACAGTTAGCCCCACATAGTGACGCCATCAACATCAAAGCGAGGCATGAGAAGCATATTCGACTACTGTCTGATCAGATTCCCAGTTGACTTCGCCCCTTGCCAAAACTTACCGGTGGAGTTTCAGATTCTTGGAATGCGACTCCTGCACAATCGGATGCCTGGACGCTACACCTAAACAGCAATGTCGAATCAATCAGGAATCTTACCGAGCAGCCCCTCCGCAAAATTTTTCTCTCACCATACTCGCAACAAGCTTAAATTCATTTTTACTAACAAATAGATAGCAAAACAATATAAGAATGACAATGGGAAGGCTATAAACGCCCAAAGTCCAGGACACAAGCATGAAGCAAGTGGTGATCAACGCCTCAGACAGACAACTACCGACATAAGGATCGTGATAGATGCGAGCCATAAACCCTT
Organism: uncultured Collinsella sp.; assembly: GCA_900541475.1. Taxonomy (GTDB): domain Bacteria; phylum Actinomycetota; class Coriobacteriia; order Coriobacteriales; family Coriobacteriaceae; genus Collinsella. The sequence goes on from UQJV01000005.1 coordinate 65,639, forward strand.
CAAAAGTAAGGTCACGCAAAATAACCGTAGCTATAATCCCACAAGTAGCAATCTCTACGCTGCCAAAAACATGGACACCAATAAAAGCGAAACCCACATTAAGCAGCATGGCGCCGATATTGATAACGCAAAGATATCCTTCGTTTCGACCCATTTTCATATATGTGTTAAACAAAAAATTCGCCTTGCAGCTATATATGCAAAGCGGCATCGTTAAAGCCAGATACACAAAACTTTTCCCATATGAAGGAAGCCAAAAACCTAACAGCACCTTCATAGGAACATACAGCAGGTATGCCATTGGCAGAACAATATGCAGCAAAGACCGGATCTCGATATACTTGTTACGCTGCTCGGCGGCATCCATTCTTTTGAGAACGGGGAAGGCAACCATGGAAACTTGTCCGATGAAACCCAAAACAAAATTTGTTAGAGAAAAAGATAGCGAAAGGCGCCCGAACACTGCCAGTCCAAGCTCCCACTCGGTAAACATTCTTGTAAATCCAACGATGAGGGAGTCGGCATAATAAGCAATCATGATTTTTAGGCCAGCTTGAATATCTGCTAGGCAAGTAGCGATAACACCACTAAAACAAAATTTAGCGGCAAAAACATCACGAGCGCAAATTAGCACGTAAAAGAATGCTAACCCTTGGCAGATTAGATAGGAAACTATAAACGGAAGTGAAATCCTAACGCCAAAAATCAATAGGACGCCCATGCACAGCAGAAAACAAGCCTTAGTTATTAAATCTGCAATGGACGAGATGCGGGTTAAATTGGTGCACTGGAAAACATAACGAAGACACTGCGTAAGGTTAGTTGTCAATCCCATAGCAACAACCAAAAGGTAAACAGTCATCCTATGCGGATCGACATCGGCCATACATATAGCGAATAGGCACCCTAAAGCAACAACAACTTGGCTCAGAAATACGACAAGCTGTTGAGCCTTAAGCTCATCATAAGCTAAATCGCTATAGCGCTTGCCTCCCAATCTCAAATAGAGCCCATCGTTAAGGCCTAGTAAGGCAAAACCGGAATAGGAAGAGTACAAAAGGAAGAGTTGCCAGTATGCATAGTCCTCAACCCCAAGAAACCTTGGCAGAACAAGAGATGTCAGAAAACTAGAGACAAGACCAACGCCTTGAGCAACAATAGCGAAGACAAGGTTTCCGGCAATACCAGCTGTCTCTTTCGTTGAAAACAAATTTAGTTGTTTATTCACTCTGGACCAATCGTTTTTTTAAATTATGAATAAAAGAAATGCCTTTAATTACGGAAACCAAACAATGTCTTATTGAGAAAATGACAATCCTTCGATAGGGCCGCAACAAACTATAATCTGCCGTATTGGAACATCTAAGAAAGTCTGTGGACTGACCCAAGCGTCCTATCCCGTCTTTGTCGGAGTTCACGGCTAGCCATTCCGCATACCAAGAAGCAGAGTCAAGTCGACAAGAAGCTAATCCAGCCATAAGGTCATCACAAGAGAATTCAAGCTCCCACCTCGCTGCTCATCCCAGACTCCGGGTTTTCGTCCTTTCGCCTCAAAAGCTTCTTGATTAATGCCTTAAAGTCACGAACGAAGTTAGGACGAATTGCAATCTCAAGAAGAGAGGGCTCAAAGCCAAGCTTGCGATAAATAGAAACCGAAGCATAAGCCTGGAGGCGGTTGCCGTAGTTGAAACTACCGGGGAGGGTGACAATCCCAACGTTATGGAAACTCACTGGTTGTTCTCCAATCTTCATTAGTATTACTACACACAAAACAGATTATGAGTGCCGGCCTCTAACCTCCATGATTAGAAACAGAGCAAACGGACATATACGACCAAGGTTTAGAAGAGCGAGCTTCACCAGGGGAAGGCCCGAAGAACTCCTTGCTCCCCGAATCGCTTCATCACCCCTAGAAAGAGCATCTTTAACGAGCCGCCATCGTTCACCACATGAAAGGGGGCTGTCCTTCTTATATGCATTGGAACACTCGCTCCAGGCTGAGTTAGCAGCACTAGCGTAATAAAGACCCATAAGCTCCGAGCTCCCCTCGCACATGGTTTTAAGATGCATATTCACTACACCCATGTCATGCCCCACTGAAGCGAGGTAGCTCTGCGTGACTGAAACAGAACCGCGACGCACCCAGTAAACAACATCGTGAACAACGGATATACTGGGCTCGGCAGCAAGGCATTGCAAGATAAAGTCATAGTCCTCACTAATGGCGATTCCCTCAGGAAACATTGCTGCCGAGCATTTGATGAACGAAGCTTTGAAAAGCGCTCGGCAGCAAGACCCCGTAATAGATTTCGGGGCCATGCTGGCGAGACTAGCTAGAACTACGGTGAAAGGTACTTTGCCTTCCGGTAAACTACCAAGCTCTCCAATTGGCTCGCCCACTTTACCGTTCAGCATGATTGCGTACTCGCCATAGACCATGTCCGAGCGATACGCGGCAGCAGAATTAAGTAGCAAACGAATCGAACCGAACGGCAGAACGTCATCACTGTCTACAAACATGATGTACTCACCAGTCGCCAGCGACATTCCAGTATTTCGCGCCGCAGAGACGCCAGCATTATTCTTATGTACAACCCTAACAACACCTGGGTTGTCGGCCTCGAAGGCATCGCACATGGCGCCGCTCGAGTCGGCCGAGCCATCGTCTACAAGGATGATCTCGAGTGAGGGGTACCTTTGATCGAGAACGGAGTGTACACACTCGTCTAGATATCGCTCCGAGTTGTATACCGGCACGACGACGGAAATTTTAGGGAGCGAGCCTTCCGGACGTCTCAAAGGCACGGAATTCTTTTCGGGCATTAGCAGAGCCTCCCGTCAATCAATTTAGTCAGATCCTCACGGCTCACCGCCGCATCCGTCAAAGGGATCTTGGCCGATGAGCCCGAATTGACGAGACCCAAGGTCATATAGGCGAGCGTAAAGGCGAAGTTGGAAGTGAGGGAATCGGAACTGATCATATTGAGCATGAAATAGGCAACGATCCCGAAAGCCCAAACGCTTCCCCTGGCAAGATCCCAGAACAGCCAGACGAAGAGGGCCAGAACCGCAGGCGTCAGTTCGATTGCTATCTTCGCCAAGTCCATTTCAAACGGGACGCCGAACACGCCATTAATCACAACGTTGGCAGAACCGAAGCCATAACTCTGGAACCCCGAATCGACAAGATATCTCAGACTCATGCTCCTGCCCATCGTGAAGTCGAAAGGCGTCTGACCAAAAAGCGATATGAACAACCGCTCCTGCCCCGGCAGGAGAATCCAACACCATGCGGCGCATGCAGCCAGGGTGGCGACTTTACAAGCCGTAACGAGCTTAGACGAAGGCTTGGCGGTAATGAACCTCGGGGCAAAATGGCTGACCAGGAAAGCAAGGGAAACGACGAGGATGGCCAATCTCTTGAAACAAAGAATACAAAACAGGGTTGAGACGACGGAAGCCGCCCCGCTCCTCTTTACATAAAGGAAATAGAAGGACAGCATCAAGGAAATCTCGGAGAAACCCGATGATTCGGTATCGGATTCAGATGCGGCGAAGTCAGCTTGGAATATCGCCGATAGCGACGAACCCCTGGCGCCCATATCGACAACGTAGCCCATAAGAGAAACGATGAGTACGGCTACCATGCAGACGTATATTTGGTCATCATCAAGCGCATTCAACATGCAGTACGCTAAGACCATCGGCATAGCTAGCTTAACGAGCTCGATGTACGTCCCTCCAACGAACGTCCCTGAAACAAGCTGCATCACAGCCGAGACCACCGTAAATACCGCCACGATGACCATGAGCTCGTTGAACTCTTGCACGAACCTGTATTCACCCTTCTTCATTGCAAAGGCCAGAGCAAGCAAGCACGCTATAAAGGCAGTAGCGTACTTTGTGTAGACTATTGCGCTGGAAAGCAGACCCCTGTCGTAGGGTCCGTCAGTGAATGCTTTGATTGCAAAGGTAAGAACAAAAAACACAGATGCAAGCAGCGGTAGGACCTGGGTCTCACTCAACCTCCCCGCCTTACGATTAATCGCACTCGCCACGCGATCTCCAATCGATTATCAAATCCATTACCCCACACTTCAAAAGGATGTAGCGCACGAGACGGCCCCAACCTAGAGTAACCAGCCCTATGCGGGAGACCCTGGCCTCGATTTCGCGCCGGATCTCCGGCTTCAGCGCCGAGTCACGCTCAGCAATCCTATAAGCCGTGAATAACAGACTTATCTCCATACGCATACGGAGCTGGGGTTCCTCCCCCTCGTCAGGCATCGCCGCAATCTCACGGACGGCCATGAGGCCGCTTTTGGCGGACCTATCACTGCGCCTGTGCGACATAGACGAAGAAACCTGTCTGTACCCATACAGTTGAGAATCCATCATGTCTACCGACCGGGCCGAGACGAGGAAACGCTCGATAGAAACGGCATCTTCGTACAGCGAGTACTCCTCTGCAAACAGGCTATGAATCCTCCCCTTTTCATTCCACTGCTTTTCGTTGCGAAACAAAAAGGAGCAGGCGTAATGTTGCCGTCTCTGGGAGTGAAGCTCTCTCCTGAATTCAGATGCGGTGAGGTGGCGGATATCGGAAACACAGTACCCAGGCCAATTCGGTACGGCGCCATCCTGGAATTTGAGCAGCTCGAACTGGATGGCGTCAGCACTAGAAGAACGACATGCCGCAAGAATGACGTCCAAAGCATACGGGGCAATGATGTCGTCTGAGTCAACGAACCAGACCCAGTTACCGTCTGCACGCGACAGCCCGGCGTTGCGCGCAGACGGTGATCCACCGTTCTCACGGTGGATCACCGTCAAGCGCGTATGCGCAGCAGCCAACTCATCACAAATGGCAGGCGTGCTGTCCGTCGAGCCGTCATCAACGAGCACGGCATCAACTTCAGGATGTCTATCGAGCTCCAAGCTCCCGATACATTCGCGTAGATACTTCTCGACGTTATAGCAGGGGATAACGACAGTGATGGACATGCTGGAATCATTATTCAAATTGTCATCTTTGGGCATCCGCCGCCACCTTCTCAATAATGCCAGCCGCTGCGTCCGCAGCAGCATCCTTGCCAATAACAGCTAGAGACTTAATCTCCTCCGCAGCGCGATGCGCCAAACGCTTTAAATCATGGCAGCTTGGCATCGATTTCCCTTTCGTAGAGCTCGATAGGCTCGTTCATAAATCTCGACTGTTCACAGTGCTTGGTAGCGTAAGCACGGCACCTAGACTGCATCCCCTCATGAGCCGGACAGTCAGTGCTGATTTCCGTGTCGCACTCAACGGCATCGATGGGAAACATAGCCACTTCCCTCATGCGTTCGATGACCTCCCAGCCACCGTCGGAGCTGCAGTCATCCACTGCGCACCATGCGAACTCCTGGAGATCCCGCCGGGAGAGTGAGCCGAAAAGCGCGGGAGTTCGCCCGTCGGTTGTAAACGAGCGTCACCATCGCGAGCCACTCCCCGCTCGCGACAACACCTCCTTGTAAATCATTAAAGTCTCGTCCGCCACCCTGTCCCAGTTATGATTCAGACTCACCACACTGCGAGTATCCTCGCGCTCGGGCCATGAGGCGCAGATGGCTTGAAGGCCTTTGCGCAGCGCAATGACATCCCCTACGGGAAACGTCTCCCCATGACCCTCCAGCACCTCAACGTTTTCTGGGATATCGCTCACCAGGCACGGGCAGTTAAACCACATTGCCTCCAAAAGAGCCATAGGCATACCTTCCGCCTCACTCGGAAACACAAACGCCCGCGCCGCCGAGTAAAGGACACACAAGTCTGCCTTGCTTGTAAAACCGATAAAACGGATGCGAGCATTATTCTCAGCGGAAGCCTTCAAAGCCGTCTTGAACTCGTCCACGTGATCTGCATCGCCTGCAATCACAAGCTCGGCATTGGCATCGACACCCTTAAACGCTTCAATGAGAGACTCCAAACCTTTTCCTGGTACAAGTCGTGAAACGCACAGCAGAAAGTCATGCCCACGCAACCCCAGGCGGTCCAGACACGAATCGTCATCTATGCCCTCGGGCATAGATAGGCCGTTGGGCAGGAATCGGCACTCTCGCCCATATTCGTCACGATAATAATTCTGGATAGAGCGAGACAGCACGATTACCTCATCGGCGCTGCGCATGGCAAGACGCTCGCCGAACTTGATGTACTTGGCCCCAAAGCCCTTCCACTTGGGCGTCTTGTAATTCAGGCCGTGGACGGTTACCACAACCTTTTTGCCAAAAAGCTTCGCGAGCCAAAGCGAGGCAGCTGGTCCCAGAGCATGGTAGTGGATAACGTCGACACCGGATGCAATAGCGTGAACTGTAGCCAGATAGCTGTAAACGACTGCATTCAACTTCTTGCTGTCGGGCGCGAAGACATCCACCAGGCGAACACCCTCATAGAGGGCAGGAGCGGGGCGCCCTCTTACCTTGCGGTTGTATGCAGTCGTCTCTACACCACGGGCAGCCAACCTCGTAGCAAGCTCCTCCACGACAACCTCAACGCCGCCTGAACGTCCTGGAATTTGCTTATGTCCTATCAATGCAATTTTCATCGATGCGCTCCCTCGTAGAGCGAGAGGTAAGACCGCTGGAGGTCCTTGGCGCTCTGATTGATTTCATAGCCGGCGGCAGTAAGAACATCGATACAGCATTCGGCACGACCCTCGTCTGTCATGGCGCAGGCCTTTGCCGCCCATGATTCGGGAGTTTCGGAGAGCCCCATCTGGGCACAGTTTTCCAACACCAGCGCTTCATCTGATACATTGTCCGAGGTGAGGACAGGAAGTCCTGATGCCTGCGCCTCTATGAGCGTGAGCGGTATACCTTCATGCAGGCTCGGGAAAACCAGGACGTCGAAAGCCTGCATGAGTCGAGAAACATCATCTCGCAAGCCGAGGAATCGCACGCGAGAAGAAAGTCCAGACGACGTGGCCTTCTGTTCTACTTTTACCCTCAGCTCGCCATCTCCCACGAGCACCAGCACGGCATCCTTGCCATGGGCAACGGCCTCTGCCAACACGTCTACTAGGAAGACCTGATTCTTCACGGTGCTAAAGCGTCCTACATGGCCAATGATAATCTGCCCGTCGGTCACGCCCAATTCGGTTCGAGCCGAAAATCGAACATCGGATTTGAAAGCAAAATCAGTTAAGTCGATCGCGTTCTTTACGATATGCAATCTCTGTTGATTTTTTTCACCGAACAGAAATACGCCCGCAGCTTCGCTACACGCCCAATAATGAGTGGCAATACCAGGCAAACGCTTTCTCGCGATTTCTTTGATAGGGTACTTGAAATCCTTGTCGACCGAGTCGTTGTGAGAGTGTGCCAATCTCACAACGACTCCACACGAACGAGCCATAGCCAGCGGAAATGCTGACATGGCGTCGATATGAGAATGAACGACGGGGTATTCGTGCTCGGCAAAGAATGAACGCATGTAACGACGATATGCAAGACAGTTCTGTGGGTACAAGCGCGGGGCGCGGAAAACATGTCCGCCAAGTTCCTGAATTTCTTTGTCGTAAGCGCCTTCACAAGGTCTATGAGTCAAAAAATCAAGTTGTACAAGATCGCGATCAATATGGCGGTAGTGATTCATGAGCATAGTTTCGAGACCAGCTCGATCCATGACATTCACTATTTCAAGAATACGAATAGGCTTAGACATCTAGCACGCACCTTTGCCAGTAATGACCTCGATCACCGTGAGCACGACGATCTTGAGGTCCGTTATGGGACCGCGCTTGGCGATGTACTCCAGGTCGCGGCGGACCATGCCGTCGAAGCTCGTGGAGTTGCGGTCCGTGACCTGCCACCAGCCGGTGATGCCCGGCTTCACGGCCAGGCGCTGCAGGTCATACTCGGTGTACTCCGCCACCTCGTTGGGCAGCGGCGGCCTGGGCCCGACTACGGACATCTGGCCCAGGAACACGTTCACGAACTGCGGGAACTCGTCGATGGAGTGCTTGCGGATGAACTTGCCGATCCTCGTTACGCGCGGGTCGTCCCTCATCTTGAACATGGCGCCGGCGATCTCGTTCTGCTCTTTGAGCTCGGCGAGGCGCTCGTCGGCGTCCTTGTACATGCTGCGGAACTTCCACATGCGGAAGGTGGACAGCCTGCCGTCGCGATGGGTCTGGCCCACGCGGATCTGGCTGTAGAACGGGTTGCCCTCGCTCTCCAGGCGGATGGCCGCGGCGAGCACCAGGCTGGGTATGGCGATGACGGCAAGCACACAGCCGCTGAAAACGATGTCGAACGCGCGCTTCACGGCACGGTAGCCCAGACGAGTTCGGTCCCAATCCTTCACGGCCTGCATGGCCTTGTAGCGCACGCTCACCTCGCCGCGATTCATGGCCTGGGCTATAAGCGCGGCCCCCACCGGCGCGTTTTGCCCTGTCACTTCTTTAGTAGTCAAGTTCAAATTCACGTCCCTGTCCCCAGGGATCCCCCAATCGATGAATTCAAATTGCGAATGCATTGCCAGTGCGACGTCCCCTTACGTCTTACTGGGCACGTCCAACGGAAGCAGCTCCCTAAATGCGGAGTCGCCTTCGCCCACGTCTACCAGGCACCAGCGCTTATGACGGTCGATTTTCTTTACACGGGCCTCTTGCCCCACCAAGGGCCCTTGTACTATGTGCAACACGCCGTCTTCTATGCGCGCTACGCTGTTGCGCACCACGCCGTCGTCGTCGAGCACGCTGCGGTACCAGTCCTGCGCATCGTCCGGCATGGGCGCATAGGCCCGTTCCCTGCTGCCGGCAATGCGGCAACCAAAGCTCAACTGGGCCAAGGCCTTATCGAGCAGGGCGGCATCGCGCGTGGCGACGAAGAAGTATTCCTTGTACATAGGTTTGGTTTGGAGCGACCAGGCGCCGTCCCGCTTAAACCAGAACTCCTTTTGCATCACAAAAGCGTCCTGCATTAGCTCGTGCGGGATAATGCGGCGGACCTTTTCGCAGGTCTCGCGCTCTTTACCATTGGGGGTGTGGACCAGATACCAGCGTACGCGACCGCTCTGGCTGTTGGTGGTGGCACCGTTAAAGGCACCGGGCAGCTGCTCTTGGCGCCGCATTGTCTGTTCCATCTCTCGCCCCCTTAACTTGCATCCGCGACACACGCGGATGCAGGGGCGTTAAGAACAGGCTTCTCGCTCGCAGCTAGGCGCAGTCGCAAAAGTACAGGTTTTCGTATCTTTCGACGAAAATCATTATACGAATTAATCCAGACCGTTTTCCCAGATTGCGCAAATAGCGGCGCGAGCGGACACATCTCCATACCCCACTACAAAAACCTGTACATTTTTGCGCAACAAAAAAGCCGCTCTACCAGCGGCTTTTCTTCTATAGACAACAAAAAAGGCGACCGCCCAATAGGACGATCGCCTTTGTTAATTCTTGTGTTGCTTGTGCTAGGCGCGAGTCTTGATCTCCTCGGTCACCTTGGCAACAAACTCGTCAACGCTCATCTGAACGGTCTCGTTGGAACGATCGCGGACGGAGATGTTGCCGGCCTCGACCTCCTTCTCGCCCAGGATGAGCATGTAGGGAACGCGGTCGATGCTGCGGGCCTCGCGAATCTTGTAGCCGATCTTCTCGTCGCGGTCGTCGCAGACCACGCGAATGCCGGCCTCCTCCAGCTTGGCGCACACCTCGTGGGCGTAGTCGCGGCTCTTCTCCGAAACGGGAAGTGCCTTGACCTGCACGGGCGCCAGCCAGGTGGGGAACTTGCCCGCAAAGTGCTCAATCAGAATACCGATGAAGCGCTCGATGGAGCCAAAGCACACGCGATGCAGCATGATGGGGCGCTTCTTGGTGCCGTCGGCGTCCACGTACTCCAGGTCAAAGTTGAGCGGCATCTGGAAGTCGAGCTGGACGGTACCGCACTGCCAGGTACGGCCAAGCGAGTCCTCCAGGTGGAAGTCGATCTTGGGGCCGTAGAAGGCGCCGTCGCCCTCGTTGACCTCGTAGTCCATGTGCAGCTGCTCCAGAGCGGTGCGCAGGCCTTCCTCGGCGCGAGCCCAGTCCTCGTCCGAACCCATGGAGTCCTCGGGGCGGGTGGAAAGCTCAACGTGATACTTAAAGCCAAACTTCTGGTACACGGAGTCGATGAGGTTAACCACGCCCACGATCTCGTCGGTCAGCTGGTCGGGACGCACAAACAGGTGGGCGTCGTCCTGGTTAAAGCAGCGCACGCGGAACAGGCCGTGCAGAGCGCCGCGCAGCTCGTGGCGGTGCACCAGGCCAATCTCGCCGGCGCGGATGGGCAGCTCGCGATAGGAGTGCGGCTTGGAGGCGTACACCAGCACGCCGCCCGGGCAGTTCATGGGCTTAATGCAGTACTCTTCGTCGTCAATAACGGTGGAGTACATGTTGTCCTTGTAGTGGTCCCAGTGGCCCGAGGTCTTCCACAGCTGCTTGTTCATGATGAGCGGAGTGGAGATCTCCACGTAGCCGGCCTTGTGGTGGATCTCGCGCCAGTAGTCCAGCAGCGTGTTCTTAAGGATCATGCCGTTGGGAAGGAAGAACGGGAAGCCGGGGGCCTCGTCGCGCATCATAAAGAGGTCCATCTCGCGGCCGATCTTGCGGTGGTCGCGCTTCTTGGCCTCCTCCAGCATGTGCATGTGCTCGTCGAGCTCTTCCTTGGTGGCAAAGGCGACGCCGTTGATGCGGGTGAGCATCTTGTTGTCCTTGTCGCCCTTCCAGTAAGCGCCCGAGACGCCGGTGAGCTTAAAGGCCTTGAGAGCCTTGGTGTAGCAGATGTGGGGGCCGACGCACATGTCGATGTAGTCGCCCTGCTGGTAGAAGGTGATGCGGGCGTCATCGTCCAGGTCGTCGATGTGCTCGACCTTGTACTTCTCGCCGCGCTCCTCCATAAGGGCGATGGCCTCGGCACGGGGCTTCTCGTACACGGAAAACTTGAGGTTCTCCTTGACGATCTTTTTCATCTCGGCCTCGATCGCGGGGAAATCGTCCTCGCTGATCTTGACGCCCTCGGGCAGGTCGACGTCGTAGTAGAAGCCGTTGTCGGTCGCGGGGCCGTAGGCAAAGTCGGCCTGGGGGTACAGGCGCTTGATGGCCTGCGCCATGATATGGGCAGCCGTGTGGCGCAGAACGTGCAGTTCTTCCTCCTGCGGGCACTCGGCGACGGTACCGTCCTTGTAGATGATCTTCATAATTGTACGCTCCTTTTGCAATTGCACAAAAATGCAAATAAAAAATGCTCCATCCCTCGCTTACAAAAGGGATGAAGCATATAGCTCCACGGTTCCACCCAAATTGCGCTTATATCTTATATAATAAAAGGTAAGCGCCGCTCGTACCGGCTGTAACGGGCCGTACCCGGCGGAGGTTCGCCCCCGCGCTCGGCAGTGGTAAGGTTGCGGGCCGCTGCAAAACCGCTTGCATCACGCGGAAAATCCGCGGCGGTTCTCTCTTGTACAGGACTTCGCATCCCGTTTGTCTGCCTCATGGCTTTGTACAGGATGAAGTTAAACTATTTATAGCACAAGTGCGGCTTTAAGTCAAGTAGAAAAATTTGGAATGTTGAGGTTGTAG
>UQJV01000006.1 GCA_900541475.1 uncultured Collinsella sp.
CACATTAAGTGCTCTCCGGCTCGTGCGGAACTCGCGATCGATGTTGCCCCATACGCCCGCCCAGGTCCTTGGGTAACGTTGCTGGACGAACGTCGCTTTTCTCGTTCGCTTTTTGATCTGGAGAGCCGGGTGGGCTGATAGAAAAATAGATGTGAGTAGGGGCTCCCCCGCATATGGACGGGGGAGCCCCTTGTTGCGTTTGGGTTGTTGGTGCGATCTACAGGTGCGAGACGATCAGTTCCATCTTGCCTTCGAGGTCGATGGAGCTGACGGTGCTCGGGGCCAGCAGGTGGCTTCCCTTGTGGACGGGGTCGCCGCAGATGGTGCCTTCGCCGTCGATGACTGACAGGCACATGAAGGGCCAGCGCTGGTCGAGGGTCTTGCTGCCGTCGACGCGCACGCGATCGACGGTGTAGCAGGGGTTGGACTCGAGCTCGGTCACGCCGTCGACCTCGGGCGCGGTCACCGTGCCGTCGGTCGGAGCCTGAACATCAAAGTCGATGCAATCGAGGCTCTGCTCAACGTGCAGCAGGCGCAGCTTGCCGTCGGTGCCGGGACGGTCGTAGTCGTACAGACGATACGTCACGTCGCTCGACTGCTGCGTCTCCAAAATGAGCGTGCCGGTCTTGATGGCGTGCACGGTGCCGGAATCAATCTGGAAAAAGTCGCCCTTGTGGATCGGCAGCACGTTGAGCATATCGTCCCAGCGGCCGTCCTCGATCATCTGTGCGGCCTCGGCGCGGTTCTTGGCACGCTGGCCGACGATGATCGTGGCGTCGGGCTCGCAGTCTAGTACATACCAGCACTCGGTTTTGCCCAGGCTGCCGTTCTCGTGCTTGGCGGCGTACTCGTCGTTGGGATGAATCTGGATCGAAAGATCGTCTTTGGCATCCAGAATCTTAATGAGCAGCGGAAACTCTTTGCCCTCGCAATTGCCAAAGAGCTCGCGGTGCTCGGCCCACAGCCACGACAGCGTGTGGCCGGCGTACGGGCCCTCTGCAATCTGGCAGTCGCCGTTGGGGTGTGCCGAGATGGCCCAGCACTCGCCGATGGGACCCTCGGGAATGTCGTAGCCAAACACGGTCTCCAGCTGGCGGCCGCCCCAGATTTTCTCGTGGAAGATCGGCGTGAGTTTAATCAAATCGGACATGTGCATACTCCCATAAGGTTGTGCGGGCGCCGCGTAAGACAGCTCAAAACGAGCACCCACCGGATTACAAAACTAGGCCAGCGTTACGTTGTGCAACTCAAAGCGGTCGCCAACGTTGCGCGAGACCGAATACTCAAAGGCGGCGCCGCTGTCCAAAAAGCCAATCTGGGTGAGCTCGAGCAGGGGAGAGCCAGGTTTGGTGTCCAGGCGATCGGCTTCTTCCTCGGTTGCTGCCACGGCGCGAATGGTACGGTGGAAGCTCGAAATTTTCAGCCCGCATTGCTCGCGGACAAAGCGGTAGACCGATCCGTACAGGTCCTTCTTTTTAAGGCCCGGAATCAGCTCGAGGGGCATGTAGGTGTACTCGATAACGATGGGCTTCTCGTCGGCCTGACGCACGCGCACGATGTGATAGGCAAAGTCATCCTCGGCAATTCCCAGCTGGGCTGCGATGTCCGCTGGTGGATTAACAATCGAGAAATCGTAGACCACCGAGGTCACCTTCTCCCCGCGGTGCTCATATGAAAAGCCCTGGGCACGGTCGTTTTTGCCCTGGAAAAACGCCTGGCCGGGAAGTCCCGCCGTGTCCTTAACGTAGGTACCCGATCCACGACGGCTGGTAATAAGACCTTCCTCGGTGATTTGCTCGATAGCTCGTTTGACGGTGATTTTGGAAACGCTATAGAGCTCGCAGAGCTCAACGACGGTGGGAAGCTTGTCGCCCGGTTTAAGAGCGCCATCCTCGATGCTTCGACGAATATCTGCAGCTATCGCCTCGTATTTGGGAATCACGGAACCTCCTTTCCAACTTGATTGAGAATAAAAGAAAGTATAGTCAACACCTAAGTATCTCTATTGAGTTATTGAAAAGTTCGAGAAAGATATAATTAAAAGTCGCTTCGCAAATAAAACCAGAGCGCTCTAAACTGATAAACATCCGAGCAATGCCGTGTTAAATGGTTTTTTGCATTTCCCCAGATAAAACCTGCCAAAACAAACCTGTCCCTTTTTGGTAGGTTTTTGCCTTGGGAGCGGTACCATACAGGCAATGTTTAAACGAGAAAGGTGGGCTCCCATGGAACCTAAGCAGTACTACATCGGCATCGACGTCGGCGGCACTTCGGTTAAGGAGGGCCTGTTCGACGAGGACGGCAACCTGCTTGCCAAGGCCAGCGTGCCCACGCCTCCTATCGTTGACGCTGCGGGCTTTGCCGCGGTGACCGAGGCTATCGACCAGGTGGTCGCCAAGGCCCAGATTCCGCGTGCCTTTGTGGCGGGCATTGGCCTGGCCGTTCCGTGCCCCATCCCGGCGTCGGGCGATGCCAAGGTCAAGGCCAACATTGCCATTAACCTGCCCGAGCTGAGGGTCGCCATTCAGAAGCACTGCCCCGATGCGGTCGTTAAGTACGAGAACGATGCCAACGCCGCTGCCATGGGCGAGGCCTGGCTCGGCTCTGCCAAGGGCGTACAGAACGTGGTGATGGTCACCATTGGCACCGGCGTGGGCGGCGGCGTTATCGTTAACGGCGACGTGGTATCGGGCGTTGTGGGCGCCGGCGGCGAGATTGGCCACATGTGCCTGAACCCGGCCGAGGAGCGCACCTGCGGCTGCGGCGGCCATGGCCACCTGGAGCAGTATTCCAGTGCCACCGGCGTGGTGAGCAATTACCTGGCCGAGTGCAAGAAGGCGGGCGTCGACCCCATCGAGCTCACCGGCCCCTCCGATTCCAAGGACGTGTTCCAGGCCTGCCGCGAGGGCGACAAGCTCGCGCTGGCCGCGGCCGACACCATGGCCGACTATCTCGGTCGTGCTCTGGCACTTATCGCCAACGTGGTCGACCCCGAGATGTTCCTGATCGGTGGCGGCGCCTCCGCCTCGGCCGATGTCTACCTCGACAAGGCTCGCGAGTACTTCCAGCGCTACGCGCTCTCTGCCTCGCGCGAGACGCCCATCGAGGTCGCTTCGCTCGGAAACGACGCCGGCATCATCGGTGCCGCCTACGTAGCTCTGCGCGCTGCCGGCAAATAGCTGGTGCAAAGGGGCAGACTTCGCCCCAACACTTGCCCCAAATTATGCCGCGGCCCTTCCGTCTCAGAAGGCTCGGCATCGGCGTGCTACCATAGCTACGTCCAAGTACACATATCAAGTGGAGGATATCCATGGCAAACGTTCTTGTCTTTGGTCACCAGAACCCCGATAACGACGCCATCATGAGCGCCGTCGTCCTGTCCCAGCTGCTCAACCAGGTTGAGTATGCCGGCAACACCTACGAGGCCTGCGCCCTTGGTCAGCTTCCGGCCGAGTCCGCCAAGCTGCTCGCCGACGCCGGCATCGCCGAGCCCCGCGTGATCGAGTCCGTCGAGGCCGGTCAGCTCGTCGTCCTCACCGACCACAACGAGTCTGCCCAGTCCGTCGCTGGCCTTAAGGACGCCACGGTCTTTGGCGTTGTCGATCATCACCGCATCGGCGACTTCGAGACCGCCGGCCCGCTGCACTACATCTGCCTGCCCTGGGGCTCCAGCTGCACCATCGTCACCAAGCTCGCCGGCGTGCTCGGCGTTGAGCTTTCCGACGTCCAGGCTAAGCTGCTGCTCTCGGCCATGATGACCGACACGCTCATGCTCAAGAGCCCCACCACCACCGATGTCGACCGCGCCGTCGCCGCCAAGCTCGGCGAGCAGGTGGGCGTCGACCCGGTCAAGTTTGGCATGGAGGTCTTCCTTACCCGTCCGTCCGGCTCCTTCACCGCAGCCGAGATGGTCGGCAACGACATCAAGATGTTCGAGCCCGCCGGCAAAAAGCTGCTCATCGGCCAGTACGAGACTGTCGACAAGACCCGCGCACTCGGCATGATCGACGAGATTCGCGAGGCCATGCGCGCCTACGCCGCCGAGAAGGGTGCCGACGGCATTGTCCTGTGCATCACCGACATCATGGAGGAGGGCTCGCAGGTCCTGCTCGAGGGCGAGACCGAGGCTGCCCAGAAGGGCCTGGGCATTGCCGACGAGCACGATGGCATCTGGATGCCGGGCGTCCTCTCCCGTAAGAAGCAGGTCGCTGCCCCCATCATGGCCGCCTGCTAGGTTTAGTTGACCAAACGCCACGACCGGATCGCGGACGCCCCGCGCTCCGGTCGTTTTTTGTGCACGGCGCCGCGTCGTCTCTTGGACAGGCGTGCCCGTGCCGTTGAGCAAATAATGTTCAACCTGTGGTTCCGCTTTTCGGCCACGCCTGCGTGCTTGTCGTGCAGGGTAGGCTAGATGCAAGCGTAATACGTTAGAGCGCGGCGCCGCCACTTGGGCGGGCCGTGCTTTTTTAAGACGGGAGCTTTCCCGTGAAAGGAGCCGCCCATGGCAGCAACTGAGCAGCTGTTCAACGTTCGTGAGCGCAAGCGCTTTGAACGTCACGACATTTGGGAACGCATCACCGAGAACGGCACGATTTCCGCCGCCGTCATGGTCTTCGCCGCCATCGCCGCCGTCATTTGCGCCAATACCGATGCCTACGAGGCCATCCATCACTTTTTGGAGACCCCGCTGTATGTGGGTCTGGGCAACCTTACGGCCGGTCTCACCGTTGAGCTTTTCGTCAACGACTTCCTCATGGCGATTTTCTTTTTGTTGGTGGGCATTGAGCTTAAGTACGAGATGACGGTCGGCGAGCTCAAGAATCCGCGTCAGGCCATGCTTCCCATGCTGGCGGCCGTGGGCGGCGTCGTCGTTCCCGCCTGTATCTACCTGATCTTCAACCATGCCGGCGCCCGCAACGGTTGGGCCATCCCCATGGCAACCGATATTGCCTTTGCGCTGGGCGTGCTATCGCTTTTGGGCAATCGCGTTCCCAACGGCGTGCGCGTGTTCTTCTCGACGCTCGCCATCGCCGACGACCTCATCTCCATCGCCGCCATCGCCATCTTTTACGGTCAGAGCCCCAATCCGTTTTGGTTGGGCGCCGCCGCGCTTGTGACCTGCGCGCTCGTGTGGCTCAACAAGACGCAGCATTACCGCCTTGCCCCGTATTCGGTACTGGGTCTGCTGTTGTGGTTCTGTATGTTCAAGAGCGGCGTGCACGCCACGCTTGCTGGCGTTATCTTGGCCTTTACCATCCCGGCCAAGTGCGGCGTCAAGCTCGATAGCCTCACCGATTGGTTGGGCGAGTGCCTGCCGCTGCTCGATGACCGCTACGACGACGAGGCACACATCCTGGGCCAGCATGACTTTACCGTCTCGACTACCAGGGTCGAGCGCGTCATGCACCGCGTGACCCCGCCGCTCATCCGCATGGAGCGTCTGATCTCCACGCCGGTCAACTTTGTGATTCTGCCGATCTTTGCGTTCGTGAACGCGCAGGTTCGCCTAGTGGGCGTGGACATGAGCACGCTGCTCACCGACCCGGTGACGCTCGGCGTGTACTTTGGCATGCTGCTGGGCAAGCCGATTGGTATCTTTGGCATGACGTTTGCCCTGGTTAAGCTCAAGATCTCCGAGCTGCCGCACAATGTCAACTGGCACATGATTGCCGGTGTGGGCATTCTGGGCGGTATCGGCTTTACGATGTCGATCCTCATCAGCGGCCTTGCCTTCCCGACGGCCCAGTTTGAGGTTCTGGCTGCCAAGGCCGCCATCCTTGCCGGTTCGGTCACCGCTGCCGTGCTCGGCATGATCTACATGAGCGTGGTCTGCAAACACCCCGCGCCCAAGAACGAGTAAGAGCGCGAAAACTGGCTCCAGAACCGGTTTGGATGCGTTCGAAACTCGGATCCGAGCGCTACTGGCCCCCTGCCAGATACCCCCCCGTGGTCAAAAAACGCCGTTTGTGAGTACTGTCACAAACGGCGTATCATTTTAGGTGCGGAAAATAATGAACAAATTTATAAGAACTGTACGTTAATGAGTGACCATCGACTTCCAATTTGGCGCTAGCTGACGGTGATTAGGGAGTTTCAAGTCGAGTTTTGCCGATTTCGACCAAGAAACGCTGCTACTAAAAAGGTGACAGTACTCATATTTGCCCTTTTTTGGCCACAAGCCCTAAAACAAGCCTCGCCAGGGTCGGGAAACGGGCCAAATGCCGGCCTCGAGGCTTATTCCACGGTGCCGTAGACGGCGCCCCAGCCGTGGGCGGCCAAGGCGGAGTTGAGCTGGTCGCAAAGCGATTGGCGGTCGTAGTAGCCGGGCGGCAAAAGGTTCACGATTTCCATGAGGTCGGGTGCCAGGTCCAAGATTTCGGCCTGTACGATGAGATCCAGGCGGTCGATGGCGTGGCGGTCGTAAAATAGCCCGTCGACCAGGCGCTGTAGGTCGCCGAATTCTTCGGCCTGGAACGATCCGTACTCCATAGTGCCTCCTTGGGCGCCCCACGCCGGCATGCGCGGCGATTCGTAATTTATTGCGATGGACTTAATCTATCACGGCTTCATACCGTTGCGGCGGTGGCGGTCTATACTTAGACGAACTGCAACGTACTGCTTCGCGAAAGGTCGCACCCCATGCAGACGATCTACCAGAAGATGGAAACCACCGAACTCGATGCCGCCATCGAGGCACTCAAAGCCGAGGTCGCCGAGGTCAAGGCCAAGGGCCTGGCGCTCGACATGGCCCGCGGCAAGCCGTCGCCCTCCCAGGTTGACATCTCTCGACCCATGCTCGATATCCTCAATGCCGATGCCGATCTGCACGACGGCAACGTCGACTGCTCCAACTACGGCTGTTTTGAGGGCATTCCCTCGGCGCGCAAGCTGGCGGGGGAGTTCCTGGGTTGCCCCGCCGAGCAGACGCTCGTACTGGGTTCGTCGAGCCTGCTGATCGAGCACGATATCGCCGGCATGTTCTGGCGCTGCGGCTCGTGCGGTAGCGAGCCTTGGGAGGCTTATGAGGCCGCACATGACGGCAAGAAGGTCAAGTTCCTGTGCCCTGTTCCCGGCTACGACCGCCACTTTGGCATCACTGCCGACTTGGGTATCGAGAATGTCCCCGTCGCGATGACCGACAACGGCCCCGACATGGACGAGATCGAGCGCTTGGTTGCCGCCGACGACTCCATCAAGGGCATCTGGTGCGTGCCCAAGTATTCCAACCCCACGGGCATCACCTTTAGCGAGGACACCGTGCGTCGCCTGGTCGAGATGCCCACGGCCGCGCCCGATTTCCGCATCTTCTGGGACAACGCCTACTGCGTGCACGACCTGTACGACGAGACCGACGAGCTCGCCAACATCTTTGATCTCGCTCGCGCGGCGGGCACCGAGGACCGCGTGGTGGCCTTTGCCTCGACGTCCAAGATCACCTTCCCGGGCGCCGGCATCGGCTTTATCGGTGCGAGCCCCGCGGTTATCGCGGAGTTCTCCAAGCGCCTGAAGGCCGGCCTTATCAGCGCCGACAAGCTCAACCAGCTGCGCCACGTACGCTTCCTTCCCACCATCGAGGCGGTCAAGGAGCACATGAAAAAGCATGCCGAGTTCCTGCGTCCGCGCTTTGAGGCCGTCGAGCACAAGCTCACCGAGGGCTTGGGCGACACAGACTGTGCCACCTGGACGCACCCCCGCGGCGGCTACTTTGTAAGCTTCGATGGTCCCGAGGGCTCGGCCCAGAAGGTCGCCGCGCTTTGCGCCGACCTGGGCGTCAAGCTCACGCCGGCCGGTGCTACCTGGCCCTATGGCAAGGACCCGCGCGACACCAACATCCGCATCGCGCCGAGCTATCCCACGGTCGAGGACCTGGAGGCCGCGCTCGATGTGCTGGTGCTGGCTGTGAAGCTGGTCGCTGCCGAGCTTGCGCGTGCCGAGCGCGCCTAACGCGCGGCTTCCCGTACTATCCGCACTTTCGATACGTAAAGGAGCGTATACATGGATTTGGGTATTTCCACCAACCCCACGCCAGAGCTCTATACCATTAAGGTAACCGGCGAGATTGATATCTCCAATGCCGATAGTCTGCGCAACGCCATCGACTTGGCGCTCGAGCAGCCCACCGAGGCCGTTGAGCTCGACTTTGCCCAGGTGAGCTACATTGATTCGACGGGCATTGGCGTGCTCGTGGGCGCCGCGCACCACGCGGTCGACCACGGCAAGCGCTTTAGCTGCACCAATGTGCAGCCCCCGGTGATGCGCGTGGTTCAGCTGCTGGGCGTCGACCAGGAGATCTCGATCACGGCGGCATAAGCCCTGCCCCAAAAGGGGCGTGCCGTTTGGCATATGTTTGTGATGCGCTCGGACGTTTTGGCGTCCGGGCGCTATACTTGACCGAATGAATAGACGAGTTCCGGCCGAATGGCGCGGTGCGGGCTCGACTCACATCGAGCCTTGGAGGTATGTGTGTTTGGTATTGGAGAGGGTGAGCTCGCGATCATCGTGGTCTTCGGCTTTTTGCTGTTTGGCCCGGATAAGCTCCCGCAGATGGGCCGCACAATCGGCCGTGCCATCCGTCAGTTCCGCGAGACGCAGGAAAAGATGACGGCCGTTGTTCAGTCCGAGATTATCGATCCGGTAAGCGAGGCCGCGTCGGCCCCGGTCAAGCCCAAGAAGGCTGCCGTCGATGATGATTCCGATGCGGACGAGGATGCCGTCGAGACGGCTGCGCCCGCAAAGAAGGAGACCTTTGCCGAGCGCCGTGCCCGCCTTGCCGCCGAGAAGGCCGCGAGCGAGGGTGCCATCGAGGGCGAAGGCGCTGCTGATGAGGCCGAGAGCGCCGAGCCCGCCAAGGCCGAGCCTGCTGCCGCCGCCGAGCCTGAGCCTGCTGCAGAGCCGGAGCCCGAGCCGGCAGAGCCCACGACGGCTGACCTCTACGCCCGTCGTCCCCGTAAGCGCAAGGCCGTCGTCGACCAGCTCGCTCGCGAGCTCGAGGCCGAGGACGACGCTGCTGCCGCCGACGCCCCGAAGGGAGGCGATGAGTAATGCCTATCGGACCCGCGCGTATGCCGCTCTTCGATCACCTGGGAGAGCTCCGTCGCCGCCTGACCATCGTGGTCGTGTCAGTCTTTGCCGCCGCCATCGTGCTGTATTTCGCCACGCCCGTGGTACTCGATATCCTGGAAGACCCCATCCGCTCCTTTGTGCCGGACGGTAAGTTTTACATCACCACCACGCTCGGCGGCTTTGGTCTGCGCTTTTCGCTGGCCATCAAGATGGCCGTTGTCATGTGCACGCCCATGATCATCTGGCAGATCTTGGCGTTTTTCCTGCCGGCGCTTCGCCCCAACGAACGCAAGTGGGTCGTGCCCACGGTGCTCGCCTCGACGGTGCTGTTTTTCCTGGGCGCAATCTTTTGCTATTTCATCATCATTCCTGCGGGCTTTGAGTGGCTCATCGGCGAAACCTCGGCCGTCGCCACGGCGCTGCCCGATCTGGAGAACTACGTCAACATGGAGCTGCTCTTTATGATCGGTTTTGGCGTGGCGTTTGAGCTGCCGCTCATCATCTTCTACCTTTCCGTCTTCCACATCGTGTCCTACGCTGCTTTCCGCGGCGCCTGGCGTTATGTATACGTTGGCCTGCTTGTGGGCTCGGCTGTGATTACGCCCGACGGCTCGCCCGTTACGCTGGGCCTCATGTATGGTGCCCTGCTCTCGCTCTACGAGATTTCGCTCGCCATTGCCCGCGTGGTCATTACCGCGCGCGAGGGCAAGGAGGGCTTGTTTGTGAGTCGTCTGGACCTGTTCTCGGACGACGAGGGCGACGAGGAGTAAATCGGTATGCACGAGGTTGGCATTGTCAACGGCATACTCGATACAGTGATTCGCGCGGCGCGTGGGGCGGGAGCCTCGCGCGCCGTTTTGGTAACGCTGCGTATCGGGGATATGACCGAGGTCGTGCGCGAGGCGCTCGACTTTGCGTGGGAGACGTTTCGCGACGAGGATCCACTCACGCAAGGCTGCGAGCTTGCCGTGGAGGAAGTCCATCCACAAAGCGAGTGCCTGGACTGCGGCGAGGTCTTCGATCACGACCGCTTCCATTGCCGCTGCCCCCAATGTGGCGGCGCCAACGTGCGCCTGTTGCACGGCCGCGAGCTCGACATCGCAAGTATCGAAATCGAAACCCCCGACGATTAGCCCGCCAGCCACCTGGGGACGGGGTATAAAGGGGCCAAAGTAAGGAGTGCCGAATATGGCCGAGAAAACGATTGATATCGCGTCGCCGATTCTGTCGCGCAACGAGCGCCTGGCAGATCAGCTGCGTCAGCGATTTAATGAGACAAACACCTATGTGATCAATGTGCTGTCGAGTCCCGGCTCGGGTAAGACAACCACGATTTTGGGCACCAACGAGCGCCTGCGCGACAAGGCCGGCTTGCACTGCGCCGTTATCGAGGGCGATATCGCCTCGGATGTCGACGCTATCACCATGAAAGAAGCCGGCATGCCTGCCATCCAGATCAACACGGGCGGCCTGTGCCACCTCGAGGGCAACATGATCATGGAAGCCGTTGACGCGTTCGACCAGGCCGTTGGGCTCGATAACATCGATGTCATCTTTATCGAAAACGTGGGTAACCTGGTCTGCCCAGTCGACTTTGACCTGGGCGAGAACCTGTCCATCATGATTCTTTCGGTGCCCGAGGGCGACGACAAGCCCGTCAAGTACCCGGGCATCTTCCAGCACGCCGGCGCACAGCTGCTCAACAAGGTCGACGTGGCTCCGGCTTTCGATTTTGACATGGATAGGTATACTAAGACACTCGATGACCTCAATCCGCAGGCGCCGCGGTTTGCCGTGAGCGCGCGCAAGGGCGAGGGCATGGATGCCTGGTGCGATTGGCTCATCGGGCAGATTGAGCAAGCAAGGGCGTAAGTCGGCCGCCATACGGGCGGGCGTAGCCGCAGAGATACGAGATAGGAGCCTCTTTTGAAGCTCATCATCGCCGAGAAAAACGACGCCGCGCGTCAGATCGCCGAGCGGCTGTCCACGGGTAAGCCCAAAAAGGACAAGGTGTACAACACCGCCATCTACCGTTTTGAGTGGAAGGGCGAGGAGTGCGTGACGATCGGCCTTGCCGGTCACATCCTTGCGCCCGATTTTTGCGACAGCGTGCTGTTCGATAAAAAGCTGGGCTGGTATTCGGTCACCGAGGACGGCGAGATGCTGCCGGCCGACATGCCCGATGGCCTGGCTCGTCCGCCGTACGACACCAAGCGTAAGCCGTTCCTTGCCGACGGTATTTCCATCAAGGGCTGGAAGCTCGAGAGTCTGCCCTATCTTACCTGGGCGCCCGTCATTAAACTACCGGCTGAGAAGGAGCTCATTCGTTCGCTCAAGAACCTTGCCAAGAAGTCCGACAGTGTCATCATCGCCACGGACTTCGATCGCGAGGGCGAGCTGATCGGTTCGGACGCCCTCAACAAGGTGCGCGAGGTTGCGCCCGACCTGCCGGTCGCCCGCGCCCAGTATTCTTCGTTTACCAAGGCCGAGATCACGCAGGCCTTCGATAACCTCGTCTCGCTCGACCAGAACCTGGCCGACGCCGGCGAGAGCCGTCAGCACATCGACCTCATTTGGGGCGCGGTGCTCACGCGCTACCTGACGCTTGCCAAGTTTGGCGGCTTTGGTAACGTGCGCTCTGCCGGCCGCGTGCAGACGCCGACGCTTGCCCTGGTGGTCGAGCGCGAGCGCGAGCGCATGGCGTTTGTGCCCGAGGACTATTGGCAGATCCGCGGTATGGGTGCCGCGCAGGGTGCTGCCGAGGACGATCGCTTTAAGATCGCGCACAAGACGGCACGCTTTACCGACAAGGACGCTGCCGAGACGGCGTACGGCCATGTTGACGGCGTCGCGACGGCAACCGTCGCCGCGGTGACCAAGCGCTCGCGCAAGCAGCAGCCGCCCACACCGTTTGCGACCACCTCGCTGCAGGCAGCCGCTGCGGCCGAGGGCATTTCACCTGCGCGTACCATGCGCATCGCCGAGTCCCTCTACATGGCGGGCCTCATCAGTTACCCGCGTGTCGACAATACCGTGTACCCTGCGACGCTCGATTTGGGCGCCGTGGTGAGCGATCTGGCAAAGATCAATCCGGCGCTGGCGCCGGTGTGCAAAAAGGTGCTCGCCGGTCCCATGAAGCCCACGCGCGGCAAAGTCGAAACCACCGACCACCCGCCTATTTACCCCACGGGCGAGGGCGATCCGTCCACGCTCGACGGCGGCCAGCGCAAGCTCTACGATCTCATCGCCCGCCGCTTCCTGGCGACGCTTATGGGTCCTGCGACCATCGAGAATACCAAGCTCGAGCTCGATGTGAACGGCGAGCCGTTCGTGGCTTCGGGCGACGTGCTGGTGACCCCGGGTTTCCGCGAGGCGTACCCGTACGGACTCAAGCGCGACGAGCAGATGCCGCCGCTGGAGCAGGGCGACACGGTCGACGTGTTCGATATTAAGCTCGAGGCCAAGCAGACCGAGCCGCCCGCGCGCTACAGCCAGGGCAAGCTCGTGCAGGAGATGGAAAAGCGCGGCCTGGGCACCAAGTCCACGCGCGCGAGCATCATCGAGCGCCTGTACGCCGTGCGTTACCTCAAAAACGATCCCGTGGAGCCGAGTCAGCTGGGTATCGCCATTATCGATGCGCTGTCGCAGTTTGCCCCGCGCATCACGAGTCCCGATATGACCAGCGAACTCGACGGCGACATGACCCGCGTGGAGCGCGGCGAGGACACCGAAGAGCATGTCGTGACACACTCGCGTGCGCTGCTGGCCGGTGTGCTCGACGAGCTGCTCAAGCATACGCAGGAGCTGGGCGACGCCATCAGCGACGCCGTCACGGCCGATGCGCGCGTGGGCGCCTGCCCCAAGTGCGGCAAGGACCTGGTTATGAAGACGAGCGCCAAGACCCGTGGCAGCTTTATCGGCTGCATGGGATGGCCTGACTGCGACGTGACCTATCCGGTGCCGAGCGGCGTCAAGGTGAGCCCGCTCGAGGGCGAGGCCGCCGTGTGCCCCGAGTGCGGTGCGCCGCGCATTAAGTGTCAGCCGTTCCGCCAGAAGGCCTTCGAGATTTGCGTGAACCCCACATGCCCCACCAACTACGAGCCCGACCTTAAGGTGGGCGAGTGCAAGGTGTGTGCCGAGGCCGGACGCCATGGCGATCTGATCGCGCACAAGAGCGAGAAGAGCGGCAAGCGCTTTATCCGCTGCACCAACTATGACGACTGCGGCGTGAGTTATCCGCTGCCGGCGCGTGGCAAGCTCGAGGCGACGGGCGAGACCTGTCCCGAGTGCGGCGCCCCCGTCGTGGTGGTCAATACGGCGCGCGGCCCGTGGCGTATCTGCGTCAACATGGACTGCCCGACCAAGGAGAAGAAGCCCGTCCGCGGTCGCAAGACTGCGACCAAGGCGAGCGCGGCAAAGAAGACCACGGCGGCAAAGAAGACCACGGCTAAGAAAGCCACTGCCGCCAAGAAGACGACCGCGAAGAAGTCGACCACCAAAAAGACCGCTGCCGACAAGTAGCCGCACGGTCGAAACATCGCCTAAAACAAAAACGAGCGAGGGTCCCATGATCCTCGCTCGTTTTTTGCGTAGTCATTGGGGACGTTTTTTAATGACTAGCTGTTTAAGAACGTCGCATGCGACTAGTTCACCTCGACGGGCTTGGCGCCGGGATAGCGGTCCTCAAAGTCCTGACGGTACTTGTTGCTGTTGGTTCCCGGCTCGTTGTCGCCTGCCAGCGGCGCCACGATTTCGTCCTTATGGTCCGCGGGCTTTGCGTACTTTAGGCTGATCTCCCAGGCATCGCAGATCGCGTCGATGCGGTGGTCCAGGTCGTCATACAGGGCGACGATGTCTTTCCAGGAGCTGTAGTTCTTAGAGCTCATGGGGACGTCCAGGTCCTCGACGATATCGTAGTACTGTTCGATGGTGTCTTCCGTGCGCTCGGCGACATCAGCGAGATTTTGACGGGCGGTACGGTCCTCTTCCAGATAACCGCCATTGAACGCCTCTGCGCAGGCACGGACCTGGCTATCGAGATCTTCGAGCAGGTCGTAGTATTCGCTCAGACGACGGTAGAGGTTTTGCTCGGAGAGGGTTGCTTCGTCGTCATCATCGTCGTCGTCATCGTCGTAAAGGCTATTGAGGTTGCCAAGGGGCTTAAGGTCGTCGGAGTCGACATCATGGTGCAGCTTGGTAACCTCGGCAGTCGTCTGCGTGGCAGCGTTGTCGAACGGCTTGATCACAAAGAAAATGACCAGGGCGATGATGATTGCCACCAGCACAACGATAACGGCGGCAAGCGCCTTGGTAGCGCTCTTTTTTGCGGCGGGGGCCTGCGGTGAATCAGACGCGTACGCAGACGCCGGTTCCTGTTGGGGCGGGGTGTCCGCGATGGGTATGCGCTGCGTCGTTTCGACCGCCGCGGGACCGGCAGCGGGGTCGGGGCGATAGACGAGGGGGTCGTCCGGCTTAGCTTGCGGCGTATCGAAGGAGCCGGTCTGCTCAAACGCGGGCTGGCCATTGCTCGCGGTTGTCTGCTCAACGGGTGCACCGCACGAGGTGCAGAACTTGGCATCATCTGCAAGAAGCTTGCCGCACGAGGCGCAATACCGAGACATTGCCACTCCTTTCGCCACATTTCAATGCAATACGACGATTATACCCACCGTTCAAAATTCCCCATCATAAGTTGCGGTGAAATAGGGACTGTTTGGCGATCTCAGAGCTTCAATCAGTCCCTATTTCACCGCAACTTCGGAAAGGCACCATTAGCCATTGGGGACGCACCGAGCACTGGGGTATCATGGCTTGGTTGGTATATCTGCATTTACGCGCCTTGTAGGAAGGGGCTGCGCCCATGGCTTTTGAGCCCGCTCAACATAGCTTTATCACGCTCGAGGGCGTCGATGGCGCCGGTAAGTCCACGCAGGCGCGCCTGCTTGCCCGTGCGCTCGAGCTCGCTGGCTACCAGGTTGTGAGCCTGCGCGAGCCGGGCGGCACCGCCATCAGCGAAAAGATTCGCGCTTTGCTGCTCGATCCCGCCAACACGGCGATGGGAGACACCTGCGAGTTGCTGCTCTACGAGGCGGCGCGCGCCCAGTTGGTGCACGAGGTCATAGCTCCCGCCCTCGCGGCCGGCAAGGTGGTTCTGTGCGACCGCTTCTACGATTCCACAACCTGCTACCAGGCGTTTGCCGACGGTCTCGATCGCCGGATGGTGCGTGACGCCAACAACCTGGCCGTCGCGGGTACGCACCCGGCGCTCACGCTCGTCTACCACATCACGCCCGAGCAGGCGGCACTGCGCATGGCAGTCCGTGGCGCGGCAGATCGCATGGAGGCAAAAGGCATGGCATTCCAGGAACGTGTTTACCAGGGCTTTTGTGCCATTGCTGCCGAGGAGCCAAATCGTGTAAAGCTCATCGACGCCACCGCGCCCATCGAGGAAGTCTTCGAGAAGACGGTCGAGCAGGTTCGCGCGTACGGTCTCGACATTCCGCAAGACGCCGTCGCCGCCGCGCTTGCCAAGGAGGGCGAGTAACATGGCCCCCGCTCAGGCAAGCCTGCTGACCAAACTCGACACCCAACAGCGCGTGCGCGACTTTTTGACCAACGCCGTCGCCAGCGGCCGCGCATCGCACGCCTATCTGTTTTTAGGCGCTCCCGGCGCCGGCAAGCTCGATGCCGCATGGGCGCTCGCCCAAGCTTTCCTCTGCGAGCAGAACGGCTGCGGCGCATGCGACAGCTGCGTGCGCGTTGCGCGGCACACACATCCCGACGTGCACTATTACACGCCCGAGAGCGCCACGGGCTACCTCATTGCCCAGACCCGCGAGCTGCTCGATGACGTGCCGCTGGCGCCCATCCGCGCCAAGGCCAAGGTCTACATCATCGACCGTGCCGAGCAGCTGCGCGCCAACACTGCCAACGCACTGCTCAAGACACTCGAGGAGCCGCCCGAGGGCGTTATGTTCATCTTGCTGGGCACCTCGGCAGACATGATGCTGCCCACCATCGTGAGCCGCTGCCAGTGCGTGCCGTTTCGGCTGGTTTCGCCCGCCGTGGCCGCGCGTTCCGTGAGCCGCGCGACGGGTCAGGACCTCGCACGTTGCCGCATGGCGGTCGCCGTGGCGGGAAGCCCCACACGCGGCATCGAGTTCCTTAAGAGCGCCGAGCGCCAGGATGCTCGCCGCCAGATGGTCCGCGCCATCGACTCACTCATTGCCGCCGACGAGGCCGACGTACTCAGTCGCGCCAAGTCGCTCATCGTCGCCGTTAAGGCTCCGCTCGCCGAGGTCAAGTCCACGCAGGAAAAGGTGCTCGAGCAAAACGCCGACTACCTGTCGCGTGGAGCATTGAAGCAGCTTGAGGACCGCAACAAGCGCGAACTCAACGCGCGCGAGCGTTCGGGTATTATGGAAGCGCTGGCGAGCGCGCGGACGCTCATGCGCGACGTGCTGCTGACGCTTCAGGACGAGGCGGCAGACGTTGTGAACGAGGACGTGCGCGACACGATCGGGCGGCTTGCCGCCGCGACGAATGTTGCGGGTGCCACGCGGGCGCTCGAGGCGGTCGCAACCGCCGAGCGCAACATCGCCAGAAACGTTACTCCCCAGCTGGCCATCGAGGTCATGCTGTTCGATATCAGGAAGGCACTGAAATGCCGTTAGTCGTACCCGTTAAGTTTACCTACGCCTCGCGCGACCTGTGGTTCGATCCGCAGGATCTGGATATCCTCGAGGCCGATTATGCCATTTGCTCCACCGAGCGCGGAACCGAGATTGGCCTGGTCACGGCCGATCCCTTTGAGGTGCCGCAAGACGAGATCGGTCAGCCGCTCAAGCCCGTGCTGCGCGTGGCGAGCGACATCGACCTCCAGCTTGCCGACGACCTGGCCATCCAGGGCGACGAGGCCATGGTCGACTTCCGCCGCCTGGTCAAGGAGCTCGACCTCGAGATGAAGCCGGTGGGCGTCGAGTACCTGTTTGGCGGCGAGAAGGCCGTGTTCTACTTTGCGGCCGAGGAGCGCGTCGATTTTCGCCAGCTCGTCAAGGATCTGTCCTCGACGCTGCACATTCGCGTCGACATGCGCCAGATCGGCGTGCGCGACGAGACCCGCCTGGTGGGCGGCTATGCCCAGTGCGGACAGGAACTCTGCTGCACGCGCTTTGGCGGACAGTTTGAGCCCGTCTCGATTCGCATGGCAAAAGAGCAAGACCTGCCGCTCAATTCCTCCAAGATCAGCGGCGTGTGCGGTCGTCTGATGTGCTGCCTGCGCTACGAGTTCGAGGCCTACAAGGACTTTAAGAGCCGTGCGCCCAAAAAGAAGACGCTCATCGATACGCCGCTTGGCAAGGCGCGTATCCAGGAGTATGACACGCCGCGTGAGCAGCTGGTGCTGCGCCTGGAGAACGGCAAAGTCTTTAAGGTCAACCTAGCCGATATGACGTGCTCGGAGGGCTGCAAAAAGAAGGCCGCCGAGCAGGGCTGCAACTGCCGCCCCGACTGCGTGACGCGCGACGTGCTCGAGCGCATCGAATCGCCCGAGATGCGCCTGGCGCTCATGGAACTCGATCGCGAGAACGGCGTCGACGTGGGCGATGGCCTGTCGAGTGCCGACCGTCTGGCCGGCACGTCGATGCCCAAGCGCCGTCGTCGCGATGCCGAATCCGATGCTCGCGCCGGCCAGGGCCAGGGCGAGGGTCGTGGCCGCGGAAAGGGCCGCGGCAAGGTCGAGGTGCCCGAGGCCGAGGGGGCGGCCGATGGCCGTCGCCGCCGCAAGCGCACGGCGTCCGTCGACAATGGCGAGACCGCGGGCAAGAACGCTTCCCGCGAGCGCGAGGCTCAGCAGCCCCAGCAGCAAAACCGCGGCGGTGGCATGAACCCCACGCGCCGTCGTCGCCGTCACCTGTCGAGCGAGGAGCGCGAGGACGCCTTCCGCGCCGCAGCTGCTCGCGAGGCCGGTGCCGCTCCCAAGGGCGTCTCGGCCTCCGATGCGCCTGCCGACAAGGCTGGCAAGCCGCGTGGCGAGGAGGAGCGCGCGCCACGTCCGCGCCGTCGCCATTCCTCGGGCACGCAGCAGAAGCCCTCGGTTCCTTCTGTGGCCGATCAGGTTTCGGATGGCGAAGTCAAGGTCACGCGCCGTCGCCCTGGAGACGGCGGAGGAGCTGCCGCCAAGGCTTCGCGCGGCGGCTCTCGCGACGAGCGCGAACCGCGTGAGGATCGCGGCGGCGAGGGCTCGACCGACCAGGGTCAAAAGCGTCGCCGTCGCCGTCGCTCCCGCAAGCCGCGTCAGGACGGCGGCGAGGGCTCGACCCGCACCTCGTCCGCACCGCAACCGCCTGCCGGCGAATAGCGCCCGTAAGCGGATGTGACTCGCCTGACCCTAGCGCCTCTGGGTATCATGGCTCTACACCGACAACCCTCCCTTCGCCTTCGCGTAGGGAGGGTTGTGTCATGAAGAGGCATTTGAATGTGTTGAGTCGCTTGCAGGGTGCAGGCACCCTACCGTTTGCGGACGAATTGCTACCGCTTGCCGAGCGCGCGACGTACGAGGCGCTCGAGGCGTTGTCGCCCACGCGATGCGCTGGCTGCGAGCGTTCCGGTGCGCTGATCTGCCAGGATTGTCTGGCGTTGCTCGCGCTCATCGATCCGTGCCATAGCTGCATCCGGTGCGGCGCCCCGTTTGGGGATTTACTGTGCACCGAGTGTTCGGTCGAGGGCACGTCTTCGGCAATGGCCGAGGCGCTCGATCGCTGCCTGGCGTGTGCCGTCTACGCACATCCGCTGCCGCGCATCATCAAGGCGTACAAGGATGTGGGCGAGCGCCGTCTGGCACCGTATCTGGCGGAGCTACTCTACGACACCGTCTTACATGCCCAGGCGGCAGCCCCCGATCGTTACGGCGGCGTGCTGTCCGGTGTCGACGCGGTGGTATTTGTGCCCGCGACTGCGGCGGCGTTTCGGCGGCGTGGATTCGACCATATGGAAGCAATCGCGCACTCGTTTTGCAATCTTTCGGGCGTGCCGTTGCTGGACGCCTTGGTCAAATACGGTCATGGTGACCAGCGCGAGCTCGGTCGCGTCGAGCGCCGGGAGCATGCCCGGGGCATGTACGAGACGGTCGAGGATGTGCGCGGCCGCCGCCTGCTGCTCATCGACGATGTCATTACCACGGGTGCGACTATGGCAGCGGCCTCGGCGGAGCTCAAGCGTGCCGGCGCCGCGGCAGTCGATGGTCTCGCTATCGCACGCGTTTGGTAGGGGTGGTTTTGTGGCAGTGAAGATTGCGCGACGCATCGAGCCGACAAGCGAGCAACTGGCGGCCTCCGTAATCCTGACTGGCGCCTCGGCGCTGCGCATGATGCGCGCCGAGCGCCGACAAATGGGTTACATCAGTTGGAGGGATCTCGATCCCGATGAAGAGCACAGCGTGCTGTATGCATCGTCGCCCTCGGCCGAGGACATCTATCTTCCCGATTTGGTGCGGATCGGGGCCGTGAGCGGCGAGGTCCAAGAAGACCTGTGTCTACTGGTGGGGTCGGCGAAACAGCGTCGCCGCATGCCTGGTGCAAGCTGGTCCGTTTGTTCTGTAGGTCTGCCGGTTGGTTCGATTCTGGAGGTGGAGCCGGGGGTGTACAGCTTGTCTCCCGAGGCCCTCTGCGTAGCCGTTGCGCGCGAGCTTGGCTGCATCCAGGCATTTGCCCTGGCACAGGAGCTGTGCTCCAAGATTTCGCTGAGCGATCGCGGGCAGTATCTACCTCCCTACACATCGCCTGTCGTAAACAAATTGGCAAAGGACAAAGACCAGCCGCCAGATGTCGGTTACTTTGAGGTCGAGCCCGTGCTGACGCCCGATCGCCTGGCAGATTACCTTGCGGCATGCAAGGGGAGCGCGGCCAAGCAGCTGCGGCGGCTGTGCCCCTATCTGTCAGAAAACCTGCGCTCACCCATGGAATGCATCATGCTTGCCATGTTTTCGCTTCCGTTTTCCTATGGCGGATTTGCCTGCGGTCCCTTTAAGACCGACCGCAAGATCGAGTTTAACGACCGTGCGCAGGCGATCTCGGGGATGCCGTATGCGGTTTGCGATGCCTATCAGGAAGCAGCTCGGTTTGACCTGGAATACAACGGTGAGCAGGGCCATTCGTCTCGCGGCGGGCGCATTCACGATGAAAAACGCAATACGGGTTTGGCATCCATGGGGATCGAGGTCGCGACAGTCAACAACGAGATGCTCTGTGACATGGAGGCGTTAGAGGCACTCGCATGGCGCATATACCAACGCATGGGCAAACGATATCGCAACCGTGTTGACGCTTGCAGAAAGAAACAAGAGGCGCTATTTAACACGCTTCGGGCGTGTTTTGGGCTTAAACCTGCCTAGCAATGCTCTGAAACAGGGGGTTGGATATATGCTCTGGCCAAAAGATAGCAAATATGAGTACTGCTACAAATTCAGTAACAGCAAATTCAGGGATTTTGGGACTGGAAGATGACGTAAATTGGAAAAATATTAAACAAATGTGGAATATCTTGGCATTAATCTGACGTTATAGAGCGTGAAAACTGTTTGCAGAGCCAAAAATTCCTGCCACTAATTTGATAACAGTACTCATATTTGCTATTTTTTGGCCACGCGCCCCAAGACGGGCGCGTCGGGGCTCTCCATGGGGAGCGACGGGCTCAATCAGAGCGCGTTCGGCCCGCTCCGACCTGCGAAATCTGTGCTCGCGATGCGAATAACGTCCCTAACCTTAAACTATAGCTTGAACTTAGCTATAATGCGCTACGTTCCTGCCAGGCTGTGGTTGCGGACGGACGAAATGCCCATCCTAGTCCAAGACAGACGCGGTCAAAGGGATCCACGTAAGCGACCGCGTGCGCGCGGCGCGATCATGGCGCGTCCTAGATGTAAGCCGCACCGTCCGTTCTACTTTCTTTGGGGCAATACCGCCTCGCGGGCGAGCGGGCCAGTCGTGAAGGTGGCTGCGGCCTCCTGAGCAAACGCCCCGGTGCGCAAGTGTGGGGTCAAATACCAGGTCAGCTGGTGGGAACAACCCGATATTCCGTGCAGGGCACGGATCGTATGCGACACAGAAGGCAGGGTAGTGGACATGGTGAGGGGCAGCTTGATGCATGCGGCTCGGTTAGGTGCTGGGACCGCGGCGGTCATTGCCGTTTTGGGCCTGAGTGGATGCGCGTTCAATCCACTGTCCACGTTCACGACGCCCACGATCGACCAGATCGAGCGCGAGACCGTTACCCCCACGGTATCGGACAATGCCCTGGTCACGCCGGGAACCCTGACGGTCGCCCTCGATACTTCCGATGCTCCGCAAGCCATGCAGGATGCCGACGGAAACCTCACGGGCTATGCGGTCGATGCCGCTCGTGCCCTCGCATGCCGCATGGGTCTCAAGGTTGCCTTTGTCGATGCGTCCTCGGCCGATTCCGCGCTCAGCGATAAAAAGGCCGACATTTTCATTGGCGACGTCAGGTCTACGGACGGCGATATCAGCTCGCTTGGCACCTGTCTGTACGACGCCCCCGCCGTATTCGGCAAGAGCAGTGACGGCGAGTCGCTGAGCGTTTCCACCGAAACGCTTAACACCGCTACCCTGGGCGTTCAGACCTCTTCGGCCTCGCAGGAAGCGCTCGCCAAGCAGAGCATTACGGCCAACCAAAAGACCTTCTCCAACATCAACGAGTGCTTCGAAGCACTCGAGTCGGGCGAGGTCGATTACGTGATCTGTGATTCCACGGCCGGTGGTTACCTCGCGCGCCTGATGAGCCAGATCTCTTACGTCGGCGCGCTCGAGACGCCCTCGACGCTCGGCGTCGCGGGCCTCGCGGCCAACGACGAGCTATGTCGTGCCGTGAGCGATGCTCTCGACGGCATCACGGTCGACGGCACGCTCGAGGCGGTCCACTCCGTCTGGTACGGCACGATACCCTATGACCTCACCACCAAGACGGTCTCGGGCGTCGACGTGCAGCCGACCGACACCGGATCCAGCGAGTCCGCATCCTCCGATTCGAACAGCGAGGGTGCAACCTCCGAGGATAAATCGTCCAGCCAGGAGGGCGCTATCACCGACGACGACATTAACAAGCTCAATAGCTAGTTATTGCTAGGGGTGGCGTCTGCCATACATTGAACAAGGCGCTTCTTCACGGTTTCAACACGCATAGCCGGGTCTCCCCAATAGGGGAGCCCGGCTTTTCTATTTTGATAAAATCAGCAGTTCAAGGGCAATTTCCAGGAGAAAAACCAACTCCGCCGACGCCTTCCTATAGCGCACTTTGCCACAGAAAAGTGCGAGACTTCGGTATGCGGTATCAAGCAATCGTTATTCGGGTCTTTGGGAATCCGCGTGATTAAATGCACGGCAATGGGTACATAGCCAGTACAGTAAGTCCCCGAGGCAGATTGGAGCCACGTATGGATATCAAGGTTTCTGGACGCAAGACGACGGTAACCGATGCTCTGCGTGCGCATGTGGATGAGAAGATCGGTGAGGCGCTCAAGGTTTTCGATATCGAGCCCATGACAGTCGACGTCGTGCTTCGTTATGAGAAGAACCCCTCGAACCCCAACCCGGCAATCGTCGAGGTCACGGTTCGTGCCCGCGGCTCTGTGATCCGCGTTGCCGAGCACGGCGCAGATATGTATGCCGCCATCGATCTCTCCGCCGATAAGGTCACCCGCCAGCTGCGCAAGTTCAAGACCAAGGTCGTGGACAACCGCCAGGGCGGTGCCAGCGCCGCGGATGTTGCGCCGGTCGAGCGCGTCGAGGATCTGGCCGACCTGCTGCTGCCCGAGGAAGAGGACGACCTGCTCGTCCGCGAGAAGGTTATCGACGTCACCCCGATGACCGAGGAGCAGGCGCTGGTGCAGACCGATCTGCTGGGCCACGACTTCTACGTGTTCGAGAACGCGACGACCGGTCTCATCAATGTGGTGTATCACCGTAAGAATGGTGGATATGGCATCATCAAGCCCCGCATCGAAACACTTGACGAGTAAAATACGTTAACTTGCATGAGTTAACGGTTGGCGGCCATCCCATGCGGGTGGCCGCCTTTTTACGTAAGGAGTCGCTTTGATGGACAAGGCCGCATCCGCCGGTCATTCGGACCGTTGCCGCATCGTCGTCGATACCTGCTGCGACTTTAGCCCCGAGGTCGCCGCGAACCTTGATGTCGATATCCTGGGTTTCCCCTTCATTATCGATGGCGAGGAGCGCACGGACGACATCTGGTCGAGCATGAGCCCTAAGGAGTTCTACGACCGCATGCGCGCTGGTGCCCGCGTGTCCACCTCGGCTGTGTCGCTCGGTCGCTATATCGAGTTCTTTACCGAGTGCGCCAAAGAGGGCACGCCCACGGTCTACCTGTGCTTTACCTCGGCACTGTCGTCGAGCTACAACTCCGCGTGCCAGGCGGCAGATGCCGTGCGCGCCGAGTATCCCAACTTTGAGCTCTACGTGGTCGACAACGCTCTGCCCTGCGCGACCGGCGCGCTCTTGGCGCTCGAGGCCGTGCGCCAGCGTTCGGCGGGACTGACCGCCAAGCAGCTGGTCGATTGGGCAAACGAGGCAAAAACCTACGTGCACGGCTACTTTACGCTCGAGAGCTTCGACGCACTGGCCGCCGGCGGTCGCATTCCTCCCGCGGCGGCGCAGCTCACGGCAAAGCTCGACGTCAAGCCTGAGCTCTCCTACGACCTGGCCGGCTCGCTGTCGCTGATCGGCGTCAACCGCGGCCGCAAGAAGGCGCTCAAGTCCATCCTCAAGTCGTTCCGCGAGAACTACGTGCCCGATCGCACCATGCCCATCGCCATCATGACGGCCGATGCCGAAAAGGATGGTGACTGGCTCGAAGCCGCCATCCGCAAGGAGGAGGGTTGCGCCGACGTCACGATCATTCGCGGCTCCGTGGGTCCCACCATCGGCTCGCACGTGGGCCCCGGCATGGTGGGCTGCGCGTTTTGGGGTAAGAACCGCGCCGACAAGGCGTCGCTTTCCGACCGTATCGCCCGCCGCGTGCGCGGTCAGTAGGCAAGCGCTGCGTCCGTAATCGCCCTCGACTCACAGCCCAAACGCTGGCACCGAGTATTCAACCTGGTAACAACACCCAACCCAAAAGGAAAGGTTTCATGGCAAACAAGCTCTCCGTCGCATTCATCGGCACCGGAATCATGGGTGCCCCCATCGCCGGCCACATTCTGGACGCCGGCTATCCCGTCACGGTCAACAACCGCACCAAGTCCAAGGCGGCGGCGCCTATCGAGCGCGGCGCCGTCTGGGCAGATACGCCGGCCGATGCCGCGGCGAACGCCGATGTCGTCTTTACCATGGTGGGCTATCCCTCCGAGGTCGAGGAACTCTACCTGGCGGGCGACGGCCTGCTCGCGTGCACTAAGCCCGGCGCGGTCTTGATCGACCTCACCACGAGCTCGCCCGAGCTTGCCCGTGACATTGCCGAGGCCGCCCAGGTTTCTGGTCGCATGGCGTTTGACTGCCCCGTCACCGGCGGCGAGTCGGGCGCTATCGCCGGTACGCTCACGGCTATCGTGGGCGCTACCGAGAACGACATCGCGCCGGTCCGCGACATCCTTGCCACCTTTGCGGCCAACATCTGCTGCTTCGACGGCGCCGGCAAGGGCCAGGCTGCCAAGCTCGCCAACCAGGTGTCGCTGGGTGCCTGCATGGTCGGCATGGCAGACGCCATGGCGTTTGCCGAGCTGAGCGGCCTTGACCTGGAGAAGACCCGTCAGATGATTCTGGGCGGTACTGGCAAGTCCGGCGCCATGGAGAGCCTGGCGCCCAAGGCGCTCGACGGCGACTACAAGCCCGGCTTTATGGTCGAGCACTTCATTAAGGACCTGCGCTTGGCGCTCGCCTATGCCGACGACCGCGAGCTTGCGCTGCCCGGCGCCGACGTGGCCTTTACGCTCTATGACATGCTCGACGCCATCGGCGGCGCCAAGCTGGGTACCCAGGCCGTCACGGTCCTCTATAAGGAGGAGGCCGACGCCATCGCCGCCGGTCTGGACTGGTCGCAGTATCGTCCCGAGGAGCATGGTGCTCACGAGGAAGGCTGCGGTTGCGGCGAGCACAGCGACGACCACGAGTGCGGTTGCGGCCACCACCATGGCGAGGACCACGAGTGCTGCGGCGGCCACGGCCATGACGACGGCCACGAGTGCTGCTGCGGCCACCATCACGGGGAGTAGCGCCCATGAGCTGGACGTTCGTGGTGCTTGCGCTGGTGCTCTTTCTCTTTGCGATCTACATTGGCTTTTTGTGCGGCCAGTGGGCGTGCGAAAAGCGCGTCATCACCAAGCGCGACTACTGGATTGCCAACTTTGCAGGAGCGGCGGCAGTCGTTCTGCTGACCTGGGTGTTCTCGCTGTTCCCGCTGGTGCAGTTTGCGCCGATCGGCTGGCTCGGCGGCTTTATCGCCGGCCTTAAGATGAGCTTTGGCGAGTCCGTCGGTCCGTGGCGCAAGCACGACGAGGTCTTTAACGTCAACAAAGCACACCGCGCCGCCGCCGACGCGGGCGATGCCGAGGAACGCCGCCGTGCGCGTCGCAATGGCGCTGCCGACCGACAGCTCATCTCGGTCACCGATGACAGCAAGGGTGCTGGCAAGCACGCTAAGAAATAGTAAGAAGAGGTAACTATGGCAGAAAACAAAGACGAACAGCTCACCGACGAGGAGCTGGCACAGCTCCAGCTGGCAGAGGAGAACGAGAACGCCGTCGACCGCCTGGTCAAGGAGCTCGGCTGCCCCACGCGCCGTATCCGCCAGTTTGCCGCCCGCGTGCTGCACTTGCTTGCCGAGCGCGATCCGCAGCGCGTCGTGCCCTGCGTGCCCGCGCTGATCGAGGCGCTCGACCGCCCCGAGGCTCAGACCCGCTGGGAGGCCCTCGATGCCCTGACGGCGCTCGCCACCACCTGCCCCGAGCAGCTGGGCGATGCCTTTGAGGGTGCCGAGACCGCACTGTTCGACGAGATTTCCTCCACGCTGCGCTATGCTGCCTTCCGCCTGCTGTGCGTGTGGGGCGCCACGAGCGTCGAGCGTTCGCGCGAGGCTTGGCCCATCCTGGACGAGGCCATCCAGTGCTACCACGGCGACCTTGAGTATCGCGACATGCTCGGTTGCCTGTACGAGTTTTGCCAGGGCGAGATCGACGCCGAGGTCGCCGAGAAGCTCGCGCTGCGCCTTAAGTTCGACGCCGAGAACGGCAAGGGCAGCTATCTCAAGGCCCGTTCGAGCGAGATTTGCGAAATGCTTGTTAAACGTTTTGGCCTGGATCTCTCCAAAAAGAAGAAGCGTGCTAGCGTAAAAAAATCTGACGACGCCGAAAACGAGGAGTAACAGATTATGGCGCACGATGTAGTCCTGATTCCTGGTGACGGTATCGGTCCCGAGATTACGCAGGCTATGCGCCGCGTGGTCGAGGCCACTGGTGTCCAGATCAACTGGAACGTCCAGGAGGCCGGTGCCGGCGTCATGGACGAGTTTGGCACGCCGCTGCCCCAACATGTGCTCGATGCGGTCGCCGAGACCAAGGTTGCCATCAAGGGTCCCATCACCACGCCGGTCGGCACGGGTTTCCGCAGCGTCAACGTGGCCCTGCGCAAGCACTTTGACCTGTACGCCTGCGTGCGCCCCTGCCTGTCGCAACCGGGCGACGGCTCGCGCTTCCGCGACGTCGACCTGGTCATCGTGCGTGAGAACACCGAGGACCTCTATGCCGGCATCGAGTTCGATGAGGGCGCTGCCGAGGTCGAGGAGCTCTCGCAGCTTGTCGAGCGCTCGGGTCAGAAGGTCTTCGCCGCCGATTCCGCCATCTCAATCAAGCCCATCTCTATCGCCAAGAGCCGCCGTATTGTGGAGTATGCCTTTGAGTATGCCCGCCGCTGCGGCCGCAAAAAGGTGACGGCCGTACACAAGGCAAACATCATGAAGGCGACCGACGGCCTGTTCCTACGCGTTGCGCGCGAGGTGGCCGCCAACTATCCCGATATCGAGTTCAACGACAAGATTGTCGACGCCACCTGCATGGGCCTGGTCCAAAACCCCAACGACTTCGATGTCCTGGTACTGCCCAACCTGTACGGCGACATCGTGAGCGACCTGTGCGCTGGCCTGGTGGGCGGCTTAGGCATGGCTCCCGGCTCCAACATCGGTGCCGATTGTGCCATCTTCGAGGCAACGCACGGCTCCGCGCCCGATATCGCTGGCCAGGATATCGCCAACCCCACGGCCGAGATTCTCTCTGCTGCGATGATGCTCGATCACCTGGGCGAGAACGACGCTGCCAATCGCATTCGCGCCGCCGTCTCTGCCACGCTCGACGAGGGCGAGCAGGTTACCGGCGACGTGCGTCGTGCCCAGACCGGCTCCGTTGAGGGTGCCGTGGGCACGCAGGCCTTTGCCGATGCCGTTATCGCGCACCTGGTCTAAGGCATGCAGGCTGCAAACGCCTAAATAGTACTTAAGTGTTTGCGTATAACCTAAGAATCAATACGCCCGGCGCTCCGTCGGGCGTATTCTATTGAGGACTATGTTTCCTAACAAGGAGTAACTGATATGGGTCTGATTCAAAAGAAGGACGAGAAGGACGAGATCGACGGTATCCAGATCATCGAGCGCGGCGAAGGCCCCGACGGTGATGAGGACGAGAAGATCGACCTGGTCGCCGGTACGTCTGCCGAGCACATTGCTGCTGGCACGACGGCCGAGGAGGAGGATGCTCGCCTGGAGGCAAAGATCGCCGCGGACGCCGCCGACGAGAACCTCATGCCCGAGGAGCAGGACGAGGACGACGACTCCGACGCGGACGATCATGCATCCAAGCACAAGAAGACGATGATTGCCGCCTTTGTGGTCGCAGTCGTGATCGCTGCCGTGGTCGGCTTCTTTATTGGCAATGGCGGCTTTGGCGGCAAGGGCGTCGGTTCGTCGACCCTGACCGAGGATCAACTCGATTCGACCGTGGCAAGCTATAGCTATCACGGCAAGAAGAGCGACATCACTGCGCGCGAGGCCATCGAGAGCCAGTACAGCCTTGATACCGTCAAGGATAGTGATGGCAACTACACCGCTCCTTCTGCCGATGTCATCCTGTCCTACGTGCGCAACAAGATCCTGCTCGATGCTGCCGAGGACGAGGGCATTACCGTCTCTTCCAAGGAGATGAAGAAGTACGCCGAGGAGTCCATCGGCACCTCCGACTACAAAACCATGGCCACGCAGTATGGCGTGTCCAAGGACCAGGCCAAGCAGATCGTCCGCCAGTCTGCGACGCTGCAGAAGCTCTACAAGAAGAAGGTGGGCGATAGCTCCGCAAGCATGCCGACCGCCCCGACCGAGCCTTCTGACGGCAACGAGGAGACCGCGAGTAAGGACTACGCCGACTACATCATCAACCTTGCCGGCGACGAGTGGGATAGCGAGAAGGGCACCTGGAAGGACGCCGATGGCACCTACGCTAAGGCCTTTGCCGACGATGCCTTTACTGCCGATAGCGCTACCTATAAGCAGGCCATGACCGCCTATTACACCGCCTATCAGCAGTACTCCTCGCAGGCTTCGAGCGCCAGCTCCAAGTGGACCGAGTATGCTAACGGCCTCTACGCCAAGGCCAACATCAGCATCTACGGCCTGTTTGCTTAAAGGTTGCCCGAGCTTTCGAGCACGAAGTCGAAATATCTGATTGAGCCCGCTAGAACGTCGTTCTGGCGGGCTTTTTGCGTTGAGGGCGTGATTGGCGGCTTAATTATGGCTATTCATCTTTAAGTCCAAAGAGGTTATCGGCTTCATCGTCAGGCATATATTCCAGCACATCGCCCGGTTGGCAGTCGAGAGCCCGGCATATCGCGTCAAGAGTTGAAAAGCGCACGGCAGAAACCTTGCCCGTCTTGATACGCGACATATTGACCTGGGAGATACCCACGCGTTCCGCAAGCTCTTTGGATGAAATCTTGCGTTCGGCAAGCATGCGGTCGAGCCGCAGAATAATCATGGATTCCCCCTAGAGCAACTCGTCATCTTGTATTTGCAGGATACACCCGTACTGGAAGACGCTGGCAATCAAGCTAATAATCAGGCCTGCAAAGAGCATAGAGGGGTCGAGCAGCTGGCCGCCAAGCGCATCCGTAAAGTTGCCGCCAAATCCTGAGAGTATCAGCCCCGTGGCTATGGCACCAAGAAGCTTCACAGCAACGCCGCCAATAAGGAACAAATGTCCTACTTGACGTAGTATGCGGATGCATTCGAGGTCAAAGGGCCTTCCCGCCTTTTCAATGGCGGAGAAAAACCTGTATGCGCTTAGCGCGATGGCAAGCGCGAGGCATGTCATCATGACGCTCCCTATGGCAGTATGACCGTCGTGCGCGACAAGCATAAGAGGGGTCTGTGCGTTGGTGCCGACGAGAGCGAGAAACGGTCCTTCGCCAGCCTTAAACTCTACGGATTGAAGATAGAACCCTTGGGAGAGGCTAGGCAATATGAGTAGAAGCTCGATTGCAATGACTGCGAGGAGTCCCAGAGCGAGCGCCACGGTGGTGCAGATTGTGGCCCATTTGCAGATGTGAGTGAGCTTCCTCAGATCGGCTATTGCCTGTTCGCGGTTGATGGCTTTATTCGATTTGGATACGTTCCAGCGGATCATAGCTCCTCCAACCAATGTCTTGGATGATACTTAATTTATATAACATACTTAACGATAAACGATAAACAATTACAGATTAGAGTAAGTAATGTTTATAAGACGAATAGCGAGAGCTTATGGCATATCCAGGGAGTGAGAGTTTGGCACGTGGGGGATGGACGAGTATCGAAATTTCCCGCAACCGCGCAAGTGCTTCATCGGGTCTCCCTAATTCATATGGAAAAAGAGCTGCAAACGATTGCAAATAACCGGTGAACGGTCGAAAACTACCGTTCACCGATAATATCGAAACTGGTTCTTACTGGTATTAAGTCAAAAAGACCAATTCACAAATCTTCACAATGACCTGCAATTTTTCTACACGCCATTTTTAGCCACCCTGCGTTGTTTAGACACAGAAAAGGTTCCGATCTTTCGTCAAAGTATTTCGATACGGTTTCAAAACCGCAGGTAGAAGTGTTAACGAGCGGTAAACGGTCGATTTTTTACCGTGAACGGTGCAAAAACGTTTTACTGTTTGAATCAACGAAAGTAACCTCTTCTGTGGTGATATAGTGACAACAACACGTCACGTGGTTACTACCAGTTGAGAGACCACTGGTTCTCAAAGAACGCTTTCCAAGAAGCTTTAAGGGCGATTGCCCGTTGGCTTCCGAACATCATCGGACTCAGATCGTACACACCTTCGGAAGGGAAATTTGAATGGTTGGCTTTATTCTTACCGGTCATGGACAGTTCGCACCCGGCCTTGCAAGTGCTATCGCTATGGTTGCCGGCGACCAGCCCGCTTTTACCGTCGTTCCTTTTGAGGGCGACCAGGCTGCTTCCTACGGTGAGGATCTCCGCGCCGCTATTACCGCCATGCGCGAGGAGTGCGATGGCGTGCTCGTCTTTACCGACCTGCTTGGCGGCACCCCGTTCAACCAGGCAATGATGATTGCCCAGGATGTCGACAACGTCGAGGTTCTGACTGGCACCAACCTTCCCATGGTTATTGAGCTTCTGTTCCTCCGCGGTAACGCCACGCTCGCCGAGCTTGGCGAGCAGGCCGTGACCGTTGGCCAGACGGGCATCACCGCCCAGACGGTCGCATCCGTTGCCGGTTCCGAGGAAGAGGATATCTTCGGCGACGAGGACGGCATCTAATGGCCGATTTCGGAGCCAACGTCCTGAGCTCCTCGGTCGCCCTTTTAGGCCTGCTTGTCATCATGGGCTTGATTTACACCATCTGGTCGCAAATCAACATGAAGAAGAAGCAGAAGTACTTCAAGGAGCTGCACACCGAGCTCAAGCCGGGTCAGGAGGTTCTTTTCGCCGGCGGTATCTACGGAACCGTCAAGGGCATCGAAGGCGAAAAGGTCCAGATCAAAGTCCGATCCGGTGCCGTCGTAGATGTTTCGCGTTACGCGATTCAGGAGATCAAGTAACTGTCGTCAGCAAATAACGAAAGGAAGCTGATCAACATGGCAGAACCCAACATTCTTCTTACCCGCATCGATAACCGACTGGTCCATGGTCAGGTCGCTACCCAGTGGAACTCCACCCTGGGCTCCAACCTCATCCTCGTCGCCAACGACGATGTGTCGACCAACACCATGCGTCAGAACCTCATGAAGATGGCCGCTCCCGCCGGCGTCGCTACGCGTTTCTTCTCCCTGCAGAAGACCATCGACGTCATTGGCAAGGCGAGCCCGCGCCAGAAGATCTTCATCGTGGCCGAAACACCGGAAGACGTGCTTACGCTCGTCAAGGGCGGTGTGCCTATAAAGAAGGTAAACATCGGCAACATGCACATGTCGGAAGGAAAGCGCCAAGTCGCCACCTCCGTCGCAGTTAACGACGAGGATGTCGCTGCGTTTAAAGAGCTGCAGGAATTGGGGGTGGAGTTGGAGATCAGGCGCGTTCCGAGCACGCCTGTTGAGGATACGAGCAAGCTCTTCTCGTAATCCTCGTGATCCATGTTGTCAGGAGTGAAACCCTGACATTCTGTACGTGAACCAAAAGTGCGTACATACATTTTGAAAGGAGGAGCAAGATGGAATTCTCGATCATTCAGGTCGCACTGGTCTTCGTTGTTACGTTCATCGCGGCAATCGACCAGTTCAACTTCCTCGAGTCTCTCTATCAGCCCATCGTCACCGGCGCCGTCATCGGTCTTATCCTTGGCGACCTCAACACCGGTCTTCTCGTGGGTGGTACTTATCAGCTCATGACGATCGGCAACATGCCGATCGGAGGCGCTCAGCCGCCTAACGCCGTCATCGGCGGCATCATGGCAGCCATTCTCGCTATCGCTACGAAGCTCGAGCCCAACGCGGCAGTCGGCCTCGCCATTCCGTTCGCTCTGCTTGGCCAGCTTGGTGTTACCCTGGTCTTCACGCTTATGTCCCCGCTTATGTCCTCGGCCGATAACATGGCTCACAACGCGGACACCAAGGGCATCGAGCGCCTGAACTACTTCGCCATGACCCTGCTCGGCCTGATCTTCGCTATCGTCGTCACGCTGTTCTTCATCGCTGGCGCCACCATCGGTGCGACCATCGCCGCCGCCATTCCGGATTGGCTGCAGACCGGTCTCTCCGCTGCAGGCGGCATGATGCGCTTCGTCGGCTTCGCCGTCCTGCTCAAGGTTATGATGAACCGCGATATGTGGGGCTTCTTCCTCATGGGCTTTGGCCTCGCGCTCATCACCGTTGCCAACGATTCTCTGGCAACCCCTGCTCTGCTCATCCTCGCTCTCATCGGCTTCGGCATCGCCTTCTGGGACTTCCAGCAGCAGACCGAGCTGAAGGGTGCAGCTGTTTCTGACGGAGGTGACTTCGAAGATGGCATCTAATGAGTATGTGATCCCGGAGCACTACGAGGATCTCACTCCTGCTCCGCAGCT
Source organism: uncultured Collinsella sp. (assembly GCA_900541475.1). Taxonomy (GTDB): domain Bacteria; phylum Actinomycetota; class Coriobacteriia; order Coriobacteriales; family Coriobacteriaceae; genus Collinsella. Next base: position 32,643 of record UQJV01000006.1, read on the forward strand.
CGACCAGAAGACCCTCAACAAGATGGCTTGGCGCTCCTGCTTCCTGCAGGCCTCGTTCAACTACGAGCGTATGCAGGCCGCTGGCTGGCTCTACTCCATCATCCCCGGTCTGGAGAAGATCCACACCAACAAGAACGACCTCGCGGCTTCCATGAGCCACAACCTGGAGTTCTTCAACACTCACCCGTTCCTCGTCACCTTTGTTATGGGTATCGTGCTTTCGCTCGAGCAGAACAAGGTTGACATCCCCACGATCCGCGCCGTCCGCGTCGCCGCAATGGGCCCGCTCGGTGGTATCGGTGACGCCCTGTTCTGGCTGACGCTCGTGCCTATCACGGCCGGCATCACCTCCAACATGGCTATCAACGGTAACGCCGCTGCGCCGCTGATCTTCCTGGTGATCTTCAACGTCGTCCAGTTCGCTCTGCGCTTCTGGCTCATGAACTGGTCCTACAAGCTTGGCACCAGCGCTATTGACGCTCTGACCGCCAACATGCAGGCCTTTACGCGTGCCGCTTCCATCATGGGCGTCTTCGTCGTCGGTTGCCTGGTCGTCACCATGGGTGGCACCCAGATCAACCTCCAGATCCCCAACGGCACCACCCGCGGCATTGCTGCCCACACGGTTGTCGTCTCCGAGGAGGAGGCCGAGAACTTCACCGGCCTGGAGGGTATTGATACCGAGACCGCTGAGGCTGGCACCATGGCCATGACCGATGCCGACGGTAACGCTCTTACCGCTTCCGATGCCGACGGCAACGCTGTCGAGTGCGGCGTCACCGATCTGGGCAACGGCATGGCGTCCGTTACCTACGGCACCGTCACCGAGGATCCGGTCAACTTCTCCGTTGCCGACACCCTCAACACCATCGTCCCGAAGCTCGTCCCGCTTATGCTTACGCTGCTGCTTTACTACATGTTCGCTAAGCACAGCTGGACCCCGACCAAGGGCATTCTCCTGCTCTTCGTTCTGGGCATCCTGGGCGCTGGCCCGCTTGGTCTCTGGCCGAGCATCTGGTAAGGCTCTAGCTTGAGGGGTGTGTCCCTACGCGGCTCACACCCCGACCCCTTAAGCCATGTGTATGTTAAAAGCCGCGTGCTCGAAAGAGCGCGCGGCTTTTGTTTTCTTGATGATTCGGGTGTGGCAGACAGATAATGCTAAACACCCAAGGTATTAGCCTAGTTTGAGCAAAAGGGAGGATAGGATGGCGATCGGAGCGCGCAAGCAACCGCTGTACGATCAGCTGGTCGATATTCTGACCGAAAAGATTGACCATGAATATCGCGCCGGTGACATGATTCCTTCCGAGCGCGAACTTTCGGAGCGCTATGGTCTCTCGCGCACTACGGTACGCCTGGCTCTGCAGGAACTGGAGCGTTTAGGACTGGTGGTTCGGCAGCACGGTCGCGGTACCTTTGTGACCGACCGTTCGGCAAAGGCAACCAATCTTATGCAGTCCTACAGCTTTACCGAGCAGATGCGCGCGATGGGTCGCGACCCCGAGACCACGATTCTCGATTTTTGCGAGATGGAGGCCGATAAGAATCTGGCCGAGCATATGGGATTACGTATCGGTGATCGCATTTTTAAGCTCAAGCGCCTTCGTTCTGCCGACAACATGCCCATGATGGTCGAACGTAGCTATCTACCGGTTCGTCAATTTCTGTCCCTAAAGCGACCGCTGCTGGAGCGTAAGCCGCTTTACGATGTGATTGAGCAAGACTTTCAGCAAAAAATACGCGTGGCCGAAGAGGAGTTCTATGCGAGCATAGCCCGTCCCACCGATGCCCACCTTTTGGAAATCGTCGAGGGCTCGCCTGTGCTCGATTTGGTTAGGACTACGTATAACGAGTCAAACGAGGTTGTGGAGTATACGCTCTCGGTTGCTCGTGCCGATCAGTTTAAATACAAGGTTTACCACCAGCGTAGCGATTAGTGTCTGCACCGTTTCCATATGATGATTCTTTGTATTTAACTGGTTACTACCAGATAACCAACCGAAGTGTATAATTGCACGTCAGAGGATTACTTCTAGAGAGAGGTATTAGAAATGTTCGAGAAGAGTGTCGAGGAGCTCACCGAGCTCGGCGCCCAGATCACCACGGCCGAGATTGCTCAGCAGCCCGAGCTTTGGCGTGATACGCTCAACATCTATCGCGAGAACAAGGAGGCCATCGAGGCCTTTCTGGCTGAGGCTCGCGCTATGGGCGAGGGCCGTCTGTCCGTTGTCTTCACCGGTGCCGGTACGTCCGACTATGTTGGCGATACCTGCGCCCCGTACCTGCGTCACGCTGGCAACACTGATCTCTACGACTTTAAGCCCATCGCCACGACCGATATCGTGAGCGCCCCGCGCGACTTCCTGCGCGCCGAGGATCCCACGCTCGTGGTTTCCTTTGCCCGCTCTGGCAACAGCCCCGAGAGCCTTGCCGCCGTCGCCGTTGCCAAGGAGCTCGTCCACAACGTCAAGTTCCTCAACATCACCTGCGCTCCCGAGGGCAAGCTCGCTGTCGAGTCCGCTGATGACCCCAATGCGCTGACGCTGCTCATCCCGCGCGCCAACGACAAGGGCTTCGCCATGACCGGTTCCTACACCTGCATGACCCTGCTCTCTACCCTCATCTTTGACGAGGCTTCCGACGAGCAGAAGGCCGAGTGGGTCGAGACCATCGCCAAGATGGGCGAGGAGGTCATCGCTCGCGAGTCCGAGGTTGCCGATTACCTGGCTGGCGACTTCAACCGCGTGACCTACTTGGGTTCCGGCTCCTTCGGTGGCCTTGCCCAGGAGAGCCAGCTCAAGATCCTCGAGCTTGCTCACGGTCTGGTCGCTACTTCCTACGACACCTCTATGGGTTATCGTCACGGACCCAAGTCCTTCGTCGACGACAAGACCCTCGTGTTCGTGTTCGTCAACAACGATGCCTACACCCGTCAGTATGATATCGACATCCTCAACGAGATCGGTGGCGACAAGATCGCTCAGCACACCGTTGCCGTTCAGCAGGATGGCGCTACCGTCTACGAGGGCGAGTCCTTCACCTTTAAGGGCTATGAGGCACTCCCCGAGGGCTACCTTGCCCTGCCGTTCGTGATGTTTGCCCAGGCCATCAGCCTGCTCAACTCCGTGCGCGTGGGCAACACGCCCGATACGCCGAGCCCCACCGGCACGGTCAACCGCGTGGTTAAGGGCGTAACGATTCACCCCTTCACCGCTTAATCGCGTCCCCCCTGTAAGGGCGCCCGTCCGCTCATAACGGCGGGCGGGCGCTTTTTGTTTTCACTTGGACCGGGTATAAGCATCACCACAGTCAACTGCTTTAGAAGCAAGGAGTGCATATGAGCACGTACGCAATTAAGGCTGACAAGTTCTTCTTGCCGGCAGGTCCGCAGCTGGGCGGCTATCTTATGGTCGAGGATGGCGTCTTTGGCGCCTGGCAGGCCGACGAGCCCTCTTGCGAGATCAAGGACTACACGGGATCGTGGATCGCACCGGGTATGGTCGATACCCACATCCATGGCTTCTACAACCACTCAACTACCGATAACGACCCCGAGGGTATCGATATCAGCTCGACTGAGCTCGCCCGTCGCGGTACCACCAGCTGGCTACCCACGACGTTCACCGATGGCGTCGAGCAGATCAAGGACGCCTGCGCCGCCATCGCTCAGGCTGACGAGGGCCGCGGCCCTGACTTCTGCGGTGCCCGTATCCAGGGCATCTACCTGGAGGGCCCCTTCTTTACCATGAAGCACGTGGGCGCACAGAACCCCGCTTACCTGATCGACCCCTCCGAGGAGGTCTTTGACGAGTGGCAGGAGGCTGCCGGCGGTCGTATCGTTAAGAGCGCCATGGCTGCCGAGCGCGATGGCGCTGCTGCCTATGCTGCTGCTCTGAACTCGAAGGGTGTCGTGACCAGCATCGGTCACTCCGATGCCACGTATGACGAGTGCGTCGCCGCCATCAATGCTGGTGCCAGCTGCTTTACGCACACCTATAACGGCCAGCGCGGTCTGCATCACCGTGAGCCCGGTGTTGTGGGCGCTGCCATGACCACCCCCGAGACCTACGCCGAGATCATCTGCGACGGCAAGCACGTGAACCCTGCCGCCATCAAGGCGCTGCTGCAGGCCAAGGGCTGGCAGCACACGGTGCTCATCACCGACTGCCTGGGCTGCGGCGGCATGCCCGAGGGCAGCTACACCAGCGGCGGCATGGACGTCATCATGAAGGACAACCTGTGCTGGCTCGCCGACGGCAAGAGCATTGCCGGCTCGGTGCTCACGCTTGCCCAGGGCGTCAAGAACATTGTCGACTGGGGTATCGCCAGCGCCGATATCGCCATTCGCATGGCAACCGAGGTACCGGCTCGTTCCGCGCACATCGAGGATAAGTGTGGCAGCATCATGCCGGGTCGCGACGCCGACTTTGTCGTGTTCGATCACGAGCTCACCCTCGTAGAGACGTATGTTGGCGGCCAGAGCGTCGGCAACGCATTTACCGAATAGCGACAGATAAAGACGGCGGGCCCGAAATTGCTCGGACCCGCCGTATGGGTTAAACGCTCAAGAGCACCTTAACAGTTACAGCTTGCTAGCGATCTTCTTTGCCGTGCGCTTGACGCCGGCCACAAGGCCTCCCGCAGGATGCTCCTTTTCGTAGGCCAGACGCTTCTCGCGCTTGGCATACTCCTCGACGATGATATCGCCGTACTCGTCTTCGATCTTGTCGAAGAAATCGACGGCGCCCTTAATTTCCTCGGCGGTTGGGTGTCCCTTCTGGACGCCGCCGGTAATCTTGAACGGCCCCCACGTGTCAAAACCGGGACAGCCGTAGACGCCCATAAAAATGGCCTGTCTCATGCGGCAAATTCCGTCGATATCCTTGCCGTACCACTTGTTTTTGCCGCCGTAGGTCATAAGACCAAACACCTTGTCCTGCGGCTGCAGCACGTTGGTGAGCACGCGTGCCATATCTTTGTCGATCTCGGAATAATAAATGCCCGTGGCGACGCCGATCAGATGGTATTCGTGCAGGTCGGGGTACTCATTTTTACCGAGCGCCTTTACGTCAAGGGTATCGATCTCGGGGTGTGCCTCGACGATGGCGTCCACGAGCTTTTTCGTATTGCCGTGGTGGCGCGAGGCGTAGAGGATGATGGTTCGCATAAGAAGGCCTTTCAGCTGTAATGACGTCAATGTTTGTATGGTACCCCGTTGTATGGTTGGGATACCGGACACATCGACGAGCGCGCGGGTTTGTTCTCTGGTTAGGATTGAAACGGGCGCTTGAGCGAAGAAAACAGTTGTCCGAAAGGATGGGTAATGGAATACGCTCTTTCCAACGATTCGATTTCTATCAAGGTTTCCACTGCCGGCGGCTCGTTTACCTCGATTGAGGCCGACGGTCGCGAGTATTTGTGGCAGGGCGACCCCGCAGTATGGTCCGGTCAGGCGCCGATTTGCTTCCCGATTTGCGGAGGCTTGCGCGACAACAGCGCCATGACGTTTGCCGGGCATCATGTAAAGCTCGCTCGCCACGGCTTTGCGCGCAAGCAGGAGTGGAAGCTGCTGAGCCAAGGCGAGAACGAGTTGGCTATGTGCCTGGCTTCGGAGGATAACGCCGCGCTGCTGAGCGATTATCCGTATCCGTTTAGGCTCGTCGCCCGCTATACGCTCGAGGACGCCGCCGTGCGTGTCTCCTATGAGGTTACCAACGAGGGCACCGAGGATATGCCGTTCTTTATCGGTGGGCATCCCGGCTTTAGGTGCCCGCTCGATGAGGGCGAGGCCTATACGGACTACGAGTTGCGCTTTGAGAAAGAAGAGGCTGCAGAGCTTTGCACCGCTGTCCCTTCGACTGGCTTGATTGACGTGGACAAGCGCTCCAAGAACCCCATGGTGGGAAAGACGCTGCCCCTGTCGCACGAGCTCTTCGATTTTGCGGAGACCATCTTTGACGTGCTCGAGAGCCGCCAGGTCACGCTTTCCAAAAAGGGCGAGGACAAGGGCGTCCGCCTGAGCTTTGAGGGCTTCCCATATCTCATTGTGTGGAGCAAGCCCGAGGGCGATTTTGTGGCAGTTGAGCCTTGGGGCGGCCTTTCGACCTGCTCCGATGAGGACGACGTGCTTGAGCATAAGCGTGGCTGCCTTGTCGCCAAGCCCAAGGAGACCGTCGTTCGCTCGTTCACGATTGAGATTCTGTAATTCCGTTTTGTCGACTCGTATCGCGAGGCACAAGGAGCCTGCGAGATAAGGAGCTAAAAATGATCCTCACCGTTACGATGAACCCGTCCGTCGATACACGCTATCAGCTCGATGAGCTCATTATCGACGACGTTAACCGTGTGACGCCCGAAAAGACCGCCGGCGGCAAGGGTCTCAACGTGGCCCGTGTACTGGGTCAGCTGGGCGACGACGTTGTGGCAACCGGTCTACTCGGCGGCCACATGGGCGCCTACATGGCCGAGCTCATGGATGCCAACGGCATTAAGAATGATTTCGTACCCATCAAGGGCGAGACTCGCATTTGCCTTAACATCCTCCACGCCGGCAACCAGACCGAGCTACTCGAGAGCGGCCCGACGATTGCCCCCGAGGAGCTCGATGCCTTTACCGCCAAGTTCGCCGAGCTTGCGAGCAAGGCCGCTGTCGTTACCATCTCGGGTTCGCTGCCCCGTGGTGTCGAGGCGGGCTACTACGCCAAGATCACGGGTATTGCCGAGAACGCCGGCGCCAAGGTGCTGCTCGATACCTCGGGTGCTTCGCTCGAGGCCGCCCTTAAGTCCGAAATTAAGCCCGAGCTGGTCAAGCCTAACCTGACCGAGATTAACGGCCTTCTGGGCACGAGCTTTACCACCGACGATGTGGACGAGCTCCGCGCCGCGCTCGCCTCTGATGCCCGCTTCTCCGATATCCCCTGGGTCGTCGTGTCCATGGGCGCTGCCGGCTCCGTGGGCTTCCATAATGGCCGTGCATTCCGCGCCAAGACCCCCGATATCCCCGCCGTTAACGCTACGGGCTCTGGCGATTCGACCATTGCCGGCTTCGCACATGCGATTGCTGCTGGCGCGGATGACGAGACGGTGCTGCGTACCGCCAACACCTGCGGCAAGCTCAATGCCATGGATCCCATGACTGGCCACTTGGTTATGGATCGTTGGGACGAGGTTTACAACGGCGTTGTCGTGACCGAGCTGTAGGAGCCTGTGCGCCGCCCCCGGCATCGGTTGCTTGCTTGTGGTTAGAGTCGACGACAAGTGCGGTAGCATTATGCCGGGGCGCGACGCCGATGCTGTCGTGTTCAATCCCGACCTTACCCTGGTCGAGACGTATGTGGGTGGCAACAGCGTCGGTAATGCATTTACCGAGTAGCTGCCAAATAAACGATCCGAGAGGGGATTTAGATGATTTACGGTGCATTGGGCGATATCGAGGAATACCGCGGAATGCTCAAGGGCCTCGACGTGCTGATCGACTGGCTCGAGGAGAACGACCCGGCACAGCTCGAGGTCGGCAGCCATCCGATTTTGGGTGAGAAGGTCTTTGCGAACGTCATGTCTCCCACGACGCGTCCCGAGGCTGAGGCTCACTATGAGACGCATCAGCGCTATCACGACCTGCAGATCGACGTCGAGGGTCGCGAGGCCTTCAAGGTCGCTACGGGCAGCCTGACGCTGGTCCAGGAGTTTGACGAGAAGGACGACTACGATCTGGTCGATTCCGACGCTTCGATCGCCGGCGATCTTGCCGACGACAAATTCGCGCTGTTCGTTGCCGGCGAGCCCCACATGCCCACGCTCGAGTTCCCGGGCGATGGCGCACAGCCGGTCAAGAAGATCTGCTTTAAGTTGCTTGCCGACGCCTACTGGGAGGAGTAGCGAGCTGCTCGGCTGAGCTGTTCGTCTGATGGCGTGATTCCCCTAGGGAAATCACGCTAGGACCCCGCCAAACGGGTTTTCCCTAGGGAAATCACGTTTGGCGGGGTTTTCTGTTTTTGAATAGGGAAGCCTCATTTATTTGCGAAGAACATCGGCTAGCCGCAGGATTGAAATCATCGACCGATAAGTGAGCTCCACTTTTTCGCCCGCAAGCAGTCGTTTCGAGCCAATCTCATCTAGCCCCACAAGCCGAGAAAACAGCGGGCCGCTCATCGTGCCATCGTCAATTGATTCCCTTATGGTCTTCAAAACGTCCGTATCATGAAGCGATGCCGAGCTGTAGGGGGCAACACGAGCGGAACTCTCAATTAACGACGAGACAAAAGGATGGAGATGCTTTGGACATAGTCCATCAAACACCACATCCCCATTGTCGTTCGAGCCGACCAGGCGCCAAGTATAATGATCGACCCAGTCATCCCCGTCATATATGGCGTCCATGAGCAACTTCCCGTCTAGAGAGAGAAACCTATTTGGACATCGGGGCGCAAGACCGCAATCCATATCGGGCCTGCAGCAGCTCCAACCCAACGCACCACATAGGTTCCCTTTCGTACATGTGTATCAATCTGCCCCGAAATGCCGGTGAATGCAATTCCAGACCCGTTTGTCGGATAGCAATCGACGTATTTTTGTTTTCCGCCCACAACCTTGTATAGATATATCGTTCCAGCAAAAGAGAAGGGATCGTTCGCAATTTTGTCCAGTGGAACTTGCCACCTCAAAATCCCGCTACCAATATGGTCAAGCTTGACCGTTCCGCCGTCCCCCTCAAAAGTGGCAAGGGGATTTACCCCAGACTGAGAGTCGGCATCGCCCTCCTTAGCAGTTATCAGCAGGCTGCCCGTATAAGACTGCTAAGGCTCACCTTCAGGACAGGCAGCCTTGGCCCAAGAAGGGCCACTCAGGCAGAACAGTCCGAGCAGCATCAATACCAGCAAAAGAAAACCCTTAGTTCTTTTCATCTATATCGCCAATATCTCTCGACATTTGTATATTGTGACTATTTTAGATCTATATGGCCAATTTGAGCCCTCACCATGGCAATTGTTGCAGCTGGGTTTCTTTTCATTAAGATTTCACTTTGGTAAATCCCCGCCCCTAAGCATTAAACCCGAAGTCCACCGAGTGGGCCGCCGTTGACGTGGCGATGTTTGGATTGGCGCGCACGCACTCAAAATCGGCAACAAAAAAGCCGCCCGAAGGCGGCTATCTTGTGTAATGGAGCCAGCGACCGGGCTCGAACCGGTGACCCCCGCTTTACGAGAGCGGTGCTCTACCAACTGAGCTACGCTGGCGGCCAGATGATGACGCAACTGAGGCGTCAACGGCTGTCTATGATACGGGACATCGCACATCCGCGCAAGTGCTCTTACGGCTTTTCTCACTTTAAATGCACTAATATTGGAGACGTGGTGTCTACGGCGTTCATTTGGCGCTTGACCTGCTGTCGAGTTGGCTGCCGTCGTCCTGTTCGTATGGGTCTCAAACAGAATGGGGCAGCCATGGCTCAGCCCAAGATCCTTCTCACGCGTATCGATGACCGTTTCATTTACGGGCAAGACGTTGAGCTGTGGAACGAAGCCGTGGGTTCCAACCTTGTTTTAATCGTCAACGATGAGATCGCGGCGGACGCTCACAAGTGGGCCCCTATGAGGGTGGCGACGCCAGAAGGCGTTTGGACGCGCTTTTTCTCGGTGCAAAGGACCGTCGACATCGTTCATACCGCAACGCCGCGCCAATTGATTCTGATCATGGTGGCCTCACCCGCCGATGCACTCGTGCTGGTTAAGGGCGGCGTGCCAATAACCAAGATCAGCATCGGCCATATGCAGGCAGGGGAGGGCAAGCGTCCCGTTACGCCTGCCGTTGCCGTAGACAATGCGGACATCGCTGCCTTTAAAGAGTTGCAAAAGCTCGGCATAGAGCTAGAAATCCGCTATCTTCCCAGTTCCGCCCCCGACCCCATCGGCAATTTGTTCAACTGATCCCTTGGGGACGGAGGAAAACGGATCATTTTGCCCTTGCGAGGGCCGCACGTGATACCGCCTGTCAAAAACTACGCCCATTTACTACGTTTGATCGGCCATCGCCGAGCATGTCGAATTTGAGAAAAACAAAACCGCAGGTAGACGGCTCGCGAATGTAACAAAAACCGGTGCATGGTCGAGCATTCCGGGCTAAACGTAGTAAATGGGCATAGTTTTGATATGTCAATCATACAGTCACAGCGAAAATGAGCCCAAAAGATGAAAAGCGCCCGCCGGCGGTGGTGCCGGCGGGCGCTGTAGTGCGATATGTCGCGTTGTGGGCTTAGTGCCTCATAAAGTGGTATTCGATCACATTGCTGTAGGGGTGACCCGGGCCCACAATGCCCTGTGGGAACAGCGGCTGGTGCGGCGTGTCGGGGTACATCTCGGCCTCGAGGGCAAAGCCGGCGCCCCAGCCATAGTTGGCGTCGTCCTTGGCGTGCTCGTCGCCCAGCCAGTTGCCGGTGTAGAGCTGCACGCCCGGGGCAGTGGTGTAGTAGTCCAGCTCGCGGCCAGTCCACATTTCCTCGACATGTAGGGCGCGACGCAGGTTGCGGCCGTACTGATAGCCATCGATGCACAGGCAGTGATCGTAGCCACGGGCCTGCTTAATCTGCGGGTCGTCGGCCTCCATGCCGGGTGCGACGGGGTGCAGCTCACGGAAGTCAAACGGCGTGCCCTCGACCGGAGCAATCTCGCCGGTGGGAATGTTCTGATCGTCAATGGGCAGATAGTGGACGGCGTTGGCAACAAAGAAGTGCTCACAGTCCATGCCGGCGTTGTGACCGGCAAGGTTAAAGTACGTGTGGTTAGTCATGGACACGTAGGTGGCACGGTCGCTCTCGCAGCCATACTCGATGCGAAAGACGCCGGTGCGCGTAACAGTAAACACAGCCGTAAAGGTTCGGTTGCCGGGCAGGCCCAGCTCGCCATCCTCAAGCGAGGTGGTCATGCGCACGGCATTGTGCACCTCGTCGAGCTCAACATCCCATACGCGCTTGTGCAGACCGTGCTCAAGATCGCTATGCAGGTTGTTGACGCCTTCGTTGGCCGGCATATGCCAGTCCGTGCCGTCGATGGCGATCGTGGCGCCCGCGGTGCGGTTTGCCACGGGGCCGATGGTCGCGCCAAAGCAGGCGGGGTTGTCAAAGTAATCCTCGAGCTTATCGAAGCCCAGGACCACATCGCGCACGTTGCCGGGAATGTCGGGCACGTCGATGCCCAACACGGTGGCACCGTAGTCCATAATGCGAACGCAGATCTCGGGCCCGTTGAGGGTGTAACGATGAACGGGGGTACCGCACGGCGCGGTGCCGAAAAGCTCGGAAGTGATCATTTGGTTCCTAACATCGAGGTATTTCCGACAAACTGTAGCGCGAACAGGCGAGATTATCACTACACCCCACTAAAGCAGGGGGTATTTTTCTCAAAAAAGTGATGATTGGAGCTGTGCGGGCGTTCATTTTTGACGCGCACGAGTCTGATACAATTTGTTCGTTACTGTTTGAATGATATGCGCGCAAAGAACGGCGAGGATTCATCGTGATTAAGGCAGAGCGACAGGATAAGGTTCGGCAGCTGCTCGAGGAGCAGGGCACGGTCTCGGTCAAGGAGATTTCGGATGCACTGGGCGTCTCGGATATGACGATCCGCCGCGATCTTGAGGAGCTTGCGAGCCTAGGCGAGATCGAGCGCGTGCACGGCGGCGCCCGTAGTGCACAGGGACGTCCCCACGCTATGTTGCGCCACGAGTATTCGCACAGCGAAAAGCGCACCAAGCATGCCGAGGAAAAACTGCAGATTGCGCGCCGTGCTGTGGAGCTTATCGAGGAGGGCTCGACCATCTTTTTGGGTACGGGCACTACGGTTGAGCAGATGGCCTCGATGCTGCCGGCGTTTCGCCTGCGTATCGTGACCAATTCGCTTTCGGTGTTTAACCTGCTCGAGGCACGCGAAGACTGCGACCTGTGCCTCGTGGGCGGTATGTACCGTCGCCGCACCGCCGCTTTTGTGGGACCAACGGCCGAGGATACCCTGCGTGCGCTGGGCATCGATGCAGCGTTTATCGGCGCCAACGGCATTCTGGATGGCGACGTGTCTACGTCCAATATGGATGAGGGTCGTATCCAGCAGCTCGCCTTTAGCAAGGCCGACTCGCGCTATCTGATTGCCGATTCCAGCAAGATTGGCAAGCGCGACTTCTACACCTTCTGTCGCTTGGACAGCCTGGACGCCGTGGTGTGCGAGCCGGGTATCGCTGCCGGGAATCGCGCCGCCATCGAGGAGCACACGCAGGTCATTTGCTAGCTAACACTGCAGGCGATACTTCTGCCCCTGCTGGCTCGGGGATTACCGCTTTACGTTGACGCGCAAATGTGCTCGGGCCAAGTATTCAGCTTGTGGGTTAGACCAGGCGGGCGTAGTCCTGTGACTGATGAAAGACGTGGGCGATATAAATCGTTTCGTGCTCAAACTTGTAAAGACACAAGTAGTTGTTGACGTGAAACGATCGGTAATTACGTGCCGCTAGCTCTTGCATGTGAGAGAGGGGACGTAGGAGCGGCTGCTCGCGAAGCAGATCAAGCTGATATTCAAACTCAGCGACAAAATTGCCTGCTGCGCGCGGATTCTTGAGGATTTGGGCAAGGTATCCGACGATACTCTCGTACTCATATCGCGCGCTTTTGAGTATAACGACGTTATAGGTCATATTTGTCTCGTATCGCGGTCGCGAAGGAGTCGTAGTCGCTGTAGTCGCCTTGCGATATTTCGTCTTCTGCCAACATCATACGAGACAGCAGTTTTGCCTTGGCGATTTCTTCTTGCATGAGGCGATACTGGTCGCTGCTGATGCAGTGCATGGCCTCGTAGCCGTTCTTAGTTACGGTAACGTCGCGCTCAGACTCAACAAGTGCGGTGAATGTGGCAGTGTCCTTCATGTCTCGGACGGGCACACAAGCGGACATGGGTACCTCCTTTGTGTCGTGACATAATTGTACCACGGCGTGTCCAAGCGACCAGTACCACCGGATCGTCTCGATCTGTAACAGGTAGGGACCAAAAACTCGGCTAGATGTTACTGATCGAGATTTTGTCTATCCAGCCGTCACCTTTGTCTTGATCTGTAACAGTTAGACGGCTAAAAGCGAGTTAGATGTTACAGATTGAGATATTTCTGCTCGGGCGTTCTGCTTGTCTCGATTTGTAACAGTTAGGGCCGAAAATCCCTGCTAGATGTTACAGATCGAGACGAATGATCCGCTCGAGCCCACCAAAAACAAAAAAGGCCGCATACGAACCCGTGGAGGGATTCGTATGCGGCTGACAGGGGGGTATGCGGCGGAAACTAGGCCATAAGCAGGCCGGTCTCCGAGACGTTCTTGTACCAGTACGCGCTCGCCTTGGGATAGCGCTTCTGGGTCTCAAAGTCGATGTAGAACAGGCCGTAGCGCTTGTTATAGCCGTTGGTCCAGGAGAACTGGTCCTGCAGCGACCACACAAAGTAGCCGTCGACGTTTACGCCGCCGTCGATCGCCTTGAGGATCCACGCGAGATGCTGACGCATATAGTCGATGCGAGGGGCGTCGTCGATAAAGCCGTCCTCGAAGTCGTCCTTATAGCCCATGCCGTTCTCGGTGATGTAGATCTTTTTGTAGTTGGGGTAATCGTTCTTAATGCGGAGCAACAGGTCGTACAGGCCCTCGGGATAGATGATCCAGTCCCAATCGGTCGTGGGAACGCCTTCGCGCACGCATGCCTCGCCCACGCCCTTGAGGAACCAGCGCGAGGAGCCCTTGTCGCCGGTGCCATTGTGGTTGATGTCGTTTTCGCCCTCGGCGGCACGCAGAAACTGGCACTTGTAGGTGTTGACGCCCAGGCAATCGTTGTAGGGGAGCGCGGCGGTCAACGCGGCGATGTCCTCGTCGCGAACGTCGAGCTCGCCGCCGGCGATATGGGCCAGCTTGGTCGCAGCCTCCATGGTGTCGGCTGCATAGTGGCCGCGGAAGGTGGCGTCGAGTACCCAGCGGTTGTTGATGACGTCGGCCATGCGGGCGGCCTCGCAGTCGGCAGCGCTGTTGGGGTCGAGAGGATACTTGGGCTCCAGGTTCTGGACAATGCCGATCTCGCCCTTAAAGCCGCCCTCATGGAAGGCGACGACAGCCTTGGCGTGGGCCACCATCATGTTGTGCATGAGCTGGAAGGCCTTGTCCAGGCGGTACTTCTCGCCGTGCGGCCAGTTGCCGACGATAAAGCTGCCCTCGGCGGTTGCGGGAATCTCGTTAAACGTGAACCAGTGCTTGACCTCGGTGAACTCGGCAAAGCAGAACTTGGCGTACTCGACAAAGGCATCGATGGTCGTGCGCGTCAAGAAGCCCTCGCCGCCGTCCTGGTAAAAGGCCTCGGGCGTATCGAAGTGATCGAGCGTGACATAGGGGATGACGCCGGCATTGTTGCAGGTGGCAAAAAGCTCGTGATAGAAGGCGACGCCCTCGGGGTTAATCTCGCCGGTGCCGTTGGGGAAGATGCGGCTCCAAGCGATGGAGACGCGGATGCCGTTGATGCCGAAGCGCTGGCACAGGTCGATATCGACCGGATACTTGTTGTAGAAATCGCTTGCGGGGTCGGGGGAGAAGCGACCCTGAGCAGCCAGGAAATCGTCCCAGGGCACTTTGCCCTTGCCGTGCGTACGGGTCTCGCCCTCAACCTGGTAAGCGGCGGTGGCGCCGCCAAACACAAAGCCGTCGGGGAACTGCATGGGGTTGGTCATGAGTCATCCTTTCTGTGGGATACGAATAGGGAGAGGTGCCCGAACTGGGGATCCGGGCACCAACAGAGGGAGGAAACTAGTCGAGGTTCTCGCGGAGCCACTTGATAGCGCCAGCGGGGTCGCGAGTAAGGTCGATATATTCCTTACCGCGCGGGGCGAGCAGCTTAATGCCCAGGCGATCGGTGTCGGCCTTCATGTCGTTGTAGTAGCTACGAACCTGCGGGGCAAGCACGATAACGTCGTACTGATCCATGATGGCAGTGTGCTGGCCATAGGCGCCTGCGGAGGAAGCGATGTTCTCTCCGGTCTGTGCGGCGCCTTCCTTGATGGCGTTGGCGAGCATGGCAGAGGTGCCGGCGCCGGCGCACAGGACGAGGACCTTCAGGCCGTCGACATCCTTCTTGGCGGATGCGTCGGCGGCGGGCTCGGGCTGATCGGCGACAGGCTTGCTGTCGGCGGCGGCAACGGTCGTCTCGACGGAAGCGGTGGCCTGCTCGACAGCGGGCGCAGGGGCGTTGGCGGCGATGGCAGCGGCACCATCGGACTCGAGATCCAGCTCGGCGGCGCGCTCGGCCTCCTGGTCGCAGAGCAGCTTATCGTATGCCTTTAAGAACGGCAGGTAGATGATGGCGTCCAGCAAGATGATGATCGCGACAAACACCAGGGCGATAAGCTGGAAGTTCGTGGTGATGAAAATGCCGATGGGGGCGGGGGTGGCCCAAGGCACCACGAAGGAGAAGCCGTTCATGCCCACGTTATCGATAAAGAACTTGGCAACACTCACGTTGACGCAGCCGGCGGCAACAAAGGGGATGAGCATGTAGGGGTTAAGGATCATCGGCGCGCCAAAGAGCAGCGGTTCGTTGACGGCGAAGGCAACAGGAACAATCGAGGCCTTACCGACGGCTTTGAGCTGCTTGGACTTCATAAAGAGAATCAGCAGAAGCGGCACGATGAAGGTGGCGCCGGTGCCGCCGAACTCACCCACGAGCGACATGTTAAAGGTGAGGGAGTGGGCGGGGTGACCACCGGCCAGCAGAACCTGCAGGTTCTCGGCCTGATTGGCAAGACGGATGGGGTCGATGCCCGGCTGGACAATCGAGGGGCCGTGGACGCCGATGAACCAGAAGAACGCGGTGGCTGCCTGGATAAGGATGAGTCCGGGGTAGGTCTCTGCAGCGGTAAAGAGCGGGGAGAGCAGTTTGATAAGCAGCTCGGAGAACGGAACGCCCATGAGGTTGCGCACAACCACATCGATGATGCCGCAGATGATGACGGCGCCGCCAAAGGGGATGATGTCGCGGAAGTTCTGAGCGATGGCGCCCGGGACCTCCTTGGGCAGCTTAATGGTCAGATCGCGCGAGACGCAGAACTTATAGACCCACACGGTAATGAACGCGGCGATATAGGCCGAGAACAGACCACGCGTGCCCATGCTGGTGCAGTCGAAGACCGAAAGTTCGGAGCCGTTGAGCTTGGTGGTGAACTGCGTGACTGCGAGCAGCAGCATGCTGCACTGGGCGGCCACCATGGTGGAGCCGTCGTTGAGCACTTTGCCGGCGGGCATGCGACGGTTCATGGAAGCCGTAAAGTTCTTGGCGGTGGTGCCGGCAACCATGATGCCCATGACGCCCATGGTGAAGTTATACAGCTTGTTGCACCAGTCGATGAGCGGCTGGGGCAGCGTAATGCCAACTACGCCGGGAAGCGTGGCGATCAGCAGAAAGATCGAAGAGGTAAGGACGATGGGCATGCACCCAAGGAATCCGTCCTTGATGGCCTGGAGGTAGACGTTCCTCGAGATCTTCTCAAAGAACGGTTGATGCTTCTCGAGCATCTTTACGATGGCGTCCATAGAGCTCCTTTGCTACTTGATGCGCGATGCATGTGGATGGAACTGGTCGTCGATGGATGGTCAGGACTGCCCGGAAGCCTTCCTGCTTAAGGAAGGCATTGCGAAATGACAACGTTGTCATTTCGTTAATGACAACGTAAGACATTTCTGGAAGAGCAACAAGGATATACGGGCGAGCGGTCGATATTGTCCGGTGAATGGTTGATTTGTCAGTCGGGCAGGTAGTGTATGCTAGAACGCAAAAAACAAGCGATGCAAAACCGACTGGGGAAGTAGTGGCAACGATGGACAAGAAAAATGTCTCAATGAACGATGTGGCAGTTGCCGCGGGCGTTTCTCTCAAGACAGTGTCGCGCGTGATCAACGAGCCCGATAGCGTGCGAGAGTCGACGCGCGATAAGGTTCATTCGGCCATGGAGACGCTCGGGTTTCGAGCCAACTTTGCCGCGCGTTCGCTCAAGTTGGGCCGTTACGGGTGCATCGGCGTGGTGATGTTTCACTTGTCGGGCGGTGCCGTGGACATGATTGACGGTATCGCCGATGCCGCCGAAGAGCGAGGATTTGCTCTCACGATGATTAAGAAGCGCGCAGGGGAGAAGATGACCCTTGCCGAAGCGGCGCGTAGGATGTCGCAGCTGCCTGTTGATGGCATGATCTTCAACCTGCGCCAGATGGTCGATGACTTTGATACCTTTGAGGCGCCGAAAGACCTCAAGACGGTGATTATCACGCCGATGGAGCATCCTACCTGCTCCACCGTCAGTGACGACCAAGAGGGCGGCGCGCGTATGGCGTGCGAGTACTTTTTGGACCACGGTCACAAGAACGTGTACTTCGTCTCTGGTAAGAAAGAGTCACTGTCGAGCCAGTGCCGTATGAAAGGTTGGCGTGCGGCGCTCGAGACGCGTGGCATTGAGCCGCCCGAGCCTCTGCAAGGCGATTGGAATGCGGATAGCGGCTATGCCGCGGGCCTTGTGCTTGCCGATAAACCCGATTGCACGGCGGTCCTCGCTGCTAACGACTGCATGGCCAACGGCGTGATGATGGCTCTGCGTGACAGAGGGCTCAGGGTGCCCGACGACGTGTCCGTGATCGGCTTTGACGACGAACTCTACAAGACGATTCCCAACTCGATTCTGACGTCAGTGAAGTTTCGCCACCGCGAGCTGGGCATCCGTGCGCTTAACGAGGTCGTCGCAGGTCTGGAAGCCCCGAGCTCCAGAAGCCGTACGCTTGTGTCGGGCGTGCTGGTCGAGCGTTCCAGCGTGAAGGACCTGCGGGCGTAGACGTGCTCGGCCTATTCCGTTTGTCTCGATCTGTAACAACTAGACGGTCAAAAGTGGTCTACATGTTACAGATTGAGATTTTCGGCTTGGCCTGTGCGTTCATCTCGATCTGTAACAGCTAGGACCGAAAAACTCGGCTAGATGTTACAGATTGAGATGAACAGGAGGACGGGTGCGGTCTAAACAAAATGGCCCGCGCATCACACATCGATGCACGGGCCATTTATTGTCTGCAAGCGGCAGGTGGTGTCAGCGTCTTATGCCTCGAGGTTTTCCTCGATCCAGGCGACGGCACCCTTGGGATCCTTAGTGAGGTCGATGTACTGTTTGCCCTTGGGCGACAGCAGCGTGATGCCCAGGCGGTCGGTGTCGGCCTTCATCTCGTTGTAATAGGTGCGAACCTGCGGAGCCAGGACGATGACGTTGTACTGGTCCATGATGGCGTAGTGGCTGCCGTAGGCACCGGCGTTGGCGGTAATGTCGATGCCCAGCTCGTCGGCGCCTTCCTTAAGCGCGTTGGCGAGCAGTGCAGAGGTGCCGGCGCCAGCGCACAGAACCAGAACCCTCAGATCCTTGCCCTTAAGGGCGGACGGAGCTGCGGAGGCCTCAGTGGCAGAAGCGGTCTCGACAACAGGAGCCTCAACGGCGGGGGCGGCAGCGGTCTTGACGGCCTTGGTCTCCTCGGCCTCTTCTTCGGCCAGGGTCTCGGCCTCCTGCTTGCACAGGACGTTGTCGTAGGCCTTGCAGAACGGGTAGTAGATCAAGAAGTCAACGACCAGCAGGACGACAACCAGGACCAGAGAGATCGGCTGGAAGTTGGTGTCGATGAAGGTGCCGATCGGTCCGGGGAGTGCCCACGGCATGGCATAGATAAAGCCGTTCATGCCCAAAAAGTCGATGAAGAACTTACCAATGAGGACGTTGGCCACGGGGGCAAACAGGAACGGGATCAGGAAGTACGGGTTGAGGATGATGGGCGCGGCGAACAGCAGCGGCTCGTTGACGGCGAACATCACGGGCACGACAGAGGCTTTGCCGACGGCCTTGAGCTGCTTGGAGCGCATAAAGAGCAGGAAGATGATCGGGACAATGAACGTGGCGCCGGTGCCGCCGAGTTCGCCGATGTAGTTACCGAAGTTTTCGGTCAGGGCGAGGGCGGGGTGACCGCCGGCCTGCAGCGTGGCGAGGTTGGTGGTGATGTTGCCAAACAGCGCGGCGTTGAGGGCAGGCTTAACGACCGAGGGGCCGTGGATGCCCATGAACCAGAACAGCGGGATCATGAACCAGATGAGGGCGAGGCCGGCGTAGGAATCGGCAGCGGCGAACAGCGGGCTCACCAGCGTGGAGATGACGTTGGCAAACGGGACGGCCAAGCAGGTGCGGCAGATAACGTCGATGACGGCGACAAACAGGATGGAGAAGCTGAAGGCGAAGATGTCGCGGAAGTTCTGGGCGATGGCGCCGGGGACTTCTTTGGGCAGCTTGATGGTGATGTCTCGCTTAATGCAGAAGGCATAGATGTTGACCGTGGCAAATGCGGCGACAAAGGAGCTCAGCAGGCCCTTGGTGCCCATGTTGTCGGTAAAGAACACCGAGACATCGGCGCCGTCGATCTTGGCACTCGTCTGGGTAACGGCCAAGATGAGCATAGCGCACATGGCGGCGACCATGGTGCTCGTGGCGTTGATAGCCTTGCCGGCAGGCATGCGGCGGTTCTTGGAGCCGGTCAGCGCGCTTGCGGTGGTGCCGGCGACCATGATGCCCACGACGCCCATCGTGAAGTTGTAAACCTTGTTGCAGAAGTTCACGACGTCGACGTTCCACCAGTCGGGCAGCGTAAAGCCGCCGACCGTGGCGACAACGCCCGGCAGGGTCGAAATAAGCAGGAAGACAGAAGAAGACAGGATAATGGGCATTGCTGCCAAAAAGCCGTCTTTAATGGCCTGAAGGTAGATGTTCTTAGAGACCTTGTCGAAGTACGGCTGACCTTTCTCCAAGAACTTAACGATCGATTCCATAGTTCACGCTCCTCTTTGCATGAAATCTTAATGGCATGGACGTTGAAAACCTATATGGTCTCCCGCTTGCTAAAAGCCCGGGTGCAGGCGGGGCCGGTCCCAGGGGGAGAGAGGGGAGCGGCTGGGTTTGTATCGCATAGGGCCGCTCCCTTCTCGGGGGAAAGCGAGGCGATGCGCTACTGCGCGTCCGCCATAGTGTCGGCGAGCTCCTTGTACCAGAGTGCCGACTGCTTGATGTAGCGTTTTTGCGTGTCGAAGTCGATGTAGAACAGGCCGTAGCGCTTGTTATAGCCATTGGCCCACGAGAACTGGTCCTGCAGGCTCCAGATAAAGTAGCCCTGGACGTCGACGCCCTCGGCGCGCGCCTGGAGCACCTTCTCCATGTGCTGGTCGACAAAGTCGATGCGCTCGGGATCGGCGACGATGCCGTTTGCGTCGGGCTCGGGGTCCTTGTGGCCCAGGCCGTTTTCGGTGATATAGATGACGGGGAGGTTGGGATAGGTGGCGCTGATGTGCTTGAGCGTGTCGTAGAGGCCTTGCGGGTAGATGAGCCAATCCCAGTCGGTGGTGGGGATACCCGGCATATCGACCTGCTGCCCGACGCCCTTAAACTTAAAGCACGAGGTGCCCTTGTCTCCGGTGCCGTTAAAGCTGTTGGTTGACTCGCCATCGTAGGCGGCGATAAACGCCGACTGATAGTAGTTGAGGCCGAACATATCGTTGCGGGGCGCCGCCTTGGCGAGCTCCTCCATGTCGCTGTCCTCAACCGTAAGTGTGGCGTTGTTGGCACGCAGAATCTCGTTGATGAGTGAGAGGGTGCGCGCGGAGTAGTGACCCAGGAAGGCGCCGTCCATGATGAAGTCGGTGTAGAAGGCGTTGTACAGGTCGGCGGCGTGCTGGTCGGCGGGCGAGTCGGTGGCAGGATATGCCGGCGTCAGGACGTTGACCATGCCAATGCGTCCGCCCAGGTGCTCGGTCTCGTCAAGATCCTTATACAGGTTGACGGCGCGGGCGTGGGCAACGAGCTCGTTGTGCTGGCTCTGGATGCCGCTCGTCACATCAAAGTGATGGTTGGGCGGGAAGTTGCCTTGGATGTATTGGGAGTGCGAGAGGCTGATGAGCTCGTTGATGGTGAACCAATTCTTGACCTCGCGGAACTCGCGGAAGCAGAACTCGGCATAGCGCACATAGGCGTCGACGGTCTTGCGGTTGAGCCAGTCGCCCTGGTTGAACAGGGCGGCGGGGGAGTCAAAGTGATGCAGGGACACATAGGGCTCGACGCCATACTTTTTGCAGCAGGCGAACAGCTCGTGGTAGTGCTTAACGCCCTCGGCGAGGGGTTCGGCATCGTTGCCGTTGGGGAAGATGCGGGTCCAGGCGATGGACACACGAATGGCGTTGAGTCCATGCTCGGCAGAAAGGCGGATATCCTCCTCGTAGCGGTTGTAGAAATCACTGGCCGGGTCGGGCAAAAAGCGACCCTGGGCGACAAGGTAATCGTCCCACATGGTCTTACCCTTGCCTGCCACCTTCGTGGAACCTTCCGTTTGGTACGCGGCGGTTGCGGCGCCCCAAACAAAGCCCTTCGGCAGCTGCTGTACGCGGTTTAGCAAAGACATATGCATACACCCTCTCGTCTCGCTGTTCGATATTGTGCGTTTGCGCTCAGGAGGCTCCCTGGTTAGCGTTCAGCGGTGAAAAAGCCCGATAAACACTATCTTAAAATGATTAGAACCAAAATGAGCACGTGAACATTTGACAATAAGCACGTTAACATCCGGCTGGGATGTATAGAAACAAAACAACTTCAAACAGCAGCGAACGGTTGTATTTGTTCGGTAAGCGGTTTTGATTGACAGAAGTTTTCATGTTGTGGTATATGGCTCGGGTATCATGAGCACGTTATCAATGTATGTACGATGCGCCATGGGCGCGGGGAATAGTTGGGAAGCAGGTTAGCGTGGAAGGCATGGATCAGCAGACAAGGAATGGTCGTTCGGCGAGCGCGGCAGAGGTTGCGGCGCTCGCTGGCGTGAGCCGCCAGACTGTGTCTCGCGTGGTCAACGGTATGCCCAACGTGACGGAAAAGACGCGCAAGCGTGTGCTGGCCGCCATGGAAGAGCTGGGCTTTCGTCCCAATTTTGCTGGAGCGGCGTTGCGCGGCGGGTCGTATCGTTCTATTGGCCTGTGCATGTACAACATCACACGTGTCGGTAACCTGGCGACGCTCGAGGGTATCATGCAAGCGGCGCGCGAGCACGATTTTGCCGTCACTATGATCGAGATGGGCGGCGACAAGCCCTATGCACTTGCCGATGCCTCGCGCCGCATGGTCGAGCGACCCGTCGACGGCATGATTCTCAACATGAACCGCATGGCTCCCGATTTTGAGGAGTTTGTTCCCCAGCCGGGAGTGCGAACGGTCATCCTGTCCATGTATGCGCATCCGCGCTGCACGACGATCGACTCCGACCAGTATGGTTCGTGCGAGCTGTTGACCAATTATCTGCTGGAACATGGTCACTCGAATATGCGGTTTGTGGCGGGTCCGGAAAACTCGATTTCCTCGCGTTTTCGTGAGGCCGGTTGGCGCGATACGCTGGGTCGTGCTCATGTCGATGCCGCTCCGATGCTGCGTGGCGATTGGAGTGCGGACAGTGGGTACGCCATGGGCGAGCGGATTGCGGCCGAGGTGCTTGCCGGCGGGTCGCAGGCGCCGACTGCCGTGCTTGCGGCAAATGACCAGATGGCGCTGGGCGTTATCGCCGCGCTCGAGAACGCGGGCCTGTCCGTGCCCGACGACGTGAGCGTGGTTGGTATCGACGACGCACTCGAGGGACTTGTTCCTCACAATCGGCTGACGACGCTGCGATTTGATTTGCGCGGTGTCGGTAAGCTTGCGTTTGAGGCGGCGATTGGAGAGAGCTCGTCTATCGAGGCGATTCATGTGCCGAGCACGCTGGTCGAACGCTCGACTGTTAGGGACATACGGGGTTAGGTCCTACTCCGTTTGTCTCGATTTGTAACAGGTAGACGGTCAAAAGCGGGCTACGTGTTACAGATTTAGATTCTTCGGAAAGAGCAATCCTGTTCGTCTCAATCTGTAACAGCTAGGACCCAAAAACTCGGCTAGATGTTACAGATTGAGACAAACGGACCCCGAACCGCCCAAAAAGACCGGGGGCGGCGCGCCGTGTGACGTGCCACCCCCGGCTGAGAAATGGGGACAGGTTATGTGGGCGGGTAACCCCGCAAGCCGCTAGTCCAGACGACGGGTCTGCGCTACGTGCTTGTACCAGTAGGCGCTTGCCTTGGGCGTGCGCTTCTGGGTTTCAAAGTCAACGTAGAAGAAGCCATAGCGCTTGTTGTATCCGTTGGTCCAGGAGAACTGGTCCTGCAGGCTCCACAGGAAGTAGCCGCCCACGTTGACGCCCACCTCCATAGCCTTGAGCAGCCAACGCAGGTGCTGCTCGATGTAGTCGATGCGCGGCTGGTCGTCCACAAAGCCGTCTTTGTAGGGATCCTTGTAGCCCATGCCGTTTTCGGTAATGAAGATCTGCTTATAGTTGGGGTAGCGCTGCTTAATGTAGACGAGCAGATCGAACAGGCCCTCGGGATAGATGATCCAGTCCCAGTCGGTGGTGGGGATGCCAGGCTTGTTCACATGCTCGCCAATACCCTTAACGCGCCAGCGGCCGGTGCCCTTCTCGCCCGTACCGTTGTGGTGCAGGTCGTTCTCGCCATCGTAAGCCTTCAAAAAACGGCACTGATAGTTGTTAACGCCCAGGTAGTCGTTGTAGAGCGCGGCCTCGCGCATAATCTCGAGGTCCTCGTCCAGAATCTCGATGGTGCCGCCCGAGACGGCAGCCAGGCGGTTGGCGCACTCCAAGGTGTCAGGCGCGTAGTCGCCGCGGAAAGTGGCGTCGAGCAAGAACTGGTTCTGCAACACGTGCTCGTTATTAGCGGCTTTGATGTCGGCGGGGTCGTTCTCGTTGAGCGGGTACTTAAACTCCAGCGACTGGATGACGCCGATCTTGCCCTTAAAACCGCCGTTGTGGAAGGCCAGTACTGCCTTGGCGTGGGCGAGCATCATGTTGTGCTCGCACTGGAAGGCCTCGGCCAGATGCGCCTTGACGCCACCGGGGAAGGTGCCCTCGATGTAGGTGTTGGAGGCATCGGCCCAGATCTCATTAAAGGTGAACCAGTAGGTCACCTGGTCGGCGTACTCCTTAAAGCAGAAGGTAGCAAAGTCCACAAAGGCGTCGATGGTCTCGCGGTTGAGGAAGTCGCCCTTCTCAAAGAGGGGCAGCGGCGTATCGAAGTGATGCAGCGTGACAAACGGCTCAACGTGGTGCTTGTGACATTCGGCGAAAAGGTCGTGATAGAACTGGACGCCCTCGGGGTTAATCTCACCGGTGCCGTTGGGGAAGATGCGGCTCCAGGCGATGGAGAGGCGAATGCCGTTGATACCAAACTCCTCGCACAGTTCCAGGTCGACGGGGTACTGGTTGTAGAAGTCCGAAGCGGGATCGGGGGAAAAGCGCCCCTGGGCCTCCAGGAAGTCGTCCCAGGCAACCTTGCCCTTACCGTGAGTGCGGGTCTCGCCCTCTACCTGGTAGGCAGCAGTGGCGCCGCCAAAGACAAAGCCCTCGGGAAACTGCGCAGGCGGGTTAGTGACGCTAGCAGGGTTAACGGACATGATGATCCAATCGTCTAAATCGAAGGGCCAGCCGGTCTTGGATGGTCGGCTGGCCCTGAGCGTTACTTACTTCGAAAGCTGCTCGGAGACGAAGGCGAGAGACTTATCGCCGTTCTGGGAGAGCTCGATGTACTGCTTACCGCGGCAGGCGACGCACTTGTTGCCTACGCGCTCGCAGTCTTTCTGCAGGTCGGCCAGGTAGCTGGCGGCCTGCGGGGCCAGGACGACCAGGTCAAAGTCGGGGAGCATGTCAACGTGGCTGCCATAGGCCTCGGCAGCGGTCTCAAGATTGATGCCGCGCTCTTTGGCGGCCTTGGCCAGTGCGTTGGCGAGCAGGCCCGAGGTACCGCCGCCCTGGCAGAGCACGAGCACGCGCTTGCCGTTGAGGTCGCTGGCGGTCGTTGCCTCGGCAGCGGGCGCTGCGGGAACGGCGGGGGCATCGGACTTCACGGCCTCGGCAGCGGCGCCGGCGGCAACGCTCTTGGCGTCAGCCTTGCCCTGGAAGGCATCGTTGAGCTTGGCGGCCTTCTCGGCGTTCTTGGCGGCGAGCTCCTCCTGGGAGATCTCGGCCTCCTCGGCGCACTTCTGGGCGTCGTAGGCACGGAAGAACGGATAGTACAGAACAAAGTCGACGACCAGGATAAGGGCGAGCATCACAAAGGCGAGCGGCTGGAAGCCCAAGCCCATGATGGTGCCAATGGGGCCGGGGACAGTCCAGGGCAGGGTGTACATAAAGCCGTTCATGCCCAAAAAGTCGATAAAGATCTTGAGGATCCAGATGTTGGCGATCGGGGCAAAGACAAACGGGACAAAGAAGACGGGGTTGAGCACGATGGGTGCGGCGAACAGCAGCGGCTCGTTAACGGCAAAGCACACGGGGACGATGGCGGCCTTACCGACGGCGCGCATCTCCTGGGACTTGGCCAGGAAGCAGAACATAAAGACCAAGACGAGCGTGGCGCCGGTGCCGCCCATGCAGACGACGAAGTACTGGGCGCCCTGCGTCAGAACGGCGGAGGCGTGCTCGCCGGCCTGGAATGCAGCCAGGTTGTCGGTCATGTTGGCAACGAGGGCGGCGGCGATGGCGGGCTCGACGATCGAGGGGCCGTGGACGCCGACGAACCAGAACAGGCTCATGGCGCCGTAGATCACAGCGAGACCGATATAGCCGTCGGCAGCGGTGAACAGGGGCTGGAACACCTGGATGACGCCCTGGGCAAAGCAGAAGCCAAAGGCAGCGCGGAAGACGATGTCAAAGACCCAAAAGACGGTGATGCAGACGGAGAAGGGGATGATGTCCTTAAAGGTCTGCGAGATGTTGGGCGGAACCTGCTCGGGCATCTTGACGGTGATGTTGCGCTTGATAAAGAACTTGTAGATGATGCCGGTCACAAACGCAGCGATGAAGGCAGTCAGCAGGCCCTTGGAACCAAGGTAGGTGGTGTTGAAGCCGCTGGCGGCGTCCGTGGCGATGGTGTCGCTCGAAAGGAGCAAGAAGCCGATGATGGCCGCGCACATGCATGAGATAAAGTTGATCTGGTTGTTCTTGGGCAGGTCGCGGTTCTGGGCGTCGGCGAAGTGCTTGGCGGTGGTGGCGGCGCAGGCGATGGCCAGGATGCCCATGGAGTAGTTGTAGCACTTCCACAGGGCGTTGTTGATGTCATCGGGCCAGTAGAAACCCCAGATGTTGGGGACCGAGGCTACGAGGCAGAAGATGGACGAGAAGATGATGATGGGGATGACGGAGATAAAACCGTCGCGGATCGCCTTGAGGTACTTGTTGCGGGCGATCGCGTTGAAAAAGGGCTGGCCCTTTTCGATAGTGGCGATGAGTTGCTCCATGCAAAGCTCCTAAGAGTCGGTGGGTTAGCAACGATGGTAACTTTTGACGTTCGGTTGCCAAAATGTTGACGTTGCCATTTTGCGACACAAAAAAGACGCGAACCGGTGGTTCCTGTGCCTGCGAACCGTCGATTCTTTGTGCGTAAACGTTTGAGCCGCCCGGTGGCTCTGTGTTTGCACAATGGCAACGTTAACATTTGGGCGACAAAAGCCGTTCGGGGAAGCAGAAATGTCGGTGAACGGTAGGTTTTGGGTGGTAAGCGTATTGCAGAGGCGGCGTTAGATATACTTGAAGGCGTTTAATATGACTGCGCAGGATGCCGTCAATGGCATCGTTGACACGGAAAGATCGACCAATGGCCGCTGTTAAAAAATCGGTATCCGTTAAGGACGTGGCGCGTCTCGCGGGCGTCTCGGAGCAGACGGTCTCGCGTACGGTGCACGATTCGCCCAGCGTACGCCCCGAGACCAAGGAGCGGGTGCGCGCCGCCATGCGCGAGCTTGGCTATCGTCCTAACTTTGCCGGCCGGTCGCTGCGTCGCGGCAAGTTTAAGACCGTCGGCGTCGCCATGTTCAACATTACCGGTACCGGCAACCTCGACCGTATGGAGGGCTTTGCTGCCGCCGCCGATAAGCACGGATACGCCATTACCCTCACGAAAGTAGATGGACATCCCTATACCCTCGAGAGCGCATCATCGCGTATGAGCGCGCTGCCGGTGGACGGTATGGTCGTGATTATGAACCGCATGCCGGCGGACTTTGGCACCTTTGAGCCGCTGCCCGGTATGCAGACGGTGCTCGTTACCATGCTGGAGCACCCACTCTGTTCAACGGTCGATAACGACCAGTTCGATTGCTCGCGCCAGGTGGTCGAGTATTTGCTGGAGCAGGGGCACAAGACCGTGCATTTCATCTCGTGTCCCGAGCGCTCGCTTTCGGGCATGCAGCGCGAGGAAGGCTGGCGCGAGACATTGCACGCACATGGTATTGAGCCGCCGCGACTCGTTCGTGGCGATTGGACGGCACAGAGCGGGTATGCTGCCGGTCAGGCTCTGGCGGACGATCCGACCTGTACGGCCATTTATGCTTCCAACGACGCCATGGCCTACGGCTGCATTCGCGGACTCGAGTCGCGCGGAAAGCACGTGCCCGAGGACGTGAGTGTGGTGGGTGTTGATGACAGTCTGGGCGACATCGTGCCCGATCGTCGCCTGGCCACCGTGCGCTTTGACAACAGGCGCGTCGGCATGTGGGCGGTCGACAAGATCGCCGGCGCCGAGGGCGTTGTGTCTGGCGTGGAGCACATGCTGATCCCCGGCGTGCTCGTGGAGGGCGATACGGTACGCGATTTGCGTTAGGGTGCGGTCCTGTTTGGGTTTCCGCTAATCATGTTTGATATTGTTCGAAATGGTTTTGAAACCGTTCACGGGCGAAAAAAGACCGTTCACGGCTCGAAATAACGGTTTGCATTGTTCCTTTTTGTTTGAATGTTATTGTTTCTGTCATACACAGCGCAGCGCGTATGCCCGGACGCGATGCTCTCCGTTGGTTCATATGTGAAAGGAACGCAATATGGCAACCAAAGAAGAAATCTCGATGGTTGGATTCGAGATTGTCGCATACGCAGGTGACGCCCAGACCGATCTGCTTGCAGCGCTCGATGCTGCTCGCGAGGGTGATTTTGAGAAGGCCGAGCAACTGCACAAGGATGCCAGCGATGCACTTATCGGCGCTCACGACACGCAGACCAAGCTGCTTTCGCAGGAGGCCGGCGGTGGCGAGATGGAGATGACCTTCATCATGGCTCACGCTCAGGATACCCTCATGACTACTATGATCTTGGAGAAGCAGACCCGCTTTACCATCGATGCCTACAAGCGTATCGCCGAGCTCGAGGCCAAGCTCGCCTAACGAGTCCGCACAACCTCGTCCCCTTCCAAAAACCCTGCCGCTATCCGCGGCAGGGTTTTTCTGTTCTCCTCCAAGTTGCGGTGAAATAGGGATTGAATAGGGGCTGGCGGGCGCTAAACAACCCCTATTCCACCGCAACTCATCCGGAGATAGTCATTGGGGCGTTCTTAAACGACTAGGCATTGGGGACAGTCTTGGTGCGCTCCGTTCGTCTTGCCGTTCGGTTTTTCGCTGGGTGGGTATACTTCCATCCGCAATACAGGCCGGAATGAGGAGGTATCCAAATGCCGGACAACGGATCGATTCAAAAGAGAGACGCGAACGAGATGGCTCATGGGCGTCCTGTCCAGATAACCGAGCACACGACGGTAACAGAGCTGCAGCCCAGCCTGTCCGATGTCGTGTGCGCAAACAAAAAGCTGCAGATCGGTATCATCGTTGCCCTTGTGGTGCTGGCGTTGCTGTCGGGCTTTGTGGCCCGTCCGCATTTCGCCGATACCAAAACTTGGGACTCCACCATCGAGGTCATCGATCAAAAGAAAGGTAACGTACTGGCGCTCACGACCTCGTGCGTGGCGCTGTCTGCGGGCATCACTGCGCTGCCGGGCGATACGGGAACGCCGGTTGCCGAGCAGCTCGCACAGCTTTCGGGTAACTTGGGCATCGTGCTTGCCGTGCTATACCTCGAGAAATATTTGCTCACGATTTTGTGGTCGGTTGGTCTGGGCATCCTGATCCCGTTCTCGTTCGTACTCTTCGCGGTGTCGCTTGGCATTTACGGACGCTGGAGCACCAGCGCCGTCCTTCGTCGCGTGGCGACGCGCGTGCTGGTGGTCGCCATGATCGGCATGGCGTTGGTGCCTGCAAGTGTATGGGTGTCGCAAAAGGTCGACGAAACGTATCGAGTGAGCATCGAAGCGGCTGAGCAAAAGGCGACTGACGCTGCGAGTGCGGAAGATAGTGATAACTCCAAGGCAAGCAAGAAAAAGGCCGAGTCCACAGAGTCCAAGAACGTGCTTGAGCAGCTTGCCGACGGCGCCTCGGGTCTTGTCACGTCGGTGACCAGCGGCGCCAAGCAGATGACCGATGAGATTGTGCAGCAGGTGACCGATCTCATCGAAGGCGTCATCGTGATGATCGTGACCTCGTGCGTGATTCCATTGCTGGTGCTCGCGGCGTTTCTGTGGCTGGGGCATGTGCTGCTGGGGATTGATATTTCCGGCCCGGCGAACTATTTGACGGGCCGCTTTCTGAGTGCTCCGTCCAAGCACACCAAAAAGGGTAGGCAGGTCGAGTAGCTAAAACAGCTGTATTTGCTGGGGCATACCGCAAAGGGACGGCCGAGACTCGTTCTCGGCCGTCCCTTTTGTTTGTTGAAGACGTGCCAGGACGAAGCTTTCACGATCCCAAACGGTCAACAATCATCCGTGAACGGTCTTTGTTCAAAAAAGAACAAAGACAAACAAATAGTTGTTGCAGTCGATGTTCGAATGTGTTCAAATAAACATGAACAGTGAAGAACCGCACATTCAGATGCCCGGACCTGATCGCGATTCAACACTTCCAAACAGAAACTACGCGCCAGCGTATCTCTCAAGGAGGATGTCATGAGGGTTGTAATCGCTTCCGATGCCGACGGTATGTCGATGAAGGAGTCCATCAAGGAGATGCTCATCGCCGACGGTCACGAGGTCGTCGACTATTCCGAGACCCCTGCCGCGGACTTTGTCGATTCCGCCACCGCCGTTGCCAAGGACCTGCTGGAGCACAAGGATTCCCAGGGCTTTGCATTCGATAAGTACGGCGTCGGCTCCTATATGGCCGCCGTCAAGATCAAGGGAATGGTCGTCGCTAACATTTCCGACGAGCGCTCCGCCTACATGACCCGCGAGCATAACGGCTCGCGCATGGTCACCATGGGCCCGGGCGTTGTGGGCACCGAGGTCGCCAAGAAGATCGCCCGCGAGTTCCTGCGCGCCCAGTACGCCGGCGGCCGTCACCAGATCCGTGTCGACATGCTCAACAAGATGGCCTAACGAGAGCCACCGAGAACTCGAACTTCTACCTCAACTTGTGAATTCAGACGAAAGGACGTTCTGATGAAGAAGACCATCGCAATCGGTTGCGACCATATCGTTACGGACGAGAAGATCTATCTGGCCGACCGCCTGGAGCAGGCTGGCTACAAGGTGCTCGACTGCGGCACCTACAGCCACACCCGTACGCACTATCCCATCTACGGTAAGGCCGTGGGCGAGGCTGTTGCCAGCGGCAAGGCTGACTTTGGCGTGGCCCTGTGCGGCACCGGCATCGGCATCACTAACGCCGTCAACAAGGTTCCCGGCGCCCGCTGCGCCCTGGTTCGCGACATGACCTCTGCCCTGTATGCCCGTCGCGAGCTCAACGCCAACATCGTGGGCTTTGGCGGCAAGATCACCGGCGAGTTCCTGATGGCCGACATTATGCTTGCCTTCTTGGAGGAGCCCTACGAGAAGACCCCCGAGCACGATGCCCTGATCGCCAAGATCGATGCCTGCAACAAGGCCGACGCCGAGGCTCAGGCTGACCCGCACTTCTTTGACGAGTTCCTGGAGAAGTGGGACCGCGGCGAATACCATGATTAGCGGGTATCCGGCGTAATTTACTAGTCCGTTGACGGCTCGCGTTTCTGTGAGGGGGCGCGGGCCGGTTTTCTATCGGCCCTATTGACTTGGCGGGCTGTCGTAAGAAAGGGAAGGCTCCTATGGAGTTTGTTCTTGATAACGGTTCTATCCGCGTAGCACTGAGCACGGCGGGCGGGTCGTTCACTTCTATTGCGGCCAACGGCCGTGAGTACCTGTGGCAGGGTGATTCTTCGGTCTGGTCGGGCCAGGCACCCATTTGCTTCCCGATCTGCGGCGGCCTTCGTGACGGTCGCGCGATGACTATGGGTGGTCGCGAGGTCAAGCTCGCCCGCCATGGTTTTGCCCGCAAGCAGGAGTGGAAGCTCGAGAAGCAGAGTGACAACATGGTTGCGCTGAGCCTAAGCTCTGCCGACCATGCCGAGTTGCTCGAGCAGTACCCGTATCCGTTTAAGATCGTTGCTCGTTACACGATCGATTCGGAAAAGGTGGCCGTGTCGTACGAGGTGACCAATGAGGGCATCGAGGATATGCCATTCTTTGTGGGTGGTCACCCCGGCTTTAAGTGCCCGCTCGACGAGGGCGAGTCCTACGACGACTATGAACTTCGTTTCGATCAGCGTGAGGCGACCGAGCTTTGCACCGCTGTTCCCTCCACAGGCCTGATCGATGTCGAGCACCGTAGCAAGAACCCGATGGTCGGCCACGATCTGCCGCTTACCCATGAGCTCTTCGACTTCGCCGAGACCATCTTTGATGTGCTCGAGAGCCACGTGGTTACGCTGACCAAGAAAACCGAGGACAAGGGCGTGCGCCTGACGTTCCCCGATATGCCGTACCTGATTGTGTGGAGCAAGCCCGAGGGCGACTTTGTGGCTGTTGAACCGTGGGGTGGTCTGTCCACCTGCTCCGACGAGGACGATATTCTGGAGCACAAGCGTGGCTGCCTGGTTGCCAAGCCGGGGGAGACCGTCACCCGCGGCTTTGAGATCGAGATCCTTTAACGAGCTATCGTATGTTTGGGGTCGCGCGTGTCGTGCCCCGGAAACAGGAGTTCAATATGATTCTGACCGTTACCATGAACCCGTCGATTGATACGCGCTATCAGCTCGACAAGTTGATCATCGACGACGTGAACCGTGTGACGCCCGAAAAGACCGCTGGCGGCAAGGGCCTCAACGTGAGCCGTGTGCTGCTGCAGCTGGGCGACGACGTGCTCGCGACCGGTCTGCTCGGCGGCCACATGGGCGCCTATATGGCCGAGCTTATGGATGCTGATGGCGTCAAGAACGACTTTGTGCCCATTGCCGGCGAGACGCGCATCTGCCTGAATATTCTGCACGAGGGCAATCAGACCGAGCTGTTAGAGAGCGGCCCGCAGATTGCCCCGGCCGAGCTCGAGGCCTTTACGGCCAAGTTCGCCGAGCTTGCAGCGAAGGCGGACGTTGTGACGCTTTCGGGCTCGCTGCCGCGTGGCGTCGATGCCGGCTACTATGCCGAGCTCGTCAAGATCGCCGAGGAGGCGGGCGCCAAGGTGTTGCTCGACACCTCGGGTGCATCGCTGGAGGCCGCGCTGGAGTCCGACGCTAAGCCTGAGCTCGTAAAGCCCAATCTGACCGAGATTAACGGCCTGCTGGGTACGTCCTTTACGACCGATGATGTCGATGCCCTACGCGAGGCGCTTGCCGCCGATGGCCGCTTTGCCGGTATCCCCTGGGTTGTCGTTTCGATGGGCGCTGCCGGTTCGGTGGGCTTCCATGAGGGTCGCGCGTTCCGCGCCAAGACGCCCGCGATTGCGGCTGTGAACGCGACGGGTTCCGGCGACTCGACCATCGCCGGCTTTGCGCATGCCATCGCTGCCGGTGCCGACGACGTCACGGTGCTCAAGACCGCCAATACCTGCGGCAAGCTCAACGCCATGGATCCCAAGACCGGCCACCTGGTCATGGATCGCTGGGACGAGGTCTACAACAGTGTTGTCGTGACTGAACTCTAGGAGTCGCGACATCGAACATTCAAAAACGGCGCCCGTCGGCGATGTTGCCGGCGGGCGCCGTCGCCTTGAGGACGAAATGATCCGTTTTCCTCCGTCCCCAAGGGATCATTACAGTGAGTCGATAAAGCGCTGTTGGGCGGCGCGGCCGGCTTCGTCCCACTTAAAGACGCCGGCGTTGTCGAGCACGTGGCCAAACACCACGCCGACCTCCTCGTGCAGGATATCGATGGCGTTGTCCGCCGTAAGCTCGTCGGAACGGCGGGCATAGACATCCTCGGCCCACGCGGCATGGCTGCGGCAAAGATCATCGCCCTCGAGCGCGCCGGCAAGGTCGTAGCTGGCATCCGCCTTGGCCGCCAGCAGGTGCGCGCGGACAGCGCCGAGCTCGGGAACCAGGCGCGGCGGAAGAATGGCCAGGCCCATAACCTCGATCAGGCCGATGTTCTCCTTCTTAATGTGGTGATACTCGGCATGCGGGTGGAAAACGCCCAGCGGATGCTCGTCGGTCGTGATGTTGCAGCGAAGCGCCAGGTAGGCCTCGTAGATCTCGCCGCCGGCGTTGCCGCGGGAGTCGACGCGGCGGATGACGGGCGTCACGGTGTTGTGCGCTACGCCGTCGGCCGTGTGCGCGACGACGCCAACCGACTCATCGGTCCACTCGCGCCAGGCGAGGATAATCTTCTCGGCAGCGTCGAGCAGCTGAGCGCGGTCATGCGAGCGCAGGCGCAGCACCGAGAGCGGCCACCGCAGCACGGTACCGCTGACCTGGTCAAAACCGGGCACGCTAAACTGCAAGACCTCAGCGGCATGCATCATGGGGAACTCGTGTGCGCCACCCTGGAAGTGGTCGTGCGACAGAATCGAGCCGCCCACGATGGGCAGGTCGGCGTTGGAGCCGATAAAGTAGTGCGGGAACAGGTCCACAAAGTCGAGCAAACAGGAGAGGCTCTTGCGATCCACGTGCATCGGACGATGCTCGGAGCTCATGGCAATGCAATGCTCGTTAAAGTACGCGTACGGGCTGTACTGGAAGCCCCAGCGCTCGCCGTCGAGCTGGATGGGGATAACGCGCAGATTCTGGCGGGCGGGGTGAGCGCCGCCGTCGGCTGCGGCGGAGCGTCCGGGGTAGCCCTCGTTTTCGATGCAGAGCTGACAGGCGGGATACTTCTCGCCCGTGTTTTTGGCGGCACCGGCTGCGGCAATATCGCGCGGGTCCTTTTCGGGCTTTGACAGGTTGATGGTGATCTCCAGGTCACCCCAGTTGGTGGAAGTGCTCCATTTGATGTTGCGCGCGATGGCGGCGCGGCGCACGTAACCGGCGTCACAGCACAGGCCGTAGAACCAGTCGGTCGCGGCGCGGGGCTCGTTGACGCCCATGCGGCCGTTGAATTCCTCGTTTACAACCGAAGGTCTCGGCATCAGCGCGCCCATGATGCGCATGGCGATGCGGTCGCGGCCCGATGCCGTGTCCTCGGCGGCACCGCTGGCAACGGCGACCTCGGAAAGCGCGGCTAGCGTGCCCTCCAGGTCAAAATCGGGGAGCGTATCGGGGTGCAAGAGCGAGAGCTTCTCGTTCTGCAGCGCCCAGGTCATGTTGAGCGCGGGACCCGTGGCGCCTATGCACTCCAGAATGGTGTTGTATGCCCAGATGCGATCGTCCTGGCCGATCATCGATCGGTGGATAGCGTATTCGATCAGGTTCTGCGCGGCCTCGCGCACGTCAGTCATTACAGCCATGCCGCGTAAGCCCCCTTGTCAGATATGGCGTAGTGACGGGCAGAGCCCTTGCCCAGCCAGCCGTTCATCTTGGTAATGAAGGTGTCGACCAGATCGAGCGGCACAAAGGCCTGGATGGTGCCACCAAAGCCGCCGCCGTGGATGCGGACGGCGCCGCGGCCGTCAAGCACATGCTCGGCAAGAGCAAGCGCGTACATGGAAGGTTGCTCGGCACCCAGTTTGGCAACAACGTTCTGCAGGTACATGGCAGAGCTGGCGCCGGACTCGCGCGTCAGGACCAGGAACTGGTCAATGTCACCGGCGTTCAGGGCCGCCCAGCGCTTATCGACCAGGCCGTTCTCGTACCAGTAGTGAACGGCGCGCAGGCAGGCACGGTCGCCCAGCTTGGCGCGCAGCTCGGGGAGCTTGGCGTCAAAATCGGCAACGTTTACCTCGCACAGGCGTGCCTTGCCAAACTCGGCGGCGACGTCTTGCATCTCGCGCGGAACGGCGGCGTAGTCGTCGGTGGCTGCCACGTGGTCGGCGCCGACCTTAACGAGCACGAGCGCATAGCCGTGATCCTCAAAGTTGAGCTCGAGCTTCTGGGTCTTAGGCTGAGCCTGGTCCTCAAAGTCCATGTAGGCAAGGCCGCCCAAGCAAACGGCGGCCTGGTCCATAAGACCGCAGGGCTTGCCATAGTAGTTGTTCTCGGTGCGCTGGCTCATCTGGGCGAGTGCGACGGGCTCAATTGCGGGTGAGCCCCAGAGGGTTTCCATGGCGCGGCCGTATGCCGCCTCGACAGCAGCAGAACTCGAAAGACCGCCGCCCGAAGGGACGGAGCAGGTAAAGGCAAAGTCGAAGCCCTTGGGCTCAACACCAAGCGCTGCGACCTCGTGGGCCATACCACGCACGAGGCTTGCGGACGTGCCCTTCTCGGACTCCTGAACATCCAGCGTGTCGAGCGTGATCTCAAACGTAGGATAGCCCTCGTCGGCGACACGGACCTTGTTGGAGTCGGTTGCCACGGCGATGCCGTCGACGGCGACATCGAGCGAGCCGGCGATAACGTGACCGCCCTCGTGATCGGTGTGATTGCCGCTGATCTCGGAACGCCCGGGCGCGTGTACGTAGAGCACCTGGCGGTCGCCGATGGGGCCAAACTCCTCCTCGAACAGCCTGGTGAGCGTGGTGAGTGTCTTTTCGTCGGGGGCGGTCATATGGGTCCTTTCCTTGACGCGGGAGAGATTGGTCCGTGTCATTATGAGTACGTTAACAATTTTGAGCACCACAAACCAGACGGTCGCAGCGCTGCACGTTAATAGGTATGTTAACGTACTCATAACACAACGCATATCTATTTCTGAGAATCTGGTAATCGGTAGATTTTCGGCCGTGAACGGTGTAGCCGTATGGACATATGGAGCAAAAGAACCGCTGATAGAAAAAGTAGAGTACGTTAACATGCGTCCGACGATAGCGGGCCTCGGTGCGGGGCGTGCTTCCGCTCGGGCCGACATTCACGCTATTCAGATCTTGCGAGAGCGAAGGTGATTTTGTGGCAAGGCGCCCTTCCAACGATACAGGTACGCGCCCGGTTTCCATGGCCGACGTTGCCCGCGCTGCCGGTGTTTCGCAGCAGACGGTTTCGCGCGTTGCCAACGGCCTTCCTAACGTCAACGAGCAGACGCGCCAGCGCGTGCAGGCCGCTATGCAAGAGCTCGGATTTCGTCCGAGTTATGCCGGTCGCTCGCTGCGCGACGGCCGTTACCATTCGGTCGGTCTGTGCGTCAACGATGTCACCAAGTTTGGCAACCTCTCAATGATCGACGGGATCGCCAGCGCTGCTCGCGAGCATAATTGCGCCATCACGCTGGTCGAGATGTCCAAGACCGAGGAGTTTTCGCTTGCCGAGGCCACGCGTCGTATGGCCGCGCTGCCCGTGGACGGCATCATTATCGGCATGAGCCGTATGGCTCCCGATTTTGAGACGTTCAATCCACTGCCGGGCATTGGCACGGTTATCGTCACCATGTACGCGCATCCGCGCGTGACCACGGTCGATTCCGACCATTACGGCTGCTCGCTATTGCTTATGGATCACCTGTTTGAGCTGGGACACGAGCAGATTCGCTATATCGGTGGCCCGTCGTTCTCGGTCGACGAGCAATTTCGTCGCGCCGGTTGGCAGGATGCACTCGAGCGTAAACACATCGAGCCGGCAGAGCCGCTCGAGGGCGACTGGTCTGCCAACAGCGGTTACGAGGCCGGCAGATATCTGGCCGAGAACGACCGCACCATGACGGCGATCTATGCGGCAAACGACCAGATGGCAAATGGCGCGATTGCAGCGCTGCGCGATAGCGGTCTGCGCGTGCCCGAGGACGTGAGCGTGGTGGGCGTCGATGACTCGCTCGACGACTTTGTCGCGCATAACGAGCTCACGACTGTGCGATTCGATCTGCATCAGCGCGGACGCGAGGTATTCGAGCATGCGGTTCCCGAGGCAGGTACGGCGGGCAAAACCGTTGCTATTCGTATTCCCGGCCAGCTCATCGTTCGACATACCACGGCAGCTCATCGCGTATAGTTTTTGCAGGTCAACGGCGGTATATTCCGCCTAAATAACAATCGGTAAGGTTGCCGGCAGATAGCTGTGGCTCTAAAGACGAGTGCTATGATAGACGAGCTCTTTTGTCTATCTAGGAGGCTTTGCCTGATGGAGATCACCAAGGATATCCGCTACATTGGCGTCAACGATCACGACATTGACCTGTTCGAGGGCCAGTACGACGTGTCCGAGAACGGTATGGCATATAACAGCTACGTTATCTTGGGCGATAAAATCGCTGTCGCCGATTCGGTCGACGCTGGCTTTGTCGACGAGTGGCTCGGTAACCTCGAGACCGTGCTCGATGGCCGCACGCCCGACTACCTGGTTGTCCATCATATGGAGCCCGATCACTCCGCCGGTATCGCCGCCTTTATGGAGCGCTATCCCCAGGCGCAGATTGTGGCCAGCATGGGTGCTTTCCGCATGATGGTCAACTACTTTGGCACCGACTTCCCCGAGCGCAAGATGGTCGTCAAAGATGGCGACGTGCTCGATTTGGGCGGTCACAGCCTAACGTTTGTCGGCGCCCCCAACGTGCACTGGCCCGAGGTGCTTTTCTCCTACGAGTCCACCGACAAGGTGCTCTTTAGCGCCGACGGCTTTGGCAAGTTTGGCGCCAACGACATCGAGGATCCCGAGGGCTGGGCTTGCGAAGCGCGCCGTTACTACTTTGGCATCGTGGGAAAGTTCGGCAAGTTTGTGCAGGCCGTGCTTAAGAAGGCCGCCAATCTGGACATCCAGATTATTTGCCCGCTTCACGGTCCTGTTCTTAGCGAGAACCTGGGCTATTACCTCGACACCTACAACACCTGGTCGAGCTATCAGCCCGAGGACGAGGGCATCACGATTGCCTATGCGAGTGTGTATGGTCATCTGAAGGCTGCCGTTGAGGAGCTCGCTTCTGCGCTCGAGGCCCGCGGTCAGAAGGTCTCCGTCTTTGACCTAGCTCGCGACGATATGGCCGAGGCGGTTGAGGATGCGTTCCGCTATGACCGTCTGGTGCTCGCTTCCATTACCTATCAGGGCGAGATCTTCCCGTTCGTGAGCACCTTTATCCATACGCTTGCCGAGCACGCCTATCAGAACCGTACGGTGGCACTCGTCGAGGCCGGCTCCTGGGCGCCCACCGCTGCCAAGGTTATGACCAAGGAGCTCGAGGGCATGAAGGACATCACCCTGGCGCAGAACAAGGTGACCGTGCTGGGTTCGCTCAACGACGCCTCGCGCGCTCAGATCGAGGTCCTTGCTGACGAGCTGTCCAAGTAGCGATATCTCGCTTTTAACGAGCAAAACCACCACAAAGGCACCTTTGTGGTGGTTTTTGTTTAAGCGCCGGCGATGACGAGATTTGGGCGGGCGTCGTCGGCGGTCTCGGCGATTGAGGTGGCGACGGCGCCATCGGGGTCGCTGTCCATCACGATGGTGCCGACGTCGGCAAGCTCGGCAAAACGGTACATGCCGCGTCCGTTGACCTTGCTGGCGTCCATGAGGGCGACGCTTTGACGGGCGGCACCGACCATAGCCGCTTTGGTCTCGGCCATCTGCGGAAAGTCGGTCGTAAAACCGCAGCCGGGAACAAAAGCGCCAGGGCACATGACGGCAAGATTGGCGTGGACCATTTGGAGCGCCTGCATGGTAAGTGGACCGTACAGATAGCGATGACCTTTGCGCAGTGCCCCGCCCAGCATGACAACATCGACCGAGGGCATACTCTCGTCGATGTAATCGGCAATGGTAATGTCTGCCGTGATGACGGTGATGCCGTTGCGCTGGTCGAGGAGCCGGACAAACTCGAGAGCGGTGGTGCCCGAGTCGACGAGCAGCGTGTCGCCGTCATTGACGAGTTCGATGGCGCTTTGTGCGATGGCCTGCTTGGCGGCGACGTTGACATTGATGCGGCGATCCTGCGTGGAGACGGTTAGGCGTTTGTGGAGCGACACAGCGCCGCCATGTGTGCGGCGCAGCTTGCCTGCTTCGGCGAGCGCGTCTAGGTCGGCGCGGGCGGTGACGGAGGACACGCCAAAGGTCTGGGCGATTTCTGCTACCTGCACCGAGGCGTTATGCTCAAGCATCTCCATGATGGCGGCACGACGCTCATCGGCGAAGGCTCGGGTTGTTACATGGGCCATAGCTGCTCCATCCTCAACTGAAATTTGCAGGAATTGTGTTGAGTCCATTTTCGTTCATTTTCTTTTTGAGTAAGAAAACACCTTTCGATTACTTATCTTTTCTATAAAAGAAAGATGATTCGCTTGAAAACTGCAATGTCGTATAGAGGAATCCGGTGCGAATCTCTTCCGTTTGCTTTTCAAAAACGAGCGTCTTGACCTGTGTGCCGGTGATATCTCATGCGTGCGACACCATCGATTTTCATACAATGAGCGCAGCAAAACGCAAGGTAAAACGCCTTGTGAACAACTACGCCCGATGTCCGGATGCGGGCGAGGGAGAGGAGCAAACGCTCATGGCACTTGTTACCACCGAAAAGATGCTCAAGGACGCTCAGGCCGGCCACTACGCCGTCGGCGCGTTCAACGTCGAGAACCTCGAGTTTGTTATGGCCGTTCTGGCCGCTGCCGAGGAGACCAAGTCCCCCGTCATCATGCAGACCACCCCGGGCACCATCAAGACCGCTGGTCTGGACTACTTCTACGGCATGGTCAAGGCTGCCGCCGAGCGCGCTTCCGTGCCCGTCGCTCTGCACCTCGATCACGGCGATGGCTATGACCGCTGCATGCAGGCTTTCCGCACTGGCTACACCTCCGTCATGATCGATGGCTCGCACGAGTCCTTCGAGGACAACATCGCCCTGACCAAGTCCGTCGCCGACGCTGGTCGCGCCATGGGCGTGCCTGTCGAGGCCGAGCTCGGTAAGGTCGGCGGCAAGGAGGACGACGGTCCCGCGGTTGAGGGCGAGAGCCCCTACACCGATCCTGCCGAGGCTAAGGAGTTCGTCGAGCGCACTGGCTGCACCTCCCTCGCTATTGGCGTTGGCACCAGCCACGGTGTATACACGAGCGATCCGCACATCGAGCAGTCCGTGGTCAAGGCCATCCGCGACGCCGTTGACGTGCCGCTGGTTCTGCATGGCACCTCCGGTGTGCCCGATGAGCAGGTCGCCGAGGCCGTGAAGAACGGCATCTGCAAGGTCAACTACGCCACCGAGCTGCGTCAGGCCTACACCAAGGGCTTCATGGCCTACATGGCCGAGAACCCTGCCTGCTTCGATCCCAAGAAGCCGGCCAAGGAGGGTATGCGTGAGATCACCGAGCTGGTTAAGATCCGCATGACCAACCTTAACTCCGTGGGCAAAGCAGAGTAACAGCAAGGGTACTCTGATCCCACCGGACGGTTTGGGCGGGTCCCGTACTTAGTTTCCAAAACGTCCTCGCGCATGAAGGCCCCCGTTGTCTCCCTTCTTCGAAGCGTTGA
>UQJV01000007.1 GCA_900541475.1 uncultured Collinsella sp.
CAGTCCTGCGCAAGACGAAGGCCACATTAAGTGGCCTTCTTTGCGTGCGGAACTCATTTTGAGCAAGCACCCGCCCTGCCGGGGCTCCCGGGTTCTGCGACGACTCGGCCGTTCGGGTCAGGTGGGCTGGATTGAATTTGGTGAATGAGGGCGCTGTTGGCGCCTTCATTCTTTATATATGTTGGGAGCGCCAAGCGGTGGGGGTGGTGCCGGTGTGTTGCTTGAAGGCTTGGGCGAAGGCAGCCTGCTGAGGGTAGCCTAGACGCTCTGCCACCTGCGCTATCGTGAGCGCGCTATCGGCCAAAAGGTCCTGTGCTCGCTCCATACGGCGTCTGCGAATGTAGGCGCCCAGGGACTCGCTAGTTTGGGCCTTAAAGGTGGCGCATAGCTTGGAGCGGCTTGTGTAGAGCCTCTCGGCCACCTCGTTGATACCCACACGTTTGCCCTTGTCGAGCGCGCGCTCAATCATTGCCGTTGCTTCTTCGGCAATGGTTATGCTGACGCGTGTGTCTGCCGCCTGCCGCGCCTGCTTGTGGGCCGCGCGCGAACAGGCGAGCTCCGCGACCATGGTCTCCACGATGCCTTGCATATAGACGTGTCCGCCTACGGTGCGGGCGCGGTCCTCGTTAATCCTGCGCAACGTGTGGCAGATGGCAGACGTCGCCTCCTCGTGCCATGGCTCGGCAAATGCCTCAAAGACCCCTGCGAACTCGGTGGGATAGCGGTACTCCAGTTCGTCAAAATATCCAGGCAAAAAGAGCACCGAGCGCGAGTGATAGAGCCGCCCTGCAAACAGTGGGCTTAACTCCTCGCCACAGTTATCTTGGATAAAGCTGCACACAGCATTGTTTGGCCACGGTCCATGCAGGGGTTTAAGGTTCGCAGGCGTTATGCCGGCTTCGGGCATGCACATGAGCGTGGGCGCGCTGACCTCGCTCACGCACGCGTACGGTTCGGGTGTGTATTCGGCCAGGTACATATCGTGCATCGGGGTAATGTAATGCTCCATGACGATGCAGGCAGGGGAGAGGGGCATGATCCATGCGCGTCCGTGCGCCCGATCGTTTGTCACCTCACCGGTAAAGACGGCGCCCTTGCCGGAAAGCTGCAGACCAAACTGCTCAAACTGCGGTGCGTAGAGCTCGGTTATATCGGTTGCTGCCCGCCGCATTTTCAAAAGCGTCCCCTTCCTTTGCAGAAACGTCCACGCCTGCCTCGATTGTGTGTCTTGGCTAACACGCCCATGATAAGTTTCTTACGGTTAACTCTCAAGCCGTTAGAAAGGAATCTCATGGCAAAGGGATCAAAAAAGGAAGGCGGCGGCATCGGCGAGCTACTTGCATATGCCGGTGACCGTAAATTCCTAACGTATTTGGGCATGGCCCTCTCGGCGTTCTCGCAGCTGTTGAGCTTTGGCCCGTACGTGTGCATCTGGCTTGTTGCGCGAGACCTGATTGCCGTGGCGCCCAACTGGAGCGAGGCCGCCGACATCGCGATGTATGGTTGGTGGGCTGTTGGTTTTGCCCTGGCAAGCATCGTGGTCTATTTCGTGGGACTCATGTGCACGCACCTGTCCGCGTTTCGCTGCGCATCCAATATCCGCAAGGCTACGAGCGAGCATCTGCTTAAGCTGCCGCTCGGCTACTTTGACACGCACGCCACCGGTGAGCTGCGCCGTATCGTAGACGGCTGTGCCGCCTCCACCGAGACGCTGCTCGCGCACATGCTGCCCGATATCGCCGGTGCCACCGCCATGGTCGTGGGCCTGCTTGTGCTGCTATTTGCCCTCGATTGGCGTTTGGGCGCGGCATGCTTAATCTCGGTCGTCGTTTCGTTTTGCGCCATGGCCACCATGATGAGCGGCAAGGGCGCCGAGTTTATGAAGGCTTACATGGGCGCGCTGGTCAAGATGAACAAGACCGGCACCGAATACGTACGCGGCATCCCCGTGGTCAAGGTATTCCAGCAGACGGTCTACTCCTTTAAGGCGTTCCACGATGCGATCGCCGAATACGCCGATATGGCGCAAAACTATGCGGGTACGTTTTGCCGGGGTCCGCAGGTGCTCAACCTTACTGCGCTCAACGGCCTTGTGGCATTTCTTTTGCCTGTGGCGCTGCTGCTGGCGCCGGGCGAGACGGACTTCGCGCACTTTATGGTCAATTTTACGTTTTACGCGATCTTTTCGGCCGTGGTGCCGACGGCCATGACCAAGCTTATGTTTGTGGGCGAGGCGTCTC
This sequence comes from uncultured Collinsella sp., assembly GCA_900541475.1. GTDB lineage: Bacteria > Actinomycetota > Coriobacteriia > Coriobacteriales > Coriobacteriaceae > Collinsella. The sequence goes on from UQJV01000007.1 coordinate 2,241, forward strand.
AGATGAGTGCTGATTCGCTGGCTCGCATCCGAAGCGTTATGGATTCCAAGCAGCTCTCCGTGCCCGCTCAACCCAAGCACCCCGCTGGCAGCGATGTACGCTTTGAGGACGTGAGCTTTACCTACGAGGGCGCCGAGGTGCCTGCCGTCGATCATGTGAGCTTTAGCGTTCCCGCAGGTAGCACCCTTGCGTTGGTTGGTCCCTCGGGCGGCGGTAAGTCGACCTGCGCAAGCCTGATCCCGCGTTTTTGGGATGTTTCCTTGGGTCGTGTGCTCGTGGGCGGCGTAGACGTTCGCGACATGGATCCGCACGAGCTCATGGACCAGGTCGCCTTTGTGTTTCAGACCAACCAGCTGTTCCGCCAAACACTTGCCGATAACGTGCGCGCCTCCAAGCCTACGGCCACTGACGACGAAGTGCGCGCGGCCCTCTCCGCGGCCCAGTGCGACGATATCGTGGCCAAGCTCCCGCAGGGCATCGACACCATGCTCGGCGCCGGCGGGGCGTACCTTTCGGGCGGCGAGGTCCAGCGCGTGGCGCTCGCCCGCGCAATCCTTAAGGACGCGCCCATCGTGGTGCTCGACGAGGCCACAGCCTTTGCCGACCCCGAGAACGAGGCGCTCATCCAGCGCGCCTTTAGCAAACTGGCGGCGGGTCGCACAGTCATTATGATCGCGCACCGGCTTTCGACCGTGGTGGGGGCCGACAAGATCGTGGTGCTCAACCAAGGTAGCGTGCAGGAGACTGGCACTCATGCCGAGCTGCTGTCCCAAAAAGGCCTGTACGCCAAGATGTGGGCCGAATACGAACAGGCCGCGAGCTGGAAAATCACTGCAGCGACCGCGGATGTCGCCGTCGCGAAGGGAGGCGAGGCCTAAATGTTCGCCTCATTCCAAAAGAAGTATTTCCTATCCGATAAAGGTGTCGCCGGCGTAAAACGCGGCATTTTCTGGACCACGCTCACCAATCTTGTGACCATGGCCGGCATGGGCTTTTTGTTCCTGGTCATGGCTGGTTTTGTCGAACATCTCGCCACCGGTGCCGACCTGCCGGATGCCCTGCCGATTGTGGGCGGCCTCCTGGTCTTTTTCGTGTTGCTCTTTGCCTCTAACTGGCAGCAGTATTACTACACCTACTGCATCTTTTACGAGGAGTGCGGCAAGCAGCGTATGGAGATTGCCGAGCGCTTGCGCAAGCTGCCGCTGTCGTTTTTTGGCCGTCGTGATCTGGCCGATTTAACCGAGACCATCATGGGCGACGTCCAGGCCATGGAGCACGCCTACAGCCACGTGCTGGGAGAGCTTTGGGGTGCCATCATCGCAAGCGCTATTGTGTTCGTGGCGTCGCTGTTCTTTTGCTGGCAGCTGGCGATCGCGGCGTTTTGGAGCGTGCCCGTGGCCTTTGCCGTGCTGTATCTGACACGCGGCCCCATGACCCCGGTGTTCGACCATGTGCGTGCCGAGAAGGTCAAGGTTACCGAGGCGATCCAGGAGACGCTCGACTGCGTGCGCGAGATCCGCGCCACTAACCAGGAGACTCATTATCTTGAGGGGCTCAACGCCGTGATCGATGCCGAGGAGCGCGAGACCACCAAGGGCGAGCTCGCCAATGGGCTTTTGGTCAACTCCGCCTTTGCCATCCTGCGCCTGGGGATTGCCACCACGTTGGTCACGGGCGCTGCGATGGTCGCCTCCGGCCAGGTCGACTTTTTGATGATGTTTGCCTTCCTGCTTATGGTGAGCCGCATCTATGCGCCCTTTGATCAGGCGCTGATGCTGATGTCCGAGCTGTTTGCCGCCGAGTCGTCGGCCAAGCGCATGCGTTCCATCATGGAAGAGCCCGTGGCGCGGGGCAGCGAGCAGTTTGAGCCCGTAGGCCACGATGTGGTGTTCGATCACGTGGCATTTGGCTATGGTGCGGGCGAGGACGGCCGCGCCGGCGAGAAAGTTCTTACCGATGTGAGCTTTACCGCCAAGGAAGGCGAGGTCACGGCACTGGTCGGTCCTTCGGGCTCCGGTAAGTCCACGGTGAGCCGCCTGGCCGCGCGCTTTTGGGACGCCACCGAAGGCACGGTCACCGTGGGCGGCGTGGATGTTGCGAGCGTGGATCCCGAGGCGCTGCTGCGCGACTACGCCATTGTGTTCCAAGACGTGCTGCTCTTTGACGACACGGTGATGGGAAACATCCGTCTTGGTCGTCGCGATGCCACCGATGAGGAAGTGCTTGCTGCCGCGCGTGCCGCCAACTGCGACGAGTTTGTGAGCCGCATGCCGCAGGGCTATGACACCATGATCGGCGAGAACGGCTCCAAGCTGTCCGGCGGTGAGCGCCAGCGCATCTCTATCGCCCGTGCGCTGCTCAAAGACGCGCCTATCGTGCTGTTGGACGAGGCGACGGCGAGCTTGGATGTGGAGAACGAGACCGTGGTTCAGCAGGCGCTCTCCCGTCTGCTTGCAGGTAAGACGGTTATCGTTATTGCCCACCGTATGCGCACGGTGGAAAATGCCGATAAGATCGTTGTACTCAAGGATGGTGTGGTTGCCGAGCAGGGCACTCCGGCGCAGCTCAAGGCGGCAGGTGGAGAATTCGCCCGCATGGTGGCGCTGCAAAAGGAAGCAGCTACCTGGCAGTTGTAAGAAGGGGCAAAGGGACAGTCCCTTTCTCACATTGACAATCGGTTACTCCGCATCGTTAATTTTCAAAAGGTTAGCCATGGCTGACCTAGATAGTTAGATAAAATTGAGATATTTCAAAAGCGTGCTCGAGCAAACTTGTTTACTCGGGTGCTGAAGCACCATGCCGCGTCCAATGCGGCAAAAAGGAGAAGCAACATGAAGAAGTCGACGTTCAATACCCTGCTTGTCGGTGGCGGTTTTCTGCTTGGCACGGCCGGCATCAAGCTGCTTACCAGCGCTCCGGTAAAGAACGCCTGCGTGCAGGGTATCGCGTGCGGCATGCGCATCAAGAACGGCTACCAGGACATGGTCGAGCAGGCCAAGGCTAATGTCGACGACATGGTTGCCGAGGCTGCTTACATCACCCAGAGCGAGGCCGCTGCTGACGAGGCAGCCGAGTAACGCTCCCAGGCACAAACTATGAGATTCTCGATTATTAGCGAGATCCCCGGCAGGACCCGTCTTCAATTGGCGGGTCCTGTGCCAGAGAGCGATCTCGATGCACTTCTTAAGCTTGGCGGCGACATCGACGGCGTGCACAAGGTGCGCGTCTACGGCCGCATTGGCCAGATGGCACTCGAATACGACGAGTCGCGCCGCGATGCCGTGCTGGCCGCCGTCGGTGCGCTCGACGCTCAGGCCATCGCCGACGCAAAGACGGGTTACGTGATGCAGCTTGAGCCACGCAAGCACAAGCTCGTCATGGATCTTGCCACACTTATCGGCGCCCACTACGCGCGCCGCTGGTTCTTGCCGACGCCTCTGCGTGCTGTGTTTGTCGTGGCCGGTTACATGGCATTTTTGCGCGCCGCCCTCCGTGAGCTCGCGCAGCCGCGCCTGACCGTTCCCGTGCTCGATGCTTCGGCCATTGGTATCTCGTTTGTCAAACGCGACGTCGATACCGCCGGCCAGACGATGTTCCTGCTCAACGTGGGCGAATTGCTCGAGGACTACACGCGCGCCATGAGCGAAAACGAGCTCATCAACTCGCTGCTCGACGTGCCCGATAAGGCACAAAAAGTGGTCGGTGACACCGAGGTAAGCGTTGCCGCCACCGAGCTCGAGCCCGGCGACTTGGTAGCCGTGCGCACTGGCATGTCCATTTGCATCGACGGTGTTGTCGAGCAGGGGAGCGCTATGGTCAACCAAGCGACCCTGACCGGCGAGCCGCTGGCCGTCGAGCGTAGCGCAGGCGACGACGTGTTCGCCGGCACCGTCGTGGAAGACGGCAGCATCTTGGTGCGCGTGCGCGCCAATACGGCGCAAACCAAACTGCGCTCAATCGTCTCGCTCGTGCAGACGGCCGACTCGCTCAAGTCCGAGGGCCAGTCGCATATGGAGGACCTTGCCAACAAGATCGTCCCGTGGAACTTCTTGCTCGCGGGCCTGGTTGCGCTTACTACCCGCAGCCTCATCAAGACCTCGGCGGCACTGATGGTCGACTACTCGTGCGCACTCAAGCTCACGGGTTCCGTTGCCGTCATGACCGCTATGAGCGATGCTGCCAAGATGGGCGTCATGGTCAAGGGCGCGAAGTACTTTGAGTCGTTTGCCAAGGCCGACACCATTGTGTTTGACAAGACCGGCACGCTTACCGAGGCGCAGCCGCGTCTTGCCTGCGTGCTCACCACCGATGGCTGGAGCGAGGACGAGGTCCTGCGCCTTTCCGCTTGCTTGGAGGAGCATTTTCCGCATCCGGTGGCGCGTGCCGTGGTCAATGCGGCACGCGAGCGCGGGCTCGAGCACCGCGAGCGCCATGCTGCCGTCGAGTACATCGTGGCGCACGGCATCGCTTCGTCCATTGAAGGGCGTCGCGCGATTATCGGCTCGGCACACTTTGTGTTTGAGGACGAGAGCGCGCAGCTCGATTCCGACATTAAGGAGCGCATTGAGTCTCAGATGCAGGGCCTGTCACCGCTGTATCTGGCGGTCGATGGCAAGGTCGTCGGCGTGCTCGGTATCGAGGATCCGCTCAAGCCCGGGGTCCGTGAGGCCATCGCCGACCTGCATGCGCTGGGCGTCAAGCATGTCGTTATGCTTACGGGCGACTCCGAGCGCACGGCCGAGCGCATCGCGCGCGAGGCGGGCGTCGACGAGTTTAAGGCCGAACTGCTGCCCGAGGACAAGTACGCCTATGTGGAGCGGATTAAGCGCGAGGGGCGCCACGTTGCCATGGTGGGCGACGGTGTCAACGATTCGCCGGCGCTCGGTTTGGCCGACGTGGGCTTGGCGATGGGTGGCGGAAGCGACATCGCCAAGGAGGTTGCCGACATCATCCTGACCGATACGGATCTTGCCGCGATCGTGCGCCTGCGCCGTATGAGTCAGGGGCTTATCGATCGTCTGACGAGTTCGTATTCCAAGGTGATGCTCACCAACTCGGCGCTCCTGGCGCTGGGCATTACCGGCATGATCACTCCGCAGACGTCGTCACTGCTGCACAACGGCTCAACGATTGCCTACAGCCTGAGCAACGCGAAGGCTTACCTGCGTTAGCAGACGTGTTCGCCCACGTTATCTGGCCTGCGCCCAGACGGCATCGGTGTCGTCCGGGCGCAGGCCTTTTGCGTTTGACCATGTGCTAGCTTCTCTATATAGTGTGGCTAGCAGAGCTAGCAATTGAAGGGAGCGGGATCGCCGTGGGTGCTGTTAGCGGCATGGCGCAGGTGAATGTTCGCGTAGATCGCCAGGTCAAGAATCGTGCCGAGGAGGTACTGCGGCTTTCGGGCGGGTCACTGCCCGAGCTCATCAAAAAGGTGGTGGCCAAGGTCGCGCAGGGTGGCGGGCAGTGCGAGGAAGTGCTTGCGGCCGTCGACGACCGCAAGCAGACCGTCGCGCCCGATACTTCGTTCGCCGCATCATGGGCGGCGGCGGATCAGCTTTACGCGGACCTGGGTATCGCTACGTCGCCCGTATCCGACGATCGCGGTTGGGACGCAATCTATTCCGAAGCCATGGATGAGCGTTATCGCCAAAAGGGGATGATCCAGTGAGTGGGGTGCCTCTCAAGATCATGGTGGACGCCAACGTATGGGTTGATTCGTTTTGCGTCGACCATGCCGAGTCGCTTGCCGCGCGTGCGTTTATTGGGCGGGCGACGGAATCGGGGGCGTTGCTGTTCTTTCCGGTGCATATCGCTAAGGACGTACTGTATGTTGTACAGCACGAACTGAAGCGCAGCGTTCTTGCCAGCGGGGGAGCGCTCGACGAGGCATCTGCCCGTGCAATTGGCGATGCGGCGTTGGCGTTTGTTCGGAACATGACCGAAAACGCCACGGCCGTGGGTGCAGATGCGTCGGACCTTTGGCTGGCCGACAAATACTTAGCGCTCCATCGCGATTACGAAGACAACTTGGTGCTCGCCGCGTGCAAGCGCGCGCAGGTCGATTACTTGGTGACCAACGATCGCAAGCTGCTCGAACATGCCGATCTTGCAGCAAAGACCCCGCGCCAAATAATGCCGATTCTGGCTTTGGCCGAACGTGGTGGGCGGTTGTCCCGCTAACGTAAATCTATATGTGCGCCCCTGGAGCTCCGTCACCCCAAGGGGTGCACGCTTTTTTGCCATGGACCGCCTTATTCTTTAAATGCGCCGCCCCTCTAGATGCCTTCTCAGTCCTGTCGACTCAATATTTTGGGTCAGATGGCCGGAAATCTGTTTCGGAGATGTGCTTTGTTGGGAGAGCCTCCGATGGATTGATGGGGCCAAGTGCTTCTGACCAAAGCGTTTATCTCGGCAATTTCCAGGGACAGTTTACTTCTATCCTTTCGCCGGCTGGCTCCCAAATAACAAAGTTAAAGTGCTTGCGTACAGGTACATAAAGCGATATCCTAAAAGAAAAATGTGGAGGTTCATGATGCTATCAAGATTCGGAACCATATTTGGCAATAAGCGTCTTAGATATGCTTAGTTGATGGAGCTGAATTTATTTTAGGTGCGAGCATTATGAACAAGCGCCTATCTTTACCTGTTGCATTACTACTGTTAGTGGCTGCCCTATCGCTGTTTACGCCCTCAATAGGGTTTGCGGATGATTTCCTGACTAATGACAATAGCGAATATCCAGTGAGTGTTTCATTTCAACTGAAAGATCGTGCGAGTCAGGAATATACCGTTATTTTGCCGGATGGAACTGAAGGCAAAATTGGAATTGAATATATTCCGACTATTGAGCCGTGTAACGCGTGGGATTCTTATTATCAAAACGCCTCTGGCACATGGAGGGTTTACTATAACTCGGTGATATTTCAGGAGTTCTACATTAAAATCGGCAATCATAAGATAACGAGTGCATGGGGTTCGAATTATTCTGTTCCCCTGGGAACGGCATCTGATTCCTTTACCTGGAATAGTACACGAGCGCTACAGCGCGTGAATGTGTCTATACCAGGCTTGTATACTGGAAATGTGTTCTTGGGCGCGGAAATGCGGGGAACGACTCTGCACACCTATGCATACTAGGGCGGTGGTTTTGTGCGCGGTCCCGAAATCGTCTTACTTGCGATACTAATTGCGCTTATCGTGCTCGGATTTAGGCTGGTACGTTGGATTGTGCGAAAAGCAAAGCGTTAATTAGCCTGGACAGATATCATTTTTATTCGAAGAGCAAGCTGGATACTCTCAAATCTCTCATGTGATTATGTGCTGTGTCTGGCTTGCTCTTCAGTTATGGCTCGAAATGAGAACTAAGTCTTTAAAGCCGCGTTTTTATGGCGGCGGCTTCGGCGAGTTTGTCTACTGCTGTGGCATCGGATTGATTGAGGGCAGCGAGGCTGCGGTAGAGCCATTCGTTGACCTGGGTGTTCTTGACACCAGCGGTTTTGGTGAGGTTGGCTATAGCGCTGATTTCGGCAAAGAGTTCGGCCTTTGCACCCGTGAGCTCACCAAGCTCGATGTCATGATGTGCGGTGACGCCGCGGTTTTCGCTTACGTGGTCGATGAAGCCGCGGACGGTTTCAACGTGCTCGGCGAGTGTGGCCTCATCGGCGCCGTCGGTGAGCGCGTTGAGGGCACCCGTGACCACGAGGGCGGGATGTCCGCAGGGGACAAAGCCCTCGATGACATCCATAGCTTCGGTAATGGTTGAGCCCAGGCCCACGAGGGCATTGACGAGTTGCTGCTTGGTATCCATAACGGTCCTTTCGACGGGTCAATTGTGCTTGGCGAAAATATACGTGACGCGATCGGTAGCAAAAGTGCGAAGTACAGCGCACATTGGGGTCTTCACAGCTCGTGCATAGAACAGCTGTGTTCCTTGAGAACGTGGTAACATAGCACTTCACAAGCGGGGCTCGCCCCGTATGTTCCTTGAAAAGTCGACGGCTGTTGGGTGCTCGTGCCCAATGCCATCCAGACTTTCCCGACATTCGGGGGCGACTGGTTTCGACACGATAGCTCTGAGAGAGGAAGCAAGCCGAGGTCTCCTCGCCTCGTTAAACAGGGGTACCGTCAAATTGAATTGACAACAACTCTTCTTTTGAGCCTATGGCTCTCGCTGCTTAGTTTATAGCGGCGCGTCAACCCGGTGATTTCCCCGACACCGGCGCGACGTCATGTTAGGGGAATGCTCCTGCGCACGTAATCGGTATGGCGCAGGCTAAGACCGAACCGGTTAGGACGCCGCGAGCGTGTCGCTGCGCGCAAAGCGTCCGAGGCAAAACCAGCGACTGAGCTTGGAGATGCCAATCAGGGGGCTTTCGTGGACCGGAGTTCGATTCTCCGCGCCTCCACCATAAGTAACAGGCAGGTAGAGAAGTGTCTCTACCTGCCTTTTTATTACATATGGATACCGCGGAGAATCGAACTCTATGCAGGGCGCGGGCGTTAAGCAAACGCGAAGCGTTTGTAGCCCGCGGGCGAGGGCGGCGGCAGCCGGCCGAAGCCGGCGCGGATTTGCGAAGCAAATACGCGGATTCTCCGCGCAAACTATCAGCCCAATATGGATGCGATGTTATCGAATCTCAGCCGGCCATGCGCCGCATCAACGGAACCCCAAACCCGCGGAGAATCGAACTCTGTGCAGGGCGCGGGCGTTAAGCAAACGCTACGGCAACGTAGGGTGGGACGCGCTTTCCCAACGGCGGCCCAGGCGGAAAATCCATCCCGGAATCCGCGCTCAGAACGGGACACGCTTTCCCAACGGCGGTCCAAGCGGAAAGTTCATCCCGGAATCCCGCCTCAAACTGGGATGTGCTTTCCGCTCCATCTCCTCAACTCCAAAACCTGCGCGCCCTCCATTCCAAAACTGGGTAGAAGAAAGCCAAAACGCAATCGCAGGAGGTCAACATGACTGCAGAAGATAAGGCAAAGAACGCCGGCAAGGTTGCGCTCGTTTTGGAGGGCGGCAGCTTCCGCGGGCAATTTACCGCAGGCGTACTCGACGTTCTCATGGAGGCCGGCGTCGAGATTCCGGCGGTATATGGCGTATCGGCCGGCGCCCTCAACGGCGTGAACTACAAGTCGCACCAGATCGGCCGTGCCAACCGCATCAACCTGGCTTTCTGCAACGACAACCGCTTCATGGGCGCCGCATCGTTTGCGTCCACGGGCTCCATCGTGGGTTACGACTTTATCTTCAACGATGTCCAGGACCGCCTGGACCCCTTTGACAACGAGACGTTCGACGCGAGCCCCATCGAGATGTACGCCGTCGCGACGGACATGCTCTTTGGAACCGCCGCGTACCTCCCGGTCAAAAGCGCCGTGCTCGATCTCGACGCCGTGCGCGCCTCGACGTCGCTGCCGCTGGTGACGCCGCCGGTCGAGATCGATGGGCACAAATACGTCGACGGCGGCGTAGCCGATTCGGTCCCTATCGAGCACGTACTGAAGGAGGCGGGCTTCGACCGCGCGGTTGTCATTGTCACGCAGGACCGCTCGTACGAAAAAAAGCCCTACGAGTTTATGCCCGCTGCACGCGCCCGCTATGCCGACTACCCCTACCTGCTCGAGGCCATCGAGACGCGCCACGACCGCTATAACATCCAGCGCATGCATCTGTGGAAGTATGAGCGCGAGGGCCGCGCGCTGGTCGTTGCTCCGCAAAAGCCGGTCGAGGTCGGTCACGTTGAGCATGATCCGGCAAAGCTCCTCGACCTGTATATTCAGGGCCGCCAGGAGGCAAAGCGCCTACTGAGTGATATCGAGACATTTGTCGAGCGCTAGTGTCGCGACGTCATGACCCATGGATGACATGTGCAGAAACTCTGGTCAGAGCCAAAATACCTGTTGACTCGGGCGGCGAGCGGGGTAATATGGACGGGTTACTTGCAGAGCCCCGTGAATCTCTGTAACAACACGTACTGTACATGGAGGAGTCTAAGTGATTTCGAAATCGACTCACTACGCCAAGCAGGGCGAGGTCCAGCGCAACTGGGTTCTCGTCGACGCCGATGGTGCTGTCCTGGGCCGTCTTGCCACCCAGATCGCAATGATCCTGCGCGGTAAGAACAAGCCCCAGTTCACGCCCAACAGCGACTGCGGCGACTTCGTTGTCGTCATCAACGCCGATAAGGTCCAGCTTACCGGTAACAAGGCCGACACGAAGACCTATTATCGCCACAGCGGCTACAACGGCGGCCTCAAGGCTGAGAGCTTCCGCCAGGCTATGGAGAAGCACCCGGAGAAGGTCATCGAGCGCGCCGTTCGCGGTATGCTGCCCAAGACCACCCTCGGCCGTGCCCAGATGACCAAGCTTAAGGTCTACGCTGGTGCCGAGCATCCGCACGCTGCCCAGAACCCCACGAAGATTGAGCTGGAGGCTTAAAGATGGCTGAGAACACCGTTGTCTACCAGGGTACCGGCCGTCGTAAGAACGCCGTCGCCCGCGTCCGTCTCGTCCCCGGCACCGGCAAGGTGACCATCAACAAGCGTGACGCCGAGCAGTATTTCGGCCGTCATCAGCTCGTTGAGAACGCCCTTGCTCCCTTCAAGGTGACCGACACCGCCGGTCAGTTCGATGTCATCGCTCTGTGCGATGGCGGCGGCATCTCCGGTCAGTCCGGCGCTCTGCGCCTGGGCATCGCCCGCGCTCTTCTGAACGCTGGCGACTACCGTGCTGACCTCAAGAAGGCCGGTTTCCTTACGCGCGATGCTCGCGTGGTCGAGCGCAAGAAGTACGGCCTCAAGAAGGCCCGCCGCGCTCCCCAGTTCTCCAAGCGCTAAGGTTTTATCTCCTTACGAGATACAATGTACAAGCGGGGCCTGCCGATTCCTCGGCGGGTCCCGCTTTTCTTTTTCGACTAGGGTGGGCGGTTGCATATCGCCTGCTAGGGAAGGAGCGATCCTATGCCCCAGAACATCTTCGGTACCGACGGCGTCCGTGGCGTCGCCAATGCCGACCTCTCGTGTGACCTCGCGTTTCGCCTGGGCCGCGCGGCGACCAAGTTCCTTGGTCCGGATATCTGTGTCGGCCGCGACACGCGTCTTTCGGGCACCATGCTCGAGAGCGCTCTGACCGCCGGCATCATGGCCGAGGGCGGCCGTCCGCACTGCTGCGGCGTCATCCCCACGCCTGCCGTGGCGCTGCTCACCGTCCAGAATGAGCTCGACGGCGGCATCGTCATCTCTGCTTCGCATAATCCGCCGGAGTTCAACGGCATCAAGTTCTTTAGCCGCAAGGGCATGAAGCTTCCCGATGCGGTCGAGGAAGAGATCAGCGCCTGGGTCATGTCCGAGGAAGCCATGGCTGCCGACACGCTGCCGACCGGTGCCGGCGTGGGCCACATCATCAAGATGAAGGACGCTCGCAAGGCATACGTCGACCACGCCATCGATACGCTTGATGGCCTGAGGCTCGATGGCCTGGTCGTTGCCGTCGACTGCGGTCACGGTGCTTCCTGCCAGACCACGCCCGCTGCGCTGCAGCGCCTGGGCGCCACGGTCCATGCCATCAACACCGATTACTGCGGCACCGACATTAACGTTGAGTGCGGCTCCACTCACCTTGAGCCCCTGCGCGAGCTCGTGCTGCGCACCCACGCCGATATCGGCCTGGCCCACGACGGCGACGCCGACCGCGTGCTGTTCGTCGACGGCGAGGGCAATGAGATCGACGGTGACTACATCCTGGCTATCTGCGGTTCTGACCTCGCCGCCCGCGGCAAGCTCGCCAACTCCGAGATCGTCTCGACCGTCATGTGCAACCTTGGCTTCTCCATCGCTATGAAGGAGCAGGGCTTCGAGATGGTTCAGACCGCCGTGGGTGACCGCTACGTTTTGGAGCGCATGCTCGCGGATGGCGCCGTCATCGGCGGCGAACAGTCCGGCCACATCATCTTCCTGGAGCACAACACCACCGGTGACGGCCTGGTGACGGCTCTGCAGCTGCTGGCCGTGCTCAAGCGCACCGGTCGTACCCTCACCGATCTTGCCGGCATCATGAAGAAGTACCCGCAGGTACTCGTCAACGTGCATTCCGACAACAAGGCCGGCCTGGACGATTGCCAGCCCATTTGGGACGCCGTCGCTGCCGCCGAGAAGGAGCTTGACGGCCGCGGCTGCATTCTGGTGCGCCCGAGCGGTACCGAGCCGCTGGTCCGTGTTATGGCCGAGGCGGAGACGCACGAGCTCACTCAGCGTGTTGTCGACGACATCGTCGAGGTTGTCAAGCGCGAACTTCCCTAATGGTCAAAAACGGGTGCCAAGTGGTAAACTGTTAAAGCTATTTTGATTGATTGGTATGTCCGAGGGGGAGCATGTTCACTAAAGTCCTAAGGTCTTTTGGTATGCGTGGACGAGTTCTTACGCTGGATGCTCCCATCTCGGGCGACGTCATTCCGTTGTCCGAGGTCAATGACCAGACATTTGCCACCGGCCTTTTGGGCCAGGGCGTGGCGATTCAGCCTACCGGCACGCGTGTGATTGCGCCGGCAGACGCCAAGGTCGAGGCCATTTTTCCCACGGGTCACGCCGTTGCGCTCAACACGGTCGATGGCCTAGACGTGCTCATCCACGTTGGCTTGGACACTGTTCAGCTTGAGGGCAAGCATTTTAGCGTGCATGCACAGGTGGGCGATGTCGTCCATAAGGGTGACGTGCTCATCGAGTTCGATCGCGAGGCAATTGCTGCCGAGGGCTACGATGTGACGGTTCCCATCTTGGTGTGCAACTCCGTTGAGTTCTCGAGTATCAAGGGCTCCGTTGGTGCGCATGTCGAAGAGATGGACCAGCTCATCGTTGCTCGCGAGCGCTAGTAAGTGCACGTGGCCATTAGCCTACAATTCAAACACGTTTATGGAGGGCGCCCTTGAAAGAGGGCGCCCTCCGTGGCAAGATGGGATTTGTCCGAAGCTAAACGGCTTTGGGTCACCGTGGACGGGCAGGGGCCTCGACGCGGCTAGACACGAGACACATACATTACGCGACCTCGCCCTGGTGGCCGCACACGTTGGTTGCGGCCGACGCGGGCCGCGGGCAAGTGCTTGTAAGGGGAGCCTTGCCTCTCTTGTACGAGAAAGGACGCGTAATGAAGATCATTAAAGCTAAAGACTACGAGGATATGAGCCGCAAGGCCGCCAATATCATCTCGGCGCAGGTTATCCTCAAGCCCGATTGCGTGCTGGGTCTTGCCACCGGCTCCACCCCGATCGGTGCCTACAAGCAGCTCGCTGCTTGGTACGAGAAGGGCGACGTCGACTTTGCCGAGGTCAGCACCTACAACCTGGACGAGTATCGCGGCCTTTCGCACGACGATCCCCAGAGCTATCACTACTTCATGCGTGAGAACTTCTTCGATCACATCAACATCGACCTGAACAACACGCATGTGCCCGACGGTTCCAACCCCGACGCCGCCGCTGCCTGCTCTGAGTACGATAAGGTCGTCGCTGCCGCCGGCTATCCCGATCTGCAGCTGCTCGGCATTGGCAACAACGGCCACATCGGCTTCAACGAGCCCGATGACCACTTCTCCAAGGGCACGCACTGCGTCGACCTTACCGAGAGCACCATTCAGGCCAACAGCCGCCTGTTCGACAGCATCGACGATGTTCCCCGTCAGGCCTACACCATGGGTACTCAGACCATCATGTATGCCCGCATGATCCTGGTCGTCGCCAACGGCGAGGCCAAGGCTCAGGCCGTGCACGATATGTGCTATGGTCCGGTTACGCCCGAGTGCCCGGCTTCGATCCTGCAGCTGCACACCAACTGCGTTGTCGTTGCCGACGAGGCCGCCCTTTCGCTCTGCGAGTAGCGCGAATCCTGCACCTCGACATAGCCTTGCCTAAGGCCTCCGCTTTGCGGGGGCCTTTTTGCTATCCCTTTCTGTCCACTTGACCAAAATCTTGCCGCAAGCTTGACGAATGCCGGATGCCCAACAGCTTGATTCATTCCATATCAGATTCTATGCAAAAATGCCACTAAAAGGTCGTAGACGGTAGCGGGTGCTAGGCGAGTTGAATGACATAGCTGAACCTTGTTCATTTGCGTTACACTGCCGCTTAGATGGGACAAGCTGACAAGCTCATTTACCTGCTTAAAGACCGATTAGTCGGGGGATTAATAACAATCGGCCCTCGCTGTACAAAAACTTGCCGCTTGCGTACCAAAAGACAACCTAAAACACAAGGTCGCTCTATTCATAGCGCGGCTTGTATGGTCTTGCGGCTACAGTGTCCATACGGTCGAGTTGAGGAGCGGGCATGGTAAACGATTTGAGCGGTATAGACGACCTCGAGCTGATGCCGCTGGGCGGAGGCTATATGGTGCGACGCGAACGCTTGATGAATGAGCTTATCGCCAAGGGCCGAAAGGCCGGCATCGTGGTTCTTTATGCGCCCGACGGGTTTGGGAAGACCTCGGTGCTGCTGCAGTACACCCATGAGGTTAAATGCGACCCGACGCGAGGCCCCGTGCGGATTATCGAGGCCGATCGCGCCATTGGGCGCGAGGTGTTTATGCAGCTCGAGGTGGTTACCGAAGAACTCAAAGACAAACCGCACTCCCTTATCGCGATTGATAATGTGCCAAACCTCGATCAGCACGATACCGAAGACCTCATCGACAGGATTCGCGGCCTGCGCGCTATGGGGATAGGGGTCTTTATCTCCTGTCGTCCTTCAAATCGTCAGCTGATTCATGGGCTGGGCGATTCGGTTAAGATCAATGCGCAGATGCTCAAGGTGCATGCCTATGAGTATTCGGCGTGGGCATCGGCGTTTTCGATCAGCACATCGCTCGACTTTTATCAGCTCACGCAGGGCGTGCCCGAGCTCGTTTCGGCATTGCAGACGGGTCTGTATGGCCAAGGCGACGTAGCCGGTCTGCTCGAAAACGAGATTGTCAACGTATATGGCGCGGCACTTGTCGATCTGGCTTCGCTCGACAATAATGCGCTGTTTTGCGTGGCATGTCTCATGGTTTTGATGGGCGAGGGCAATATCGCGGAACTCGAGGCTTGCGGGGTGAGGCTGTCGATGGTCGACCAGTCCTACTTTGTACGCGACTACCCGATCTTTGGCTTGGATCCCGCCGAGCGGAGTTTTACGTGTCTGGGCACGGAGGATAACGGACGCTTGCGTTTGCGTAAGTTGGTGGCCGAGGTTCGCCCCGAACTTGTTCCGAGGGCGGCCCGGATTTTGCTTAAGGCGGGCCGATGCGATGCGGCGATGGGCCTGGCGGATGCCTTTTTGGACCGTGGGGCGGTCCTTGAACTTGCTGGGCAGTATGGGGTCGATCTGGCTCTGACGGGGCACGGGGCCGATATCTGCCGAGCGGCGCTGGGCACGATCGATGCCGACGATTCGGCTCCAGAGCCAACGCCTGCCGAGGCGCTTGGCGTATATCTGGCAGCGGTCAGCGTGTCCAATACAAAGCTCGCTCGCTATATGGCATCGGTCATCGAGCGCGGGGGCGAACGGGCGGCCTGCGAAATAGACCCTGTTTCATGGAGGGTGGCCCAGACACTGACGGCTGTTTGCTATGGGGACAACGGGCTTGGGCTCCCTACGAACCTGGCCGTGCCAGAAATCGAGACATCCCATACCGCACTCGATATGTTGTCTGCGCATATCGAGGTCAAGCGATGCCTGACCGAACGGGGAGATGACGGCGGCGTTCTACAGCAGCTCAAAACGAGCAAGGCCTACGACTGCGAGCTCGACATCGCGGGGATTGTTATACGGGCCGATAGCATGCTGGTGGAGCTCTTTGACGGGTCGTTTGCGGGAACCGACAAGCGCGACGACGAGATGACGGTGGTGCGGGAGGCGCTCGACGTACGTGGGCTTAAGGCGATGGCTATCTGGGTGCGCATGGTGTTGGCGGCACGGCGGCTCCTTTCCGGCTTGCCGGTAACCGACGACGCGGCATTCAACGAGCTCGATCGTTTTGCCGTGCGCATGCGCGACAACCAGATTCAGCTGTTTGGCCTGTTGCTAGAAGGCTGGCAGTCGCTGGCAGAGGGACGGCCGGTTAATGCAAAGTTCCGTGCGGTCCAAGTGCTCAAACTTGCCGAGGAGTCGATTGCGTACATGCGCGATAACGCATTGCTGTTGGAGCGCGCGGCGTATCTGCGTAACACCTCGATGGTTTCGGTGCGCGAGGAAGCGGAGCTACTCGATATAAGCCAGACGCAGGTTGGTGGAGCGGAGGCCTGGATGGTGGCGCTGCATTTGGCCTGTGCGGGCCGAGACAGCGATCTTGCGGCCTGGATGTCCATGAATCGTGCGGGGATTCTGGAGCCATCGTATCGGCTCTTTGCGCGCCTTGCCATGCATTGTCTGGGCGAGCCGGCGACCAGGATTCGCAAGAAGCTTCCCGTGCGCGAGCTGTCGCGGTACTCGCTGCGCGATGATCTGGAAGGGGAGGGCGAGCGCCTGTTCCAGGCCGGCGAGGTTGAAGCCGTTGATACCATCGACCATATCGAGATTCGCATGTTTGGTGCGTTCCGCGCCGAGCGCGACGGGTTTCCCATCACGGACAAAATGTGGCGCCGCAAGAAGGCGGCGACACTTGCCGAGCGGCTTGCGCTGGGCATGGATGCGCTCGTCGATCGTGAGACGCTGGCCATGGAGTTGTGGCCCCATGCCGAGTTCAATAGCGCCCGCAACAACCTGTACTCGACGATATCGCGCTTGCGGTCGGCTTTGGGACCGACGCCGGATGGCAAGTCGTGTGTGCTCATCCAAAATGAATGCATCGGACTCAACGGCGACTACGTCAAGACCGATGTACGGCTGTTTGACCAGATAAGCCGCGAGGTTTTGGGAAATCGCACGGGTGCGCGCGGGCCCCATTTAGTTGAGCTGTGCCTTAAGATTGAGCAGCTTTATGCCGGACCGCTGTATGTTCCCAATGGCTGTAATCCCACCTACTTTTTGCGTATGCGACGCATTATGCAGTCAAAGTACATCGATTGCATGATTAAGGGAGCAAATGCCGCTCTAGAAGAAAACGATCTGCAGTCGGCGATTTGGCTGGCGGAGTCGGGGCTTCGACAGGAAACGGCGCGTGAGGATATGGTGCGCTGCGCCATGCGTGTCTACAGTGCGGCGGGGCGGAGGCGCGATATCGTCGAGCTATACAGTGGGCATATGCACCATCTGAGGGAGCAGGTCAATGGCGTGCCCGAGCCCGAGACGCGGCGTCTATACGAGCGCTTGGTGGAGGGGCGGCTCAATCGCGTGCTGGTCGAGCGATAAAAAACGGGCGCCCGAAGTACTTGGGCACCCGTAAGCTTGCTATGTGTTGGTTCGCCGGATCATTGACTCTTAGACGAGCTTGATCTTCTCGATGTCCTTGCGCGAGGACTCGCGATACAGCGAGAACTTGCGGCCGATGACCTGGACGACCTCGGCGTGGCAACGCTCAGCGAGCTCTTCGGCGGCCTCGCGGGCGGAAAGGCTGGAGCCATCGAGCACGGAGCACTTAACGAGCTCATGCTTCTCCAGGTAGGCGACCGTCTGCTCGACGGTGCCCTCGTTGACATCGGACTTACCGATGATGATGGCGGGGTTGAGGTGATGGGCCATGCTGCGAAGCTGCTTGACCTGGGCTCCTGTCAGTGCCATGGGTTCTCGCTTTCTATGTATGGGGCGCCCCGCGACGGGGCCTTAATCTACGTGAGCTGTCCCACGATAGCGCAGGAACGGCGCGGTGTGGAGCGCGTTTGCCCAGTTCAAAAAGAATGCGGATGCCGAGTGAGTGGGCGGTGCGGGCTGCGAACAGGCTATGAGCTGGGCGCAGAGACCGGTTCCCATGCAATAAACGCCCAGCGAACCTTACGGATATGGTCGAGCATATAGCACCCCTGCGGCACGCCCTTGGAGCCCGGCTCGCCGGCATGGGGGTTTTCGATCATGTGCTGAGCGATATAGTCGCGCAGGCGGTCGATCTTATCCTCGTTGCCATGCTCGAGCATACGGGAAAAATCCGCCACGCCTGCCTCAAGGCTATCGAAGGTATCGCGACGAGGCGATTCAAAGTATGTAACCTGCGGCAACGCACCCATCTGAATGAGGATGTTGAAGGCGTACACAAAGCCATTGCTGCAGGTAACCGAGGCGCCGATAGCGTTCATCAAGTGCAGATCATAACGCGGGCTGGAGTTGGCGACCATCGTGACAGCACAACGCCGACGAGCCGTACGGTCAAGCTTGGCAAGTGCCCCCTTCAGGTCGTTCGTAGTAACCGAGCGACTCGCAAAGGCAACATCTACAGTCTTGGCAACCGGCCCAACCAGATCCCAATCATCATCCCAAGCAAGCTCAAGCGGCGTAATCAGATCCTCGAGCCCGTAATACTCAATGCCGGCATCAAGGGTGCCCAACATAGCGGGGGAGAAGTCGGCTGCAATTACAGGATGCCCAGCCTGAGCAAGCGGAATAGCAATCGACCCAGCCCCACATCCCATATCAAGCACCGACTCACCAGGCTTTAACGCCAACAGCTTTATAAAATCCCGGGCATACGGAGCAGTCTCAAGCGGCCGAAAATGCCGAGCCCTTTTATCCCACTCAAAAGAATCATCAGTCCGATGTCGAGCGGCCTGCAGACGCATCCATTCGCCATTCCAATCCGCAGAAAGCAGCTCAGAACGAATCAAATCATCAGCCACGGGCCATCTCCCTCACAACAAAAAAGCGACTCCTCCCAAAAGAAGAGCCGCAACCAGCATATATCAGAAAAAGAACCGTTCCAACGCCAAACCGCCGCACCAGCCAAGTGGTGCAGGAGCGAAGCAACTGCAACCGGGATAGAACCCAACTGAGGTCCCGTTGTGCGGGAGCCCCGGGGAGGGCAAATATATAAGGTCGATCGCGAGTTCCGCACGAGCCGGAGAGCACTTAATGTGCTCTCCGTGCGAGTCAGGACTGTCCGAGCAGGCGACCTTATATATTTGCCCTCCCCGGGGCTCCTCGCCCGAACCCCTCAGCTAGTTCTTCAGCGAGTTCAGCGGCGCCGGGAAGCGTCCACCGCGGTGGGCAAGCACGGTGCCGGCGTTGGGGTTCACCGGCATGATGGGCGCACGGCCAAACAGGCCGCCGTACTCGACGCAGTCGCCCACGCCCTTGCCAATGGCGGGAATCACGCGCACGGCCGTGGTCTTATTGTTGATGACGCCGATGGCCATCTCGTCGGCGATGATGCCGGCGATGGTCTCAACCGGGGTGTCGCCGGGGATGGCGATCATGTCCAGGCCGACGGAGCACACGCAGGTCATGGCCTCGAGTTTCTCGAGCGAAAGCGCGCCGGCCTCGACGGCGGCAATCATGCCAGCATCCTCGGACACGGGGATAAAGGCGCCCGAGAGGCCACCGACGCTGGAACTGGCCATGACGCCGCCCTTCTTGACGGCGTCGTTGAGCATGGCGAGCGCGCAGGTCGTGCCCGGGCCACCGCAGGTGCCCACGCCGATAATCTCGAGGATGCGGGCAACGGAGTCGCCAATGGCGGGCGTAGGCGCCAGCGACAGGTCGACGATGCCCTTCTCGACACCCAGTCGATGGGCGGCCTCGCGGCTCATGAGCTCGCCGGCACGGGTGATCTTAAAGGCGGTCTGCTTAATCTTCTCGGCGACTTCCATCATCGAGGCGGAGTCGGGCAGCTTCTCCAGGGCTGCCGCCATAACGCCGGGGCCCGAGACGCCAACGTTGATGACGGCGTCGGCCTCGCCACCGCCGTGGACGGCGCCCGCCATAAACGGGGAGTCCTCGACCATGTTGGCAAAGCAGACAAACTTGGAGGCGCCAACGGAATCCTCATCTGCCGTAAGCTTGGCGGCATCGATGATGGCCTGGGCGGCCATGAGCACGGCGTCCATGTTGATGCCGGCACGCAGGCTGGCGACGTTGACGCTGGAGCAGACGCGGCTGGTGGTAGCGAGCGCCTGGGGGATGGACTGGATGACGCGGCGGTCGGCGTCGCCGATGCCCTTCTGAACGAGTGCGGAGAAGCCGCCCAGGTAATCGATGCCGAGCGTCTCGGCCGCGCGGTCGAGGGCATGCACGATGGGGGTGAGGTCCTCATCCTTGCAGCATGCGGCGATCTGTGCCACCGGGGTGACGGAAACGCGCTTGTTGACGATGGGGATACCGTACTCGCGCTCGAGGTTCTCTGCGGTCTCGACCAGGTGCTCAGCCGTGTGCGTCACGTGGTCGTAGATCTTCGTGCACATGCGGTCGAGGCTCTCGTCGCCGCAACCCATGAGCGAAACACCCATGGTGATGGTCCTGATGTCGAGGTTCTGCTCCTCAACCATGCCGCGGGTTTCCGCGATTTCTGCGGGCGTGATCGCCATCCTTGCACTCCTATCTGCCAAAACGAGCATAGTCTTATCTATTCTAACGTGCCGCACGTGCCAAGTGGCGCGTGCGGCACGTTTTGGTGCTCGGTTGTTTCCGTTGTGTTACTGCCCAAAGACCTCTTCGGCGATGCGCGCGCTTTCGGCGGCATCCTTGGCGTAGTAGTCCGCGCCGATCTGCTTGGCGTATTCGGGGGTGAGCACGGCGCCACCTACGATGATCTTGACGCCCGGAACCTCGGCATGGAGCAACTTGATGGTCTCCTCCATAGCGACGACCGTGGTGGTCATAAGCGCCGAGAGGCCGACGAGCTTAATGTCGCGCTCCCGTACGGTCTTGAGCACCTCTTGCGGGTCGACGTCGCGGCCTAGGTCAAAGACGGTATAGCCGTAGTTATCGAGCAGCATCTTGACGATGTTCTTACCGATGTCGTGGATATCGCCTTTAACGGTGGCCACGCAGATCTTGCCCTTGTCGGCAATCTCGCCGGCGGGCATCAGGCGCTTGATGGTGTCAAAACCCACGCGCGCGGCCTCGGCCGAGGCCATAAGCTGCGGCAAGAAGAACTTGCCCTGGTCAAAGAGGACTCCGACCTCATCGAGGGCGGGGATAAAGTGATTGTTGATGAGGTCCATGGCGTCATGGTCTGCCAGCAGACGCTCGGTCTCGGCCGCGATTTCGCCCTTGCGGCCCGAGACGACCATGCGACGAATCGGGTCGTCGTTGCCGTCGGTGCCGGTGGTGCCAGCAGCGGGCGCGGCGTCGGTCGATACCGCCTGAGCCGCCGCCGGATTCGCGGCGATCTTGTACGGATCGGTCCAGCCGGCGTAGCGCTCGATGTATCCGGTCGAGCCCTCGTCCTCAACGCTCAGCACGCGATAGCTGTAGACGGTATCCATAAAGCGCTTGGAGCCCGGGTTCATGATGGGGGCGTCCAGGCCCGCGCCAAAAGCGGCAGCCAAAAAGACCGAGCCCAGCAGCGGGCGGGCAGGCAGACCAAAGCTGATGTTCGACACGCCGAGCGCGCATTTGACGCCCAGACGCTCCTTGCACAGGGACATGGCGCGCAGGATCTGTTCGGCCTGGCGTTGATTGGTCGAGGCGGTCATGACCAGACAGTCGATGAGGATGCGGTCCGGGCCGATACCGTAGCGGGCGGCCTCGGCCACGATGCGCTCGGCGATGGCGAAGCGAGCTTCGGCGGTATCGGGGATGCCGCCTTCATCGAGCGTGAGGCCGACGACGTTGGTGCCGTAATGGGCGACCAGCGGAAAGATCTCATCCATGATTTGCTGTTTGCCATTGACCGAGTTGATGATGGGCTTGCCGGCGTAGCGGCGCACGGCTGCCTCGACGGCTGCGGGGTCG
The DNA here is from genome assembly GCA_900541475.1 of uncultured Collinsella sp. Lineage (GTDB taxonomy): Bacteria > Actinomycetota > Coriobacteriia > Coriobacteriales > Coriobacteriaceae > Collinsella. The sequence continues at coordinate 24,029 of UQJV01000007.1, forward strand.
GTGGAGTCGATCTGCAGCGGCAGCAGCGTGGAGCCCTGGAGCTGCTCGGTCGCCTGCTGGATGATCTTGACCTCGTCGATCTCGGGCAGGCCAACGTTGACGTCCAGGATGTCGGCGCCCTGTTCCTGCTGGCTGATGCCCTGGCTCACGACGTAGTCCAGGTCGCCGTCGCGCAGGGCCTGTTGCAGGCGCTTTTTTCCGGTGGGATTGATGCGCTCGCCGATGACGGCGATTTTGTGGCCGTCACAGGGAAGGTCCACGACCGTCTGGGCGCTCGTGACCGACATGCTGGGCTTGCGGCGGCGCGGGCTGGGCGTGTGGTTGTCGATAAGCGTGCGCAAGGCCGCCATATGCGCCGGCGTGGTTCCGCAGCAGCCGCCCACGACGCTCACGCCGTCCTCGATCATGCCGGCGACGGCCTCGGCGTATTCGGGGGCCTGGATATCAAAGACGGTATTGCCGTCGTCGTCCACGCGGGGCAGTCCCGCGTTAGCCTGCACCATAACGGGCTTGTCGGTAACGGTGAGCATACGTGCGGCGAGCCCTCGGAGCTCGGCCGGGCCCTGGCTGCAGTTGATACCCAAAACGTCGGCGCCGATGGCGTCGAGCGTGATGGCGGCGACCTCGGGGCTCGTTCCCAAGAAGGTGCGACCGTCTTCCTCAAAGGTCATGGTGGCAAAGACGGGCAGGTCGGAGTTCTCGCGGCAGGCGAGGACGGCCGCCTTGATCTCGGCAAGGTCGGTCATGGTCTCGATAATAAAGAGGTCCACGCCCGCGTCGACGCCGGCGCGCACCTCCTCGGCAAAGAGGTCATAGGCCTCGTCGAAGCTCAGGGTGCCCAAGGGGCGAAGCAGCGCGCCGATGGGGCCGATATCGCCGGCGACGTAGCGGGCGCCGGCCTCGCGGGCGCAGGCGACAGCGGCGGCAAAGACATCTGCCACGGTGGCGGCGCCGTCGAGCTTGTGGGTGTTGGCGCCAAAGGTGTTGGCGGTGATCACGTCGCAGCCGGCCTCGACATACTGACGCTGGATATCGGTGATAACCTCGGGCTCCTCAAAGTTGAGCAGCTCGGGCAGGGCGCCGGCCTTCATGCCGGCAGCCTGCAGCATGGTGCCCATGCCGCCGTCAAACAGCAGATGCCCCGTGCCCTCGATGGCGGCGCGCAGGCGATCGTCCTTAATGCGCAGGTCGTCGATCGTGCGTGGCTTGTACACAGCGCCGTTGCAGCGTGCGGCATTGACGGGCGCCGCCAGCGCGGCACCATCCGAATTATGAGTAATAAGCGGGGTGAACATCGGGGGCTCCTAGTGGCTGGAATAGCAGGTGGTGTGGGCGGCGCGGAAGCGGCAGTGCTCGCGCATGCGGCAGATATTGCAGGTGGGGCGGCTCTGGGCGTCGTGGACCTCGCCGTCGAACAGGCCAATCACCGCGGTCACGCTCTTGGTGGGCATGAGCAGGCAGGTGGGCGTGACGGTAAGGCCGATGAGGCGCGTGGCGTTGAGCGCAGCCACGATTGAGCGCTGCGCCGTAAGCGGGCAGTCGCCGTAGCCGGGACTGAAACGCCAGTTGCCGGCAAGCCCATGGACGGCGGCCGCAGCCTTGACCTGCTGGTCCATCTGCTCGACGGCAGCTTCCACATAGGCGGAGCACGCGGCGTCGAGCACGGCTCCCTCTAGGGGTTGCTGGGCTCCCGTGGTGCGCAGACGACGCTCGGCGTCCATGCCGAGGGTGCATGCCATGAGTGCGGCAAAGCGGGCGTCTTTGAGGTGGCGATAGATATCGCGACCGCGCAGCTCAACGTTGGTGCCGACCAAGCGAATGCAAGGCTCGCCCTGCTCATCGACGCCCGTGGCATCGATGACAAATATGCGGCGCACGCCACGGGGCTCAATGTCCAGCTCCAGACGCTCAACGACAAGCTCAATACGCTGCGACAGCTCGGGCTCAATCTGCTGACCGCCGTAGCCCAGGTAGCGCAGCATCTCGGCACGATCGACGCGGGGATGGTAGGCAGCATCGATACGGTAGAGCGCCGGCGACGCAAGGTCGGCCGGCACTTCACCAAAAGCTGTATCGATGTGCGGTTTTTCCATTACCCCAGGCGCTCCATAATGGTCGCGGCGATTGCAGGACGGTTCATAGTGTACAGGTGCAGACCGTCGGCACCGTGCTCTTTGAGGTCGCAAAGCTGACGGGCGGCATACTCTACACCGGCTGCCTGCAAGCTCTCGGGGTCGTTCTCGTACTTGGCGAGGATCTTGATGACGGGGGAGGGCAGCGATGCGCCGCACATAAAGACCATGCGGCTGATCTGCGACTTGCCCATAAACGGCATGATGCCCGCGGTAATGGGCACGGTGATACCGGCCTTGTCGGCAAGCTCGCGAAAACGGTAGAAGCACTCGTTGTCAAAAAAGAGCTGCGTCACAAAGAAGCTCGCGCCGGCGTCCTGTTTTTGCTTGAGGTATTCGACCGAGGCGTTGAGATCCTCACAGGCAATGTGGCCCTCGGGGTAGGCTGCGGCGCCCACGCAAAAGCCGGCGTCGACGAGCTCGGGGATGAGGTCGCGGGCGTAGGCGTAGTCCGAGGCGGGCTTGTCGTCCTCGGTCGCGCCGGCAGGGAGATCGCCACGCAGGGCCAGGATGTTTTCAACGCCGGCGGTGCGATACTCGTCGATCTTGGCGGCGATATCGGCGTGGGTGCGGCCCACGCAGGTGAGGTGCGCCACCGAGGGCGTATCGAATTCGCTCGTAATCATATGCGCGATGGGGGCGGTGGTGGCACCGTTGCCCGAGCCGCCGGCCGAGCAGGTGACCGAGACAAAGCTCGGCGAAAGCTTGCACAGATTGCCTGCCACCTCGCGAGCCGTGTCGAGGGTAAGCTCGCCCTTGGGCGGGAACATCTCAAACGAAACGGGTGCGGTGCCCTGGGATGCTGCCTGCTTAAAAACCTCGTCGACGCGCATATCGTGCTCCTCTAGATACGTAATAGTGTGATGTGTTGTAAGGATTCTACAGCACCGCTGTGCCACGATGGAGTTTCACTCGCTATTTGGGGATACTAATCGAAAATGCTTCGCTATCGACATTTCCTATAACAGGGCGGTCAATGTAGGATGGGGCTATATTGAATGGTATCTGATGCGAAATACCAGTTAATAAAGCCCCATCCCAAATTAATTACCCTTAAACCATGGGGAGAGGTCTGCAATTTATGCAGTTGATTGGCTGTTGAGGGTGGCAACGTCGCCTCGATAGGGTAACCTCATTGATTGGTTTCGCGACAGCAACATAACGGTAATGTCGCGGAAACACGGCGAGTCTAAGCTATGACTCGTTCGTTAGTAATCAACACCGCTTCTCACGCGGTGCCGATACGAAGGGAGTTCCGTATGGCCGAACTTACTGACCGCTTCGGGACCATGGTGTTCTCTGAGGAAGTCATGAAGGACTACCTCCCCAAGGACATTTGGAAGCGCCTTGCTGCAACCCTCGAGGGCGGTGAGCCGCTCGACCTGGACGTGGCCAACGCCGTTGCCCATGCCATGAAGGTCTGGGCCATCTCCAAGGGCGCGACGCACTACGCGCACTGGTTCCAGCCGCTTTCGGGCATTACTTCCGAGAAGCACGATAGCTTCCTGGAGCCCAACCACGACGGCACCGCCATTACCAAGTTTACGGGCAAGAACCTCATCCAGGGCGAGCCGGACGCCTCCAGCTTCCCCAACGGCGGCCTGCGCGCTACCTTCGAGGCCCGTGGCTACACCGCTTGGGATCCCACTAGCCCCGCCTTTATCAAGGACGATGTCCTGTGCATCCCCACGGCTTTCTGCTCCTACACGGGCGAGGCCCTGGACAAGAAGACCCCGCTGCTGCGTTCCATGACCGCGCTCTCGCGTGAGTCTAAGCGCGTTTTGGCGCTGTTTGGCAAGACCCCCAAGAAGGTCGTTCCTTCCGTGGGCGACGAGCAGGAGTACTTCCTGATCAAGAAGGACGCCTATCGCAAGCGCAAGGACCTGGTCATCACCGGCCGCACCCTCTTTGGTGCTGCTCCCTGTAAGGGCCAGGAGCTTGAGGAGCACTACTTTGGCGCTATCCGCCCCACCGTCTCGGCCTATATGAAGGATCTGGACGATGAACTGTGGGCTCTTGGCATTCCCGCCAAGACCAAGCACAACGAGGTTGCTCCCTGCCAGCATGAGCTCGCACCGGTCTATGGCGAGGTCAACGAGGCCATCGACCAGAATCTGGTCATGATGGAGAAGATGAAGCTCATCGCCTCCCGCCACGACTTGGTCTGCCTGCTGCACGAGAAGCCCTTCGAGGGCATCAACGGTTCGGGCAAGCACAACAACTGGTCGCTTGGCACCGAGTCCGAGAATCTGCTCGATCCGGGCGACACCCCGCTCGACAACCTGCAGTTCATCGTCTTCCTCACCGCGGTGATCGAGGCCGTCGATAACTATCAGGAGCTCCTGCGTGCCTCCGTTGCCTCGGCCGGCAACGACCATCGTCTGGGCGCCAACGAGGCTCCTCCGGCGATTATGTCCATCTTCCTGGGCGACCAGCTTACCGAGGTCGTCGAGAAGATCATCGATGGCAAGGCTTCCGTCCATGCCACGCGCGGCGTGCTCGACCTGGGCGCTGATACCCTGCCCAAGCTGATGCAGGACAATACCGACCGCAACCGCACCTCCCCGTTTGCCTTCACCGGCAACAAGTTCGAGTTCCGTGCCTGCGGCTCCGAGCAGAACGTCTCCGACTCCAACCTGGTGCTCGATGCCGCCGTGGCCAAGTCGCTCAAGTCCTTCGCCGACGCGCTTGAGGGTACGCCTGAGGATGAGTTCCAGGACGCTGCGCTCGAGTACTGCAAGAAGGTCCTGACCGACCACCAGCGCATCCTGTTCTCCGGTGACGGCTACTCCGACGAGTGGCCCGTTGAGGCCGAGAAGCGCGGCCTTGCCAACAACAAGACCACGGCCGACGCCCTGCCCGCCTTTGTTTCCGATAAGGCCATTGCGCTCTTTGAGGAGACGGGTGTCCTGACCAAGGCCGAGGCCCAGTGCCGCTACGACTGCAAGCTCGAGAAGTACAACAAGCTCATGAACATCGAGGCCACCACGATGGTTCGCGAGGCGCGTCGTACCTATCGCCCGGTCATTACCGCCTATGCCACCAAGGTCGCTAAGGGCCTTGAGACTATTCGTGCCGCCGGTGCTGAGGCCGCCATGCAGTGCGAGCAGAACACGCTCAACAAGCTCTGCAACGGTATCACCGCCATCAACGACTCCATCAAGGCGCTCGACGCCGTGCATCAGAAGGCCGAAGCCCTCGATGGTCAGGAGCAGGCCAACGTGTATGCGCACGAGGTCGTTCCCGCTATGGATGCGTTGCGTGCCGCCGTGGATGCCATGGAGGAGATCGTGGCTGCCGACTACTGGCCGGTCCCGACCTACGACGACATCCTGTTCTACGTGTAGTACGTAACTGACATATCGTCACGGTATTGAGCCGGGGTCCGCATCGCGCGGGCCCCGGCTTTTTGATTGCGAAGGACGCTTTGAAACCCGTTTTGCAACTGATTCGCCCACGTAATAAGGGGTCGTGGGCAAAAAACGTCAAATATGAGTACTGTCATAAGTCCTGTAGCATTATCTTTTTGCAAAATATGCAGTGTTACGCAACATATGTCCAAGTACTTAGCTGATAAACGCTTGCAATGCTTCCGCCGTAGGACCCCTGGCGTCTGAATCGCCTTCTGATGGCATGAAATCGCTGTTACTAAATTGGTAACAGTACTCATATTTGCTATTATTTGCCCACGGGCCCTTGGGTGGCAGTGTGATTTAACGCCCTCGGGGTTCGAATCCCGGCATATCGGTAGCAAAAAGCCCGCTACCGAATTGGTAACGGGCTTCACATCTCAAATGGTGCCCCCAGCGGGATTCGAACCCGCGATATCCACCTTGAAAGGGTGGCGTCCTTGGCCGCTAGACGATGGGGACAGCGGGAAAGAGTATAGCAGACTTTTTTGCCGGCGCGTATATCGTTGGTAAACTGGAAAACCACCACACAGGAGCCGACTCTCTATCCCGATCTTCAAACATCTCAACCTGTAACATCTGGGCGGGCAAATCGGCTCTATGTGTTACAGATCGAGACAAACGGCGGGCATCGGGACGAACATCTCATTCTGTAACAGTAAGACGACTTTTAACGGTCTAAATGTTACAGATTGAGACAAACTGCCGTGGCAGATCAAAATCGCCACAAAGGTGCCTGTCCCCTTTGTGGCGGTGGGGCGTTAGGGGAGGAGCTTCATCGCGGCGTCGTGGGCGGCGTGCTCGTAGGTGTCGTCGAGGGGTTTGAGCGGCAGCAGGGCGGCGGCCTGTGCGTCGCCACGGCGCTCGAGGGCGTGGGCGATGAGCCAGTCGGCGAACTCAGGGTTCTTGGGCAGTGCCGGTCCGTGTAGGTACGTGCCGATGACGCCCTTGTAGATGAGGCCCTCAAAGCCATCGTCGCCGTTGTTGCCGGTGCCCGTGACAACGGACGTTCCGAGCGGCGTGGCCTCTGCATCGAGCAGGGTGCGGCCGCCGTGGTTCTCAAATCCCACAAAGGGCTCGGGTGCCAGGTCGGTCTTGACGGCGACGTTGCCGATCAGGCGGTCGGAGCCGCGCACAGTCTCGGCGGCAATGACGCCCAGGCCCTCGATGCGATTCTCGCCCATATAGTACGAACGGCCGAGCAGCTGATAGCTGCCGCAGATAGCAAGCAGCGATCCGCCATCCTCAACATAGGCCGCGACCTTGTCTTTTTGAGCGAACAGCTCGTGCGCCACGGCCAGCTGGTCGCGGTCGGAGCCACCGCCCATCATGACGATGTCGGCGTCGGTGAGATCGAGCGTCTCGCCCATGCGGACCTCGTCCACGCGCGCGGGAATGCCGCGCCAGGCGCAGCGGCGCTCGAGGGCAATGACGTTGCCGCCGTCGCCATAGAGGTTGAGGGCATCGGGATACAGGTAGACGATGCGCAGCGGGCGCGAAAGCTCGACCGGCGCAATATCGGTGGGGACAGCGCTGCCATTGGCGCGTGTTACGGCGTGGGAGGTGACCGAGCTCGCATCGGCGCCCTTAAGCTCGTCGAGCTCCTTGACCAGTGGTGGGAAGGCCGTGTAGTTGGCGACGGCGTAGAAAGTATCGCCAGCCTCCTCGTCTGCCACGGCGCCGATCGCCTGCTCGATATTCGAGATGATGGCGGCGTCGATGCCGGCGTACTTCAGGCGTACCTGCATATCGTGCGCGCGCGTACCTCCGACAAAGGCGACAAGCCCTGGGGTATCGGCGATGCGCTCGAAGTCGACGTCGTAGATCCACGAGACATCGTGACCGTCGGCGTCGTTGTCGTTCAGGAAGAAGGCACAGAGCCTGCCGCCTGCCGTTTTAATGGACTGGATCTGGCGATCGAAGCCCACGGGATTTTTGGCCAGGTTTGCCTCGACGGTACGGCCGGCGATCTCCCAGCGGCCCATGCGTCCGCCGGCGGGGACATAGGCATCGAGCGTGGGCTGCAGATGCGCCGCGTCTACGCCCAGCTCGCGCGCCGCAAAGAAGGCGGCGGCAACGTTGTAGACCATGTACAGGCCGTTGTAGCGCGTGGCGATGTGCGTTGTGGGTGCGTCGGTATCGGGTCCAAAGTTCAGGTCAAAGCCGTAGCCGTTGCAGGTGAGCTCAACGTCCGTCACGCGACGGAGCAGCGCGGGACGACTCCAGCCGCACGAAGGACAATGATAGGCTCCGAGCTGGCCGTACTGCACATAGTCGTACTCCAGCGGCGCGTTGCACTGCGAGCAAAAACGCGAGTCACTAATGCGATCGGACTCGGTGCCCGTGGCGCCGTCGATGCCAAAGGCGATGCTCATGTTGGGGACGCGCGCGGCGATCGAGGCGCACAGCGGATCGTCGGCGTTATAGATGAGCGTCGTTGCCGGCGAAAGCTCCAGTGCGTGGGCGATGACGTCCTGGGTGTGGTCGATCTCGCCGTAGCGGTCCAGCTGGTCGCGGAACAGGTTGAGCAGCACAAAGTAGGTCGGCTTGAGCTTGGGCAGGACGCGCACCGTGTAGAGCTCGTCGCACTCAAAGACGCCTACGCGCTTGCCGCTGCCGGCACGCTTAAGATCGCTGCGGCTCTCGAGCAGTGCACCCACCACGCCCGGCTCCATGTTGTTTCCGGCGCGGTTGCATACCACGGTGGCGCCGCTAGCGGCAACGGCGTCGGCGATGAGGTTGGAGGTGGTGGTCTTGCCGTTGGTGCCGGTGATCACCACGCTGCGGTCGACAAGGTCCGCGAGGTCGCTTAGCAGCTCGGGGTCGATTTTCATGGCGATGCGGCCGGGGAGTACGCCGCCCTGGCGCTTAAGGACGGAGCGCAATCCCCAGCGGGCGATATCGCTCGAGGTGCAGGCAAGAGATGAGCGGAGGTTCATGAAGCCGTTCCTAACATAGATGACATGGTCGGGGCGATCGCGTCGCTAAAAGCCGTAGCGGCGCGCAAATTCCTGGGCAAGCTGCGATACGTCTTCGCAAGCGTTGGCCCAGGGGGCAAAGTCGGGAGTATCCGAGATGATGCCGTCGGCCTCCCAAACTGCCTGATGCGAAAGGTCCCAGGGGTCGTGCGGTTCGGGCCGGCAGGGAAGGTACGGCGTCTGATACATGGGGTTCAGCAAAAAGAACGCGCCGCCCTCGCAGCGGTTGGCAAACTCGCGCAGCGCGCGTGTCGCCGGGCGCATCTTGTTCGTTTTGAACAGCAAGATCGTGCGGGCGAGCAGGTACCAGGGGGAGTTCTCGAGGGCATCGGCCCCCATCTGCTCCTCGAGCTGGTGGGCCAGGGCAAAAAAGCCGTCCTCGTCTTCCAGGCGAGCGAGGGCGAGTAGCACGGTGCCTGCAGCTCGGGTGGGATAGCCTTCCGCCTTAAGAATACGGCGAGAATAGTTGGCGGCAGCACGGTAGCGAGCGCTTGCCATGCACAGCTGCGAGATGGCCTCGAGCGTGTGGAGCCACCCGATAAGAGCCGGCTCGCTTACGGTGAGATCGGCCGCCGTCACGCCGTCCGTCAAAACCTTGTTGGCCCAGTAGTGCGGGGCTTCCATGTCGAACCCGGGCACGCTTTGCTGCAGGTAATCGGCCGTGGTCGCCTCGAGCTTCATCAGGTCACCCAGGCAGGCGTCAACGGGCGTGTCGGCCAGGATGATGGCGAGCAGCTGCGCGTCGACGGCCAGTGCATCGACGCGGACAATTTTGAGCAGCTCATCGCGCATGTCGTCGAACAGGCGATTACGCGTCTGTTCGAACTCCTCGTCACTGCCCATGTCCTCGATGCGATGGAGCTCGTCGAGCAGGTGGCGATGAACACCGGCATAGGACAGCAGTGCCTGGGCATGCTCGGTCTGCGCATACTTATGAGGGTTGACGCTCACGTCGTTATGGACAAGCTCGCGTGCTGCATCGGTGAGTTCGGGGTGCGACGCCAGATAGGTGCGCTCCAGGTAGGCGGGGATGTAGACGCTCGGATCCATTAGAGGTCTCCTCCCTTAAACGGCAAACCCTGCTCGGCCGCCCGCAGTATGCGCTCATCGATTTGGGAACGCACGATATCGTTGGTGGCGACCCAGGCGGCAAAACTGGCGTTGTCGGGGGCGCCCAGGCCCTCCTGCAGTACCGGCGTCGCCTCGGACAGCGCAAGGACAAGTTCGTCGGTGGAGCCCACACCCACGTTGACGCGGGCATAGACGCCATCGGGAAACTCGGTTTGGAAGTAGAGTGCCTCGGCTGCGTGCGGACACGAGCGCGCAAGGATGCGCAAATAGTGCTCGGCGCCCTCGTAGTCCAGCTCGCGCCAGGCAGCGCTCATCAGCGCGATGAGCGTCCACGGGTCCAAGTCGCGCTCCGCATCCTTGGGACGACGGCGCAGCGGCGTGTTGGCGAGATAGGGGACGGAGTGGGCAGAGCGAAAGTGCTTGAGCTCCTCGGCGGGGTATTCGAGCTTTGCCATGGCGAGCATCGCGGTGTGGCGGACACCGGCGGGGTCGTTGGGCGCAAAGTCGAGGCTGCGGTTTGCGGCTTCGAGCGACATGCGATAGCGGCCGCTAATGAGCGCGCGTGACGCAAGGGCGGCAAGCCAGCGCAGATAGGGGCGGCGCGTAAGGTCGCCTGCGGCCTCACGCTCGTAGGGGTCCTGCGCCGAGGCGATTTTGAGCGCCAGGTCATGCTCCACCTCGTCGCACTTGGACACCAGATACTGCACGTATTCCTCGTTGGATTCGGCGGTGAGGGCGGTCAGCATGCGCTGAGCGTCCCAGTTGGTGGGGTCGAGCGCGGCTGCCTCGCGGAGCATGTTCTCGGCAGCTGCCTCTTCCTGCTCTGCCTGGGTATCGTCAGGGATAAAGGGAATGCGGTAGTCGACAGCCTCGACCACCTTGGCAATGAGGTGCCCGGCGCGGTCGCGGTCGTGCACGATGAGCGGTGCGGGGTTGCGGGTGAATTGTTCCATCAGATGCTCTACGGCGGCAGCGTCGGTGAGCGGGATATTGTCGCGGCGCAAGGCCTCAAGAACGAGGCGATGGCAATCCTCTTGAATGGGATCGAATGCCATGGGGCCTCCTTTGCTGCGGTTAGGGTTCAAATGTTTCTATATAAAGTTCTAGTTTACCCGCATGTGGCACAACGGGGGTGCCGCACTTGGACTTGCACCTTTGCACCACGAAGACGGATGTCGCACAAATGTCGGCACCTTGGACGACCGAGTGGTATCACGGTGCCGCAAACGGTCGATTTTTGGCGGCGAACGGTGCATATTTTGGAGGGGCACGGTCCTGCCCGGGATATGTAGTCAACCTTGATAAAACGTTTGCCCAGCTTGGGAGTATGAATGCAACACAAGGGTCTTCAGGGATAGAAAAAACGTTTCATCATTGGCGGCTTTAGGTGAATAACTGACCAACCAGAACGGTAAAATAGTGTTTGTCTGAGCGTTGAGACGTTTAGACATCGCGCATTGTCATCGCCGGCAACGCGCAAACCGGTCCTAACGGAGCCAATTGGGTGCTCCGTTATATACGCAAGTCTAAGAGGGGCTTGTTTAGGAGGCACAGTATGGGACGTTTTACCAATCCTCGCGATCTGTACTTTGGTGAGGGCGCTCGCCACGAGGTGAAGAACCTCAAGGGTAAGAAGGCCATCATCGTTTCTGGCGGCAGCTCTATGCGCCGCGGCGGGTTCCTGCAGGACGTTGAGGCCGACCTCAAAGAGGCCGGCATGGAGGTCAAGCTGTTCGAGGGCGTCGAGTCCGATCCCTCCATCGAGACCGTCATGAAGGGCGCAGCCGCTATGCGCGACTTCGAGCCCGACTGGATCGTTGCTATCGGCGGCGGTTCGCCCATCGATGCTGCTAAGGCCATGTGGGTCTTCTACGAGTATCCCGAGGAGTCCTTCGACAACATTATCCAGCCGTTCAGCTTCCCCGAGCTGCGTCAGAAGGCTCACTTCTGCGCCATTTCCTCTACCTCCGGCACCGCTACCGAGGTCACCGCATTCTCCGTCATCACGGATTACGAAAAGGGCATCAAGTACCCGCTGGCCGACTTCAACATCACCCCTGATGTCGCCATCGTCGACCCCGAGCTCACCTACACCATGCCCGCCAAGCTGTGCGCTCACACCGGCATGGATGCTCTGACCCACTGCATGGAGGCCTACGTTTCCACCTGCGCCTCTATGTTCACCGACGCCAACGCTCTGCACGGCATCCGCGAGATCGTCGAGTGGCTGCCCAAGTCCTATGCTGGCGACCATGAGGCCCGTCAGCACATGCACGAGGCTCAGTGCATCGCCGGTATCGCCTTCTCCTCGGGCCTGCTGGGCATTGTTCACTCCATGGCTCACAAGACCGGTGCTGCCTTCGAGAATGGCCACATCATCCACGGTGCCGCTAACGCCATGTACCTGGGCAAGGTCATCCAGTGGAACTCCAAGGACCCGCGTGCTGCCGAGCGTTACGCTTACGTGGCCAAGGAGATCCTGCACCTTCCCGGCGAGACCAACGAGGAGCTCATCGCAGCGCTCGTCCAGAAGATTCGCGACCTCAACGACCAGCTCAACATTCCGCAGTCCATCAAGGATTACGCGAATGGTGGCGTGAAGGTCGACGCCGAGAACCCGCAGATGGTTTCCGAGGAGGAGTTCCTCGCCAAGCTGCCCGAGATCGCCGCGAACGCCGAGACCGACGCCTGCACGCCGGAGAACCCGCGTGAGACCAAGGCTGCCGACTTCGAGAAGATCCTCAAGGCCTGCTACTACGACACCGACATCGATTTCTAATCGACTCTTGTTATCGTAACGAGGGGCTCCGCACGTATCTGTACGGAGCCCCTTTCTTTTTAATTATTAGAGAGTGGGATAAAAATGGCTGCAATCTTCAATAGCCCCAGCAAGTACATCCAGGGTCCGGACGAGCTGGCCAAGCTCGGTTCCTATGTCGAGCCGCTCGGCGCTAAGGCCCTCGTCATCGTGACGCCTTCGGGCAAGAAGCGCGTCGGCGCCAAGATCGAGGGCGGCTTTGCCGAGGCTAAGGCCGAGCTGCTGTTTGAGGACTTTAACGGTGAGTGCTCCAAGGGCGAGGTCGATCGCCTGGTTGCGCTCGCTCGTGACAACGGTTGCGACATCATCGTCGGCGTCGGTGGCGGCAAGATCCTCGACACCGCGAAGGCTGTCGCCTATTACCTGGAGTCCCCGGTTATCATTTGCCCCACCATCGCCTCGACCGATGCTCCGTGTTCTGCGCTTTCGGTGCTTTATACCGATGACGGCCAGTTCGACAAGTATCTCTTCCTTAAGGCAAACCCCAACATTGTCCTGATGGATACGACGGTTATCGCGGCGAGCCCGGTGCGCCTGACGGTTTCCGGTATGGGCGATGCGCTCGCAACCTATTTCGAGGCCCAGGCGACGCACGATGCCGACGGCGGCACCTGCGCTGGCGGCAAGGGCGGCATGGCCGGCCTGGCGCTCGCCAAGCTCTGCTATGAGACGCTCATGGCCGACGGCGTCAAGGCCAAGGTCGCGCTGGAGAAGGGCGCGCTCACGCCTGCCGTCGAGCACATCATCGAGGCCAATACGCTGCTTTCGGGCATTGGCTTTGAGAGCTCGGGCCTTGCTGCTGCTCATGCCATCCACAATGGTCTGACGATGCTGCCCGAGTGCCACAACATGTATCACGGCGAGAAGGTCGCCTTCGGCACCATCGTCCAGCTGGTACTCGAGGATGCCCCGACCGAGAAGCTCGAGGAAGTCTTGGGCTTCTGCATTGAGCTGGGCCTGCCGGTCACGATGAAGGAACTTGGCGTTGCCGAGGTTACGCGCGAGAAGGCTATGATTGTTGCCGAGGCCGCGTGCGCGCCCGAGGACACCATGTGCAACATGCCGTTTGAGGTGACGCCCGAGATGGTCGCAAACGCCATCCTGGGTGCCGACGCACTGGGTCACTACTACCTTATGGATGAGTAAACTTAGGTAAGGAAGGGGCAAAGGGGTCAGGTTAGTTGAACCAAAGAAGGCGGGGTAGGCCTGCGATGAGGTTTTGCCCCGCCCTCGTTTGACTACAGCTCGCAAACGTTTTGCGCGCGACCCTCGACGTAGGCGACGACGTTGTCGAACTCAATCTTGGCGCGGCGCTGCATGGCCTCGTGCGTAAGGAAGCCTACATGTGGCGTGAAGGTGCAGTTCTTGGCGTTGACGAGCGCGTAGTCGGCGGGGATGGGCGGCTCCATATCAAAGACGTCGATGCCGGCACCGGCGAGCTTATCGTCGTTGAGTGCCTGGGCAAGGGCATCGTTATCCACGATGGCACCGCGGGCGCAGTTGATAAAGACGGCACCGTCCTTCATCTGGGCGAACTGCTCGGTGCCAAAGCTCTTGCGCGTGGTGTCATTGTTAGGCAGGTGCAGGCTTACGATATCGGACTCGGCGAGCAACTGCTCGAGCGAAACCTGCTCAATGCCGGTCTCGGCTGCCTCGGGATGCTCGTGGCGGGCATATCCCAGCACGCGGGCGCCAAAGGCCTTAAAGAGACGACCCGTGGCGCAGCCGATCTTACCGCAGCCCACGATACCCACGGTCTTGTCGCGGATCTCGGTGCCCATTAGGCCGGCGCTCGTCTTGCCGCTGCGGACGGCGGCATCGGCGGCGCCCACCTTGCGCAGCACGTCGATGGTCAGGCCAAGGGTGAGCTCGGTGACCGAAACGTCGGAGTAGCCGGCGCAGTTGCGAACCTCAACACCGCGCTCACGGCAGGCGGAAAGCCCCACGTGGTCGATGCCCGTAAAGGCAACGGCGATCATCTTGAGCGCATCGGCGCCGGCGACGACCTCGGCAGGGTAGGGGTTGTTGGCGATCATGACGACCTCGGCGCCCTCGCTGCGTCGAGCGAGCTCGGCCGGATCGGTTGTTTTGGTATCGAAATAGACAAACTCGTGTCCGGCGTCCTTAAGGGGTGCGGAGAGCCTGTCGATGGTCTGCTCGGGTACTCCCAACGGTTCGATCAGGGCAATCTTCATCTTGTGACTCCTCAATAAACCTAGGCGATTAGGCTGGCAATAGATTGTAGGTCTATTTGCCGCAAAGATGCTCCGCGTGTAATTTGCCCGAGGCGTGGGCCGATGGCGTATCATTATCTCTTGCTTGTTTGCACTGCTCAGGGAGGGGCCGCGCATGGCGCAGGAACACGATCTGTTTGATGACATTATCGAGATCAGCAAGGGTTTCGACTTTCTTAAAAACCCGCTTGGCGGTGTGACCGATGCACTCGATCCGTCGGCGCCTCAATGGAATCCTGCTGACTACAAGGAGCGCCCGCGCGGCAACACCATTCCGTGCCTGACCTGCAAAAACGAAAAGAGCGGCTGCACCGCGTGCATGGACGTGTGCCCGGTCAACGCTATCGAGGTCGAGGAAGACTCCATCGAGATCCTCGACTCCTGTCGCAAGTGCGGCCTGTGCGCCGCTGCCTGTCCGACCGAGGCAATCATCTCGCCGCGCCTGGCGCCCAAAAACGTCTACGACGACATTGTCTCGGCGGCTACGAGCCACGAGACCGCCTACGTCACCTGCACGCGTGCCCTTAAGCGCATGCCGCGCGAGAACGAAGTCGTCGTTGCCTGCGTGGGCGATATTACGGCCGAGACCTGGTTCTCGGTACTGGCAGACTATCCCAACGTGAGTGTGTACCTGCCGTTGGGCGTGTGCGATAAATGCCGCAACACCGGCGGTGAGGACATTCTGGGCGAGGCGATTGCGAAGGCCGAGGAGTGGTCCGGCACGGGTATGGGCTTGGAGGTCGACTCCAAGAGCCTCAAATGCCATAAGCGCCGCGAGTACGAGCGCAAGGAGTACATGGAAAAGATCGCCCGCACCACGGGCCTGACGGTGACCAAGCTCAATCCGGCGACGGCGGCGCTGGCCTCGGTGACGCAAAAGCTCAAGGCCCATCGCCATCAGATTACCCAGCTGGAGCGCACGCTCAACACCATGTGCGGCACCACGACGACCAAGCGTCGCCGTTCGCTCACGCACGGGCGGCAGCTGGTACTCTCGACGCTGCAAAACCATCCCGAGCTTGCCCAGAACATGCAGGTGAGCACGCCGGAGTGCGATTTTGACAAGTGCACGTCGTGCGGCGAGTGCGTCAATGTATGCCCCACGTTCGCCTGCGATTTGGTAGGAAGCGGTCGCTTTGCGCTGGAGTCCACGTATTGCCTAGGTTGCGGAGCCTGCGTCAAGGTGTGTCCCGAGCATGCGCTCAAGCTGGTCGAGCACGATGCGTCCAATCTGGTCGTTGTCGACCCCGAGGCCGAGGAAAAGGCCGCCCAGAAGGCGAAGGCTCACGAAGAAGCTGAGAAGGTCAAGGCTGAGGCAAAGGCCAAGCTTGACAAGATGCTCGACCAGGTGGAAAAGCTCGCGGACTAGCTAAAAGAGCGTACATGATGGCCGGTAGGACAGGTACTGCCCCGCCGGCCAAAAAAGTTGCGGTGGAATAGTTCCCGTTTTGCCTTTAAGCTGGCCATTCTAGGAACTATTCCACCGCAACTAATAGATGGTTAGTTCATGCTGCTTTGGTGGTCGGTTCGACCGGTACCGTTGCGCGTCACGGTTTCATGGAGCAAAAAGAACCCGGGGACCTGTTTTGTCTCGGTGTATTCCATAAGGATGCCGTCGGCGTTGTAGGTCTGCCCGCGTATAACGGCGAGTGCGTTAAAGTCGTCGAGATCGAGCACGCGCGTATCCTCGGGCGTGGGATGCTCGATCGTCACATCGCGTTTGCCCGTGGCAATCTTAATGCCAAGATCTTCTTCGAGGTAACGATAGATCGAGTCGTTGACAATCTCGGGTGTCAGTCCCGGTACCTGTGAGCTTAGGTAATAGGAGTCGTCGGAGCACACGGCATGTCCGTCTGCATAACGAATGCGTTTGGCGCGCGTAAGCTCGCAGCCTTCGGGAAACCCGGTAATCCCGGAGAGTGCCTTGCTACAGACGAGGAGCTCAAAGACGGTGGTGACAGTCTTGAGCTCAAAGCCTCGGCTGGTCGCGATTTCCTTAAAGGTCTCGAGTCCGCCGCCACCACGACTCTTCTCGTCACTGATGTTGCGAATGACGCGCATGCCTTTGCCTTGCTGGGGGAGCACGTAACCATCTGCCGCAAGCATCGAGATGGCGCGACGGACCGTCATGCGCGAACAGTCAAACAGCTGCGTGAGCTCAGTCTCCGAAGGCAGATAACTCTGATAGGCGTATGTGCCGTCGTCAATCGACTGCTTCACGTTGTCATAAATAGTTTGGAAGATGGCTCGCGCCATGACGGTCTCCTAGAGCTGGGCGCGTGAACGACGGATGAGGGCCGCCCGCGCAGGTGTCAATCGATTTACTTGCTGGGGTCGATTATATATTTGCCCATGGCACGCAGGGCCGGGTCTGACAGGATGGCGCCGAGTTCATCGAGGGAAGCTACCTTTGCGACCATCGAGGATACGTCGAGCCTGCCAGAGTCGATGAGCTCGAGCGCACGACGCTGCGTATAAGGGTTAATGTAGGACGAAGTAAGCACAAGCTCCTTCTGGAAGACCTCGAAGGGCTTGACGGTGATTGTCTCATCGGGCTTGGTGAGGCCGAACATCATGACCGTAGCCTTGTGGCCGGCGATCTGGATGGCCTGCTCGATGGTGACGGGCTTGCCAACACACTCGATAACGACATCGACGTTGCCGACGCCCTCCTGCTTCAGGCGGGCCGGGACGTCCTCGTGGATGGAATCAATTGCCAGATCGGCGCCGAGTTTGAGCGCAACCTCGCGTTTGCCCTCGACGGGCTCGAGCAAGACGACCTTGGTGGCGCCGGCGTTTTTGGCAAGCTGCATCATGAGCAGACCGATCATGCCACCGCCGATAACGACAACTGTGCTGCCGGGCTTGATGTTGCACATATCGATGCCGTGCAGGCAGCACGCCACGGGCTCGGTCATAGCACCCTGCTCAAAGCTGGTGTGATCCCCCAGTTTGTAGACTTGCTGCATATCGACGGAGCAGTACTCCGCAAAGCCGCCGTTAACGGTGGTGCCGTAGCCGGTCATATGCTCGCAGTAGTGGTTGATTCCGTCACGGCAGGGTTCGCAGCAGCCGCAGGGATGGTTTGGGTCGATGCACACGCGATCGCCCGGCTTAAAGCCGGTGACATCGCAGCCCACGGCCTCGATAACGCCAGCGAACTCATGACCAAGGATTGTGGGCGGGGTAACGTCGGCTGCGCCCTTGTCGCCTTCATAGATATGCACGTCGGTGCCGCAAACGCCGCAAGCTTTGACGTTGATCAGAACGTCACGCTTGCCCACGGCCGGTTTTGTCGAATCCTCGACCCTGAGATCGTGCTTTCCATAGAAGACCGCGCTTTTCATGGTGACTCCTTAACGTGGCGGTGAATGTTGTAATGAAGTATAGGTATGCAAACATCCTTATACAAGCCTATCTAGACAAGTTGATAAATATTTTTGTTTTAGAAGTTTTAGAGAAACAGGCAATAACAGGCAAAACCTTTGAAATAAACCGTACATCGTCAATTATCGACCGTTGACCGAAGATAGAAACCGTATTAACTTGTCTAGATAAGTGATATGATAAAAATGGAAGCGCAAGAAGTCAGGGAAGCGGGCCCACCCGTCCTATTGCACGAGGTACACGCAAACGGCGCGTCTGCGGTCTCGAGTGAAGCCAAAACCGCAGCCGCTCCGAATGAAGAGAGGGGGATTCCCCGTCATGATGCAAAAGATACAACGTTTCGGCGGTGCAATGTACACGCCTGCAATTCTTTTCGCATTTTCCGGAATCGTCGTCGGCCTGGGTACGTTGTTTACCACCGAGGCGATCTTTGGCGAGATGGCCACTGCGGGCCATCTTTGGTTTGATTGCTGGAATGTGTTGCTCCAGGGTGGTTGGACGCTCTTTAACCAGATGCCGTTGCTGTTTTGCGTAGCGTTGCCAATCTCGCTCGCGAACAAGCAGAACGCTCGCTGCTGCATGGAGGCTTTGGCCATCTACCTTACCTTCAACTACTTTGTAAGCACAATCTTGGGGCAGTGGGGCCCTGTCTTTGGGGTCGACTACTCTGTCGAGGCGGGCAGCGGTACTGGTCTTGCCACTATCGCAAGCATCAAAACGCTTGATATGGGCATCATGGGCGCGCTCATTATCTCTGGTATCGCCACGATGCTGCATAACAAGTTCTTCGATACCGAGCTCCCCGAGTGGTTGGGCGTGTTCTCGGGCTCCGTGTTCATCTATATGATCGGTTTCTTCGTTATGGTTCCGGTCGCTCTTATCGCCTGCCTGGTGTGGCCGCATGTTCAGGCTGCTATCTCTGCCTTCCAGGGATTCATCCTTTCCGCCGGTACGTTTGGCGTGGGTGTCTTTGCTTTCTTCGAGCGCGTGCTGATCCCTACAGGCCTGCACCACTTTATCTATACGCCGTTCTATTACGACAACGCGGCGGTCAACGGCGGCATCTTTGCTGCTTGGGCCAACATCCTGCCCCAACTGGCTGCCGATCCGAGCATTGCTCTTAAGGATGCCGCACCCTGGGCTGCCTATACCTGCCCTGGTTGGACTAAGGTCTTCGGCTCGCTTGGCGTCGCCATTGCGTTTTATATGACCGGCAAACCCGAGCGCAAGCAGCGCGTCAAGGCTCTGCTGATCCCGGTCACCCTTACCGCTATGCTTTGCGGTATCACCGAGCCGCTTGACTTCACCTTCCTGTTCATTGCGCCCGGCCTGTTCGTCGTCCACTGCGTGCTCGGAGCGCTCGGCTGCATGGCTCAAAACCTCCTTGGCGTCGTGGGCATCTTCGACGGCGGCATCATCTCGATGCTCTCGTGGGACTGGCTGCCCCTTTGGGCCGCACACGGTCTGCAGTACGCCATCTCCATCCTTGTCGGTCTGTGCTTTACCGCCCTTTGGGTCGTGGTCTTCCGTTTCCTGATCGTCAAGTTCGACTTTAAGACCCCCGGTCGCGAGGATGACGACGTCGAGGTCGAGCTCAAGTCCAAGGCCGACTACAAGCAAAAGCAGAGCGGTGCTGCTGCTGGCAAATCGGTCGCCCAGAGTAAAGATGATGAGCGCTTGGTGCTTGCCGAGAACATCCTCGATCTGCTCGGTGGCACGGATAACATCATCGATGTAACGAACTGCGCTACCCGTCTGCGCGTTAACGTCAAGGACAAGAGCGTCGTTGCACCCGAGGCTTCCTTCAAGGCGATCGGTACGCATGGCTTGGTGGTCCAAGGTCAGTCAATCCAGGTCATCATCGGCCTTACCGTCCCGCAGGTTCGCGAGAAGTTCGAGAGTCTTCTGAAGCTCGAGAGTCTTCTGTAAATCATCGTCCATCGAAACAATCGGCCTTGCAGAGCCGGTATGCACCGCAAGGCCGATTCTAGAGATAAAAAACTCCACTTCTAGGTAACAATTCCAAACCGCGCAAGGCCGCGTGCGGGGACGGATTGAGCAAGCGGCCAGAATGAGGAGGACATCATGTCCAAGAAGAACTATGCCGTGACCATTGCCGGCGGTGGCTCCACCTTCACCCCGGGCATTGCCCTGATGCTGCTCGAGGAGCGCGACCGCTTCCCGGTCAACAAGGTGACCTTCTATGACAACAACGCCGAGCGCCAGGAGATCGTTGCCAAGGCGTGCGAGATCTACTTCCACGAGAACGCTCCCGAGGTTGAGTTCAACTACACCACCGACCCCGAAACCGCTTTTACCGGCACTGACTTCGTCCTTGCTCACATCCGCGTGGGTCTGTACGCCATGCGCGAGCTCGACGAGAAGATCCCCCTCAAGTACGGCTGCGTTGGTCAGGAGACCTGCGGCGCCGGCGGCATCGCCTACGGTATGCGCTCCATCGGCGGTGTCATCGAGATCCTGGACTACATGGAGAAGTACAGCCCCAACGCCTGGATGCTCAACTACTCCAACCCCGCGGCTATCGTCGCAGAGGCTTGCCGCGTGCTGCGTCCCAACAGCCGCATCATCAACATCTGTGACATGCCGATCGACCTCATGGATAAGATGAGCCGTATGTGCGGCATCAAGGATCGTCGCGAGCTGCAGTACAGCTACTACGGCCTCAACCACTTTGGTTGGTGGAGCAAGATCTACGACAAGGAGGGTAACGACCTCATGCCGCAGATCAAGGAGCACATGGCAAAGAACGGCTACTTGGACGGCATTGAGCACGAGGCCGGTAAGGAGCAGCACGTCGAGGAGAGCTGGATTCACACCTTCGGCAAGGCCAAGGATGTCTATGCTGTCGATCCCGAGACGATTCCCAACACCTACCTCAAGTACTACCTGTACCCGGACTATGTCGTCGAGACGTCTGACCCCAACTACACTCGCGCCAATGAGGTTATGGACGGCCGCGAGAAGAAGGTCTTTGGCGCTTGCCGCGACATCATCGCCAAGGGTACTGCCAAGGACGGCGGCTTTGAGCCCGACGTACACGCCAACTACATCGTCGACCTTGCCTGCGCGCTGGCCGAGAATACGCTCGAGCGCTTCCTGCTGATCGTCCCCAACGATGGCGCTGTGCCCAACTTCGACCCGACGGCCATGGTCGAGGTGCCTTGCATCGTCGGTTCCAACGGCTTTGAGAAGATCTGCCAGGGCCCGATCCCGCAGTTCCAGAAGGGCCTGATGGAGCAGCAGGTTTCCGTCGAGAAGCTCGTTGTCCAGGCTTGGGTCGAGGGCAGCTACCAGAAGCTCTGGCAGGCACTCACGCTCTCCAAGACCATTCCTTCGGCAAGTGTTGCTAAGCAGATCCTGGACGAGCTCATCGAGGCCAACAAGGATTTCTGGCCCGAGCTTAAGTAAGGACTGCTGTCTCGAACTCTCACGCATCTCTGCTTCATTTGCGCCGCCGCGGTGTCCGGATTCGCCCGGATGCTGCGGCGGCGCTATACTTATACGGTTTGAAGTACCTGTACCAAAAGGAGCTGTCGTGTCCCTTTCCATCGGTATCGTGGGCCTGCCCAACGTGGGCAAGTCGACGCTGTTCACCGCGCTTACCAAAAAGACCGGCCTTGCCGCCAACTACCCGTTCGCCACAATCGACCCCAACGTGGGCATCGTCGATGTGCCCGATAGCCGCTTGCAAAAGCTCGCCGACATCGTTAACCCGGGTCGCATTGTGCCGGCGACGGTCGAGTTTGTCGACATCGCAGGTCTGGTGAAGGGCGCCAACGAGGGCGAGGGCCTGGGCAACCAGTTTTTGGCAAACATCCGCGAGACCGATGCCATCTGCGAGGTCGTGCGCTACTTTAAGGACCCCAACGTCATGCGTGAGGTGGGCCGCACGGGCGAGTTTGTCGATCCTGCCGGCGATGCCGACACCATCATGACCGAGCTCATCCTGGCCGACATGGGCACGCTCGAGAAGCAGCTGCCCAAGCTCGAGAAGGAGGCCAAGCGCGACAAGGAGCTCATGCCCAAGTTTGAGGTCGCCAAGCGCCTACTCGCCTGGCTCAACGAGGGTAAGCGCGCCGCATCCATGGAGATGACCGACGAGGAGCGCGCCGCTGCCAAGGGCCTGTTCCTGCTCACCATGAAGCCCATCCTGTATGTGGCCAACGTGGACGAGGATATGCTCAATGAGGACCTGGCGCCCATCGATGGTGTCAAGCCGTTGCCCATCTGCGCCAAGATTGAGGCCGAGCTTTCCGAGCTCGATCCCGAGGACGCCGCCGACTACCTGGAGAGCCTGGGCCTGGAGCAGCCCGGCCTGGACGTGCTCGCTCAGGCTGCCTACAAGCTGCTTGGCCTGCAGTCGTTCTTTACGGCCGGCGAGATGGAGGTCAAGGCCTGGACGGTTCGTCAGGGCGCAACCGCCCCGCAGGCTGCCGGCGTCATCCACACCGACTTTGAGCGCGGCTTTATTAAGGCCGAGGTCATTGGTTACGACGACTACATCGAGCTCGGCGGCGAGCAGGGCGCCAAGGCTGCCGGCAAGCTGCGTATTGAGGGCAAGGACTATGTCATGGCCGATGGCGACGTCGTGCACTTCCGCTTTAACGTGTAAGGACGACGCGCATGTTTAAATATGGCAAAAAAGCCGGCTACATGGGCATCGCGTTGCTGGTGCTTGCGGTTCTTCCGCTGGTGGTCGCAGCGTTTGTGATTCCCAACATTGGCCCCGAGGTGGCAACGAAGTTTAACGCCGCTGGCGAGGTGACGCGCTGGGGCAAGAGCTACGAGTTGCTGGCGCTGCCGGTGCTCAACCTGCTGCTGAGCGTGGCGACGTACTTTACGGCGGGACGCCAGGCTAAAAACAATGAGGACTCTGCCGCCATGGCGTGCATCGTGTGCGAGCGCTACCTGCGCAACGGCTGCATCACGGGCGTGTTCCTCAACGTGATCAACGTTTACTTTATGTACTCGGCGATTACCGGAACGGGCTTTGGCTTTGGTTTCTAGCTTGTCCTTTTAGGCAACGAGCCTGCACACATATTCAATGGCTGCTGCGAGGCCGCCGCTCGATCGTGGTTTAAAGACCATGTCGGCGGCGGCCTCGTTTTCGTATCCGGCGCCGCGAAGACAGAGCGCGATACCGGCTTCCAAGAGAAGGGGCAGGCCGCGCTGGCTGGTTGCTATTACAATGGCCTGGTCAAGGGCGTAGCCGTGCGTCTGGCATTGGATGGCAAGTTCGCCTTGCGCCGGGCAAGGGACCAGAACAGCGGCGACGCGACTTGATAGCAATGCAAATGCCGTGCGCTCATCGGGCGAAAGGCATGCAGCTTCAACGATGACGAGCTTGGGCGGCGCGCTGTTTGTGCGAAGCGTGGCTCGGTACATGCGGACCGAAGAACCCGACATAGAAAACTCCTGTGTATTCGGCAAAACGTAAACTATAGTTTACGTTTATGTTCGGCTCCATTTCAAACTCGGCTGCATGGACGAACGTGCGAAACAGATTCTTGGCAGGCGGGTCGAAGAGACGCGCAGGGACCTTGGTATCTCCAAGGTTGATTTTTGTGTGGCGACAGGAATCAGCCGACCCTACCTCGACCGAATCGAAGATGGGACGGCAAATTTCACGCTCAAGGTTCTATTTAAGATCGCGCCCGCACTCGGCATGACGGTGTCAGAGCTTCTCGAGGGTATCGAATAGGGGATACCCGTCGACAACTGAATTATGCCATCGGGATGCGGTCGTGGTTGACTTGGCTGTAGAACAGGCGCTGAATCTCGGTCGCATCGCGTGACTGGCCGAGTGCCCACATGGTCTTGGCCACGAGCGTCTCGGTGGTCATGTCGTCGCCGCGCAGAATGCCCGGATGATCGGCGTAGGCACGGCCGACCTCATAAACACCCAGGTCAAGGCCCTCTTCGGGGACCTGTGTGGTCATAACGACGGTGCGACCCGAATCGACCCAGCGGAAAATTGCCTCTTGGAACGACTCGCCCGACTCACCAAACTCGGGGATACCGCCAATGCCAAAGGTCTCCAGGATTACGGCGTCGTAGCTATCGGCAAGGGCGTCGAGGATGCCCGGGTTTACGCCGGGCGTAAGCTTGAGTACAAATACGCGCGGATCGATGCTGTCGTAGAAACGAACTGGGCTCTCATTCTGATGAGTGCCGTGAAGCCCGTTGCGCACGATGCGGTCGTTGCGGATATAGGCGATGGGCGGATAGTTGACGCTAATGAACGCGTTAAAGCTCATGGTGCGCTGCTTGCGGGCGCGCGTGCCGGCAATGGCCACGCCGCCAAAAACGATCGAGACGTCGTGCGAATGCTCATCGAGCGCATAGAGCAGGCTTTGGTACAGGTTGAGCTTGGCATCGGTAAAGGGGTTGCCCATGGGCTTTTGCGAACCGGTGAGCACGATGGGCTTAGGACTGTCCTGAATCAGGTAGGAAAGCGCTGCCGCGGTGTAGCTCATGGTGTCGGTGCCGTGCATGATCACGAAGCCGTCGTGGTCGGCATAACCCTCGACAATGACGTCGCGGATGCGCATCCAGTCGCTCGGGCGCATATTGGTACTGTCGATGTTCATGGGCTGCACCACGTCGAGCTCGCAGAGGCCCGAGATCTCGGGGACGCTCTGGGCGAGCTCCTCACCGGTCAGGGCGGGGGAGAGGCCGTTGCCGTCCTCAGTCGATGCGATGGTGCCGCCCGTGGCGATGAGAAGGATGCGCTTCATGCTGGTATTCCTATCGTATTTGCCGCCCCAGAGGCGGAGTCGTTCGGCAGTATTGTGGCACAGGGCGTCCAATGTTCAAACGTATTACATCATCTGTTACGTCTGGTAGCACTTCAATTGCCGTCAAATAGGGGCCCAGGTCGTGCGTTTGCCGTGCGCTGATGGCTGCGAGGGACGAGAAACCCCATATAACGTGTACACTATGAAAGTTATTCTCGTTTATTCGCGCGGGTGGGCACCGGCTCCCCGCCAACAAGAGGGGGAACCATGGATCAAAAGGCTTCCGCAAAGGTCCTCGTACTCGACTTTGGTGCGCAGTACGGTCAGCTCATTGCCCGTCGCGTCCGCGACCTCAACGTGTATTCCGAGATTGTCCCCTGCGACATCTCGGCCGACGAGATTCGCGAGATGAACGCCTCTGCGCTCATCCTTTCCGGTGGCCCGGCTTCCGTGTATGCCGAGGACGCTCCGTCCATCGATCCTGCCATCTTTGACCTGGGCCTTCCCGTCCTGGGCTTCTGCTACGGCCATCAGATCACGGCCGTAACGCTCGGCGGCAAGGTCGGCCACTCCGAGGTGGGCGAGTATGGCCGCGCCACCATCACGCGCACGGCTGGTGCCAAGCTTTTTAACTCCACGCCCATGGAGCAGACCGTGTGGATGAGCCATCGCGACGCCGTGTCCGAGGTGCCCGAGGGCTTTACCGTTACCGCCAGCACCGACGTATGCCCGGTTGCCGCCATGGAGTGCGTTGAGCGCAAGATCTTCACCACGCAGTTCCATCCGGAGGTCAAGCACTCCGAGTACGGTCAGCAGCTGCTGAGCAACTTCCTGTTTGAGATCTGCGGCCTGGAGCCCAACTGGAGCATGGACAACCTGGTCGAGACTATGACGGCCGAGTTCCGCGAGAAGGTCGGCGACGACCGCGTGATTCTAGCCCTGTCCGGCGGCGTCGACTCCTCCGTCGTGGCCGCGCTGGGCGCTCGCGCCGTGGGCAAGCAGATGACCTGCGTGTTCATCAACCACGGCCTGCTGCGCAAGGGCGAGCCCGAGCAGGTGGAGGAGGTCTTCACTAAGCAGTTTGACGTCGACTTTATCCACGTCCACGCCGAGGACCGCTATGCCGAGCTTCTGGCCGGCGTGACCGAGCCTGAGGAGAAGCGCCGCATCATCGGTACGCAGTTCTGGAAAGAGTTCTTCGCCGTGGCGCAGCAGCTCGAGACCGATGGCAAGCCGGTCAAGTATCTGGCTCAGGGCACCATCTACCCCGACATCATCGAGTCTGGCGCTCGCAAGACGGGCGGCAAGACGGCCACCATCAAGAGCCATCACAACCTGATCCCGTTCCCCGAGGGCGTGCACTTCGACCTCATCGAGCCGCTCGATCACTTCTTTAAGGACGAGGTCCGCGCGCTTGGTCTGGCGCTGGGCCTGCCGGGTCATATCGTGTTCCGCCAGCCTTTCCCGGGCCCGGGTCTGGCCATCCGCATTATCGGTGCGGTCGATAAGGAGAAGCTCGAGATCCTCAAGAACGCCGACGCTATCGTGCGCGAGGAGCTGGATGCTTACAACCAGCGTCTGTTTGAACAGACCGGCGAGCGCAACTCCGAGCACAGCTGCTGGCAGTATTTCGCGGTCCTGCCCGACATTAAGTCCGTCGGCGTTATGGGCGACGAGCGCACCTATCAGCGCCCGATCATCCTGCGTGCCGTCGAGTCCAGCGATGCCATGACCGCCGACTGGGCCAAGCTGCCCTATGACGTACTGGCCCGCATCTCTGGCCGCATCGTTGCCGAGGTTCCCGGCGCCAACCGCGTGTGCTACGACATCACGTCCAAGCCGCCCGCGACCATCGAGTGGGAGTAGGCTGATAGGGTTCTGACCTGCATTTTTGAGTGCCGCACTGTGCCGCTGAGTTTCGTTTCGTACGAGAGTCATGGCAAAGCCGCCAGCGATGTTGGTGAGTAAATACGATAACCGAGCCTCCGTTCCCGCGTTGGGACGGAGGCTTTTTCTTTGTCGTTTTACTCCCTTTCACCTGCGATTTCGCAATTTACTCCCCCGTGTTTCAAGACGGCAAGGCACGGTGCGGCATTCGGAGGAACGGGAGTAAGGATTCATCCCAAGTGAGTAGACGCGCGATTTTTGTCTCCGAGAGCCAAACGGGGCCGTTTCGGGGCCTGTGAAACTCAAATCGAACTCAATAGGCTTTTCGGCGGTCTTCTCACAGCGTTTTCCCAGGTGGTTAATGGGGAGTAAAGAATCTCGCCGCCTCAATGAAAACGGGAGTAACCAGGGGAAATGCCGCGGCGTACTGCCGCGTGCCGCCGTGTAAGCCACCGCGTCATTTACTCCCCAGGTGCGCCGGAAATGCCTTGGCATGCAATGGGGAGTAAAAACTCAGCTTACGCAGGCCCGAGCGGCGCTCGCCGCCTGGTCCACCGTCCTGATTCGGTTGCGTTGATCGCGAAATGCGGAGAGCCGCTACAGCGAGGCTTTCCAGTCCTCGTATTCGTCGGCGTCGATCTTGCCGTTTTCGAGCTGCGCGCGCTTCTCTGCCCACAGTTCGATCGCCATCGCGGCTTTGGGCGCGTGCGGCGCCTTGGGGTTCAGGGAGAGGCCCGTGCCGTCGGCTGCGGGCACGATGCCGAAGGAGTCCTCGAGCCGCACGAGCAGCGACATGAGGTCGCCCGCAGTCTCGACGCCGTAATCCTTGAGGGCGTTGACGGACACGCCGAGCGCCGCGGAGATGGACTCGAGCAGCTCGGGCTTCACGGCGCGGATGCCGCTCTCGTAGTGGCGCACGGCCCCCTCGGTCAGGCCGACCGCCTCGGCGAGCTGCGCCTGCGTCATGCCGCGCGACTTGCGGTACCGCCTTATGTTCTCGCCTACGGACATGAGCCCTCCTCCTGGAATTACGTACCAGCACATCTTATCAGCGTACGCAAATGTACGCAATTCTATTGACAGTACAGATATGTACGTTTACTCTGAATCTGTGAACCGTACGTATCCGTACGCCATTGATTGGAGGAGCCATGGACGAGAAGGTGGCGAAGACGCCGAGGCCGCACATGCTGGACGCCGACGAGGTTGCGGAGCTGCTGAGGATCAAGAAAGGCAGCGCCTACGAGGTGATCAGGAAGATAAACGCCGAGCAGGAGGCGCGCGGGCGCGTGGTCATCCGCGGGCGCGTTCGAAGCGACGTCTTCGACGCCCTGTACTTCCCGGAGGTGGACTGACATGCCCGTGTACAAGGACGACGGCAACGGCACGTTCTACGTGCAGTGCTACTACCGCGACGCCCGCGGCTCGAAGCGCCACAAGACGAAGCGCGGCTTCTCCTCCGAGGTGGAGGCCGCAGTGTGGGAGAGCCAGTTCAAGAGCCTTAACGGCGGGGCCATGGACATGACGTTCTCCGAGTTCGTCGAGGTGTACGCCTCCGAGGTGAAGCCGCGCATACGCGAGCACACGTGGATCACCAAGGAGTACATCATCAACGACAAGCTCGTGCCGTTCTTCGGGGACATGCGCATGTGCGACGTGAGGCCGATCGACGTCATCAGGTGGCAAAACGAGCTCACCGAGCACCGGGACGCCGACGGGAAGCCCTGGGCACCGACGTACCTGCGCACAGTGAACAACCAGCTCAACGCCATCTTCAACCACGCCGAGCGCTACTACGGCCTCAGCGACAACCCGGTGCGCAGGGTCGACAAGATAGGCTCGAAGAAGGGCGGCGAGATGCAGTTCTGGACCAAGGACGAGTACCTGAGGTTCAGCGAGGCCGTCATGGACAAGCCTCTCTCATTCCACGCCTTCGAGCTGCTTTACTGGACGGGCATACGCTGCGGCGAGCTCCTGGCGCTCACGCCGTCCGACTTCATGCTGGAGAGCTCGCGGCTGCGCATCAACAAGTCGTACCAGAGCCTCAACGGCGTTGACACCGTGACCGACCCCAAGACGCCCAAGTCCGTGCGCACGATCGTCATGCCCGCCTTCCTGCGCGACGAGATGGCGGACTTCATCGAGATGCGCGACGACGTCGCCCCCGACGAGCGCCTGTTCGCCGTGACCAAGCACTTCCTGGCCCACGAGATGGAGCGCGGGTGCAAGGCGTCGGGCGTGAAGCGCATCCGCATACACGACATACGCCACAGCCATGTGAGCCTGCTGATAGAGATGGGCTTCTCCGCGCTGGCCATCGCCGAGCGCATGGGCCACGAGGCGGTGGACATCACCTACCGCTACGCGCACCTGTTCCCCACGAAGCAGGACGAGATGGCCGCCGCGCTCGACGGGGCGAGGGGGTAAGAAGGATGCCGTGCGAGAACAGCGCCCGCAAGCGCAGCAAGACGATGGCGTTCCGCTGCACGCCCGAGGAGCGCAAGCTCATATGCGAGATGGCAGCCTGGAGCGGCATGAACAGGCAGGACTACATCATCGCCAAGCTCACCGATACCCAGGTCGAGGTGAGGCCCTCCGTGAGCGTGCAGAAGGCACTGAGGGACTCGATGGCGGAATTGGCCAAGGAGGTGCGGCTGGCGGCCTCCTACGGCGAGCTGAGCGAGTCCCTGCAACAGAGAATTGAGCACGTGATGAGGTTCTTCCTAGCGCTCGGCGAGCCTCTTGACGCGCCGACGGAAGAGACATCGCCACGAACTACGTTTTTGGAAGAGCCGGTTCCATCCGTCATCGATGCGGGTTCCGACACCGCAAGCATCTTCGAGATGGGACGCAGGTAGGGCCTAGCGCCAGACCTCCAACGCCTTGTCCGCAAGCCATTCGGCGCGATCGGCGATATCGCCCTCGTTCCAAGACTCCTTCTCTAGGGCGCCGGCCATGGTCGCAAGGCCGGCGGCGCAGAGGGCAAGGCCGTCCTTGTATCCCTTTCCCTGCTTCTTGGTGGGCCAATCGGCATCGCGGATGGAGGCGTTGAGCGAATGCGTGATGATGGCGAGGTTGCCGAGCGTGAGGAGCTTCCGGTCCCTTCGCGTGGCAGCCTCATCGTCGAGGGCTCCCCATTTGTTGCGCCACTTCTTGGGCATCATGTGCTCGAGGGTGTACTGGTTGAACCCGAGCAGGGCCGTGCTGCTCATGCCCGGACGAATGGCGCTTTCCAGCAGATAGAGGACGCCCTTGGACTGGAGGTTGTACAGACACGATTCCTCGAATGCCGCTCGAACCTCGGCGTCGCCGGGCATGTACGTCGTCGCCTCGTCATTGGCTTCGAGAGCCTTCCTCAGCGCCTCCGCGTCCTTCACCTCGTTCAAGATCAGCGAGGTGAACAGCCTGTTGTAGTTCTTCGTGGTCGCCTGAACCAGCATTCGGCGGACGATGTAGCTCTCAAGCAGGGCGTAGATCTTAGATTCCTCGCTCGAAGACTCCGCGTTCTTTCGAACGTAGAGCACGTACGGGATGAGCGTCGAGTTCTTGAGGCCGAATATCAGCACGTTCAGGCGCTCGACGCCGGAAGCGGAGGGGATGTCCGCGTCGCAGTAGCCAGGGTCGAACGTGGACTCGAACGCCTCGGCATACGCCTTCATGTTGTCGAGAATCTCGACCTTGTCGCCGTTGCAGTACCTGCCGATGAAATCCTTGTAGGACTGGAAGAGGTTCGAAGTACGCGAATAGAAGAGCTTGTCCTCGGTCGTGACGCCACGCCTCTTGTCCTGGACCAGAATCTGGAGGAACGCGTCGAAGAAGAGGTCGACGAGCGTGCGCTTGATGCGCCCGGTAACGATCTCCTGCTCCCAATACTCCCTCTTCTCAGCCGTGGGCTCGAAGACGTCTTCCCAGCACTCCTTGAACGCCTGCTCGTTCTCGCGGTTGAAGAAGTAGTTCTTAAGGAGCTCCGCCGTCGTCAGGCGCACCCCGAGCGAGTTGATGGTGTCGAATATCTGCTGCTCGTCCTCGCCCTCGGTAAGATCGATGCAGACGAACTGGACGTTCGACTTGATCGTGTTCCTGTCGACCTTCTCCGGGTCGATATTCTTGAGGAAGTAGTTGTAGGCAAGGACGATGGCCGAGGAGCCCTCGAGGGGTTCGCAGCCCGTGGCGCTGACGACCTTTTCGAAATCCTGCCGGTCGTACTTGCCGTGCCGCAAGGCGACATCGCCGGTCTCCAGGACGAAATCTCGCTCAAACAAATTGTTGGTGCCGTTTTTTGCACAGAGTGCCTTGAAGAAGATGACCATGGTCGTGAGTCGCTGCTGGCCGTCGATGACGGTGCGAACCTCGGAGACCTCGGACCAGGTGTTGCCGGAGGAGGCCTGCTTCAGGATGATGGAGCCCAGGAAATAGGGCCGCTTCGAGGCCGTGACGAACTCCATGTCGCCGAGGAAACGCTCCCATTGCTCTTCTCCCCAGACGTACGCCCTTTGGTAAAAAGGTATTTCGAGCAGGCGCGATCCGTTGAACACGCCGCTTATCGTTGCTTTTCCTGCATCCATCCTTAAAGCCCTATCTATCCTTTGCGGTTATTGCTGGCGGGGTCAATTTTATCAATACGCTGCTTGACCCTTTAATGTTCCCGGTCCTTGCCGTCTTCTCCCCAGAAGGTGCTCGAAGATGATGCGCAGGTCCTCGTCATCAAGGCAGCCGCCCTCGAGGCAGCCACGGTCGATGGTATCGATCATCGTCTGCCCCTTCTTCTTCGAGCGGTCGTAGATCACTGTGTCGAGGGATAGCTCCCTGCCGTCGCGCGTGAACATCTCGTGCATGAATTCGGCACTGTTCGCTTGACTTCAATCGCGTACCGCGTGCTCGAGCGGGCCGCTTCCCCTCGATATGGCGACATCCCAATGCTCGCAGTTAAGCAGAAGAAGTCGGTTCATGAACTCGACGCCCGAAAAACCGAGTCTCGCAAACGGCGGAAATAGAGGGTCATCTGAAAAGACCGCAGCATACTCACTGCTCAACGGCATATACGCGAGATGAAAATCGTACGAGTCGTCCTCGGGCCCGATGATGAACATAGGCATCGACGTCGTAACGAACCCTGAGCCGACGGGTGCCCTAAGGATGGAGAAGCTCTTCTCAAAAAAAGCCTTTCGAATACGGTTAACTGGCACAATATCATCGTTGGAGAAGAGCATGGTTGCGGCGGCGGCAAGCTCGACCACCGCTTGGGAATCCCCGCGCCAATCCGACCAATCGAGCAAGCCGAGCTCATAGGGTGTCAGATGAACGTTTCTGAGCAGCTCTTCGGCAGTCTCGCGTGACCATTTCTTGTCGACGCGCATACTGATAGGGTGCCGGACGATGATATTTGCTGCCAGCTCGCAAACGGCGGCTTTCCCATCAGAATACCCTTCGTCTTCGCACTGGTCTTCTTTCTGGCGTTCCAAAAAGCGATCGTAAAGCGGCGCGATGCGGCTCTCGAGCTCAGATAGCTTAACCTCGATGAGGTTCTGCGCATAGAATCTGTCTGTCGCATCGCCTGTCGCATCGGCATGCTCGACCTCATAAAGATCGCGCATGCTGCAAAGGTTCTCGCAATTCGTGCGGAAGAAGGAGCCCTTCTGTCTGCTGTAGGCATGAAGCTGCCCGGAGGAATCCGCGAAATGGCGCAGGTAGAACCGCGGCACCCAGTGCTGCTTTCGCGTCATCTTTCCGGGCAGCTTCGACATCCTAAGCCTTCACCGCCTCGTATTGGTAGGTCGTGCGCACGTTGTAATGGAAGTCGTTTCCGAGGTCCAGCGCCTCGAAGTGCTTCTTGGCGCAGCCGATCTTGATCTTCTCCGCGTCGCGCAGGGCGGGCTCGCCGTTCTTGCCGCCCTTGGTCTCGGTCACGAAGTACACGCGGCGCTCGCCGTCGGCCTCCTCGACGTACGCCCAGTCGGGGTTGTAACTGCCGAGCGGCGTGTCGATCTTGAACGCCGAGGGCAATTTCGCGAACACGAGAACCTCCTCCTGCTTGTCTAGAGCCTCGGCAAAGGAGCGCTCGACCCCCGCCGAGTCGTAGACCACGTAGTTGTACAGGCTCTTGCTCGTCATGTCCGGCTTCCACGCGTTCTGCCCAAGGTAGGCCGTGTAGTCGTCAAGCTCGAGGTCGCGCATGGTGTACCACTCGTCCTCGGGAAGGCGCACGTACTTGATGCCCTGGGCGATGAGGTCGTTCTTCACGCGGTTGATCTTGTCGCCGACCTGCGCGAGGAAGGTCGCGGGGTCGATCTCGAACTCGTCGAGGCGGCTGCAGCCCTCGAGGATCGCCTTGATGGTGCCGCGGGTGAGCCCGACGGCGTCCTGCAGCTCTGCGATCGGGTCGGGAAGGTCGTATTTCACCTTTCCCGAAACGGACACCACGGAGGTGCCCGTGCCCTCGGCGCTCACGCCCGCGTCGTCGATGCCCAGCGAGGCACGCTCGCTCGTCACCTGGGGCGGGCGCACGGCGAGCATGCCGTCGACAGCTTCGATGGCATGTTCGATGAGCTTGCCGGAGTCGACCTCGACCTGGAAGCGCGTGCGCTGGCGGATGCGGTCCCACAGGGCCTGGAACGCAGGGTCGAGCGTGACGTCCTTCTGCAGCTCGACCGAGACCTCCTTGGCCTTGTCACGGATCTGGACCCTCTGGGACTTGTGGATGATGATCGCCTCGACCTGCTCCTTGGCAGGCTCGAGCTCGGCGGGGAGCTCGACCTTGCCCTCCTCGGCGGCCGCCTTCAGCTCGGGCGTCACCGCGCCCTTGTCGTCGACCATGCCGGTCGCGACGAGGTGGTCGTAGACCTGCTTGGACTTCTCGTAGCCCAGGCGCTCCTCGACGCCATCATCGCCCTTGACCGTGACCTTCGTGAAGCTCTCCGGAGTGATGACGCCGAACTTGAAGTCCTCAGCCTCAAGCTCCTTCTGCAGGCCGTTGGCGAAGTCGTCGTAGCTCTCGTTCGCGATGACGGTGAGCACGTTCGCCTCTGGGTCGTACAGGCGCTCGCCATCCTGGTTCACGCACAGGCGCAGACCGCGGCCGATCTTCTGGCGCTTGGTCAGGTTGTCCTTTGTCTCGACGAGCGTGCAGATCTGGAACACGTTGGGGTTGTCCCAGCCCTCCTTGAGCGCGGAGTGGCTGAAGACGAAAGAGACGTCCTTGTCCGCGTCCTTGCCGTCCGGGAAGGAGATGAGCGTCTCCTTCTTCTGCATGATGAGCTCGAAGGCCCCGGCGTCGTCGGCGGTGCCGGCGGCTCCCTTGGAGTCCTTGAACTTGCCCTTCTTGTCCTTGGCGAAGTATCCCTGGTGCACGGCGTGGGGGTCGCGCACCAGCGGGGCGCCGACGGCTTCGTAGCACTCGAGCCACGTGCCCTTGCCGATCCCCGCCGCCTTTGCGATGCGACGAGGCGCCTTCGAGTTCAGGGCACCTGCGTACTCCTCCTCAAACATCAGGGCGTACAGGCCGCCGTGGACTTCGGGCTCGTAGACGCGGTATCGGTCGACGCGGTCGATGAAGAAGAGCGAGAGCACCTTCACGCCGCGCGGCCACAGCTCGAACTGGCGGGCCAGGTGGTCCTCGATGGTGCGGCGGATCTGCGCGCGCTTGACGACCTCCTCGTTGACGTCGCCCAGCGCCTCGCCGAGCTCGAGCACCTCGCCGTTCTGGAACTCTATGAACTCGTCGCCCACTGCGGCGCCGATGTTGTTGACCACCCAGCCGCTCTCGTAGTCGCTGTTCTCGCCGCTCTTCTGGTAGAGGTCGTTGCCGGTCTTCACCGTGACGGCCTTGCGCTTCTGCGTGCCGTCGGCCTGGCGCACGTCGATGGACACCTTGGCGGAGAACGGGTCGGACTTGACGGACTCGAGCCTCACGTACGCGCCGTTGAGGTTCGCCTCGGCCTTGATCGAGTCCACGCAGATGCCCTTCACCAGGTGGCGCTCGAAGGCGTCGACCGGCGTGAGGCGGTAGATCATGTTGTAGGCCTGCTTGTGCGTGGCCGAGTAGCGCAGCACGAACAGCGGGTTCAGGCTCTTGATGGCGGCCTTGGCCTGCTTGGTGTTGTCGACGCTCTGGGGCTCGTCGATGATGACGACGGGCTTGCAGGCGCTCACGAGCTCGCGAGGGCTGAAGCCGCCGGTGAGCTTCTCGCTGGGACGGTGGAAGAGGTTGCCCTCCTTCGCGGTGCCATCCTTCTCGAGGCCCTTGTTGAACGCGTCGATGTTGATGACCATGACCTGGATGGAGCTCGACGTGGCGAAGTTACCCACCGGCCCCATGTCCTTCGAGTCGTACACGAAGTAGTCGAGCGGCGTGCGGTCGTAGAGCGTCTCGAAGTGCCTGCGGGTGGTCTGGAGGCTCTTGAGGACGCCCTCGCGGATGGCCACGCTCGGCACGACGATAACGAACTTGGTGATGCCGTAGCGGCGGTTTAGCTCGTAGATGGAGCGGATGTAGACGTAGGTCTTGCCGGTGCCGGTCTCCATCTCGACGGTGAAGTCTCGCAGGCGCCCATCGGTGAGGACGTCGGTTGCCGGGAGGCAGCCCTCCTCCTGCACGGCGTGCAGGTTGTCGAGGAGCTGGCCCGGCGCCACGCGAAGCTCGTTGCCGTGGCCGACCATGAGCTCGCCGATTGCCGTCTGGCCTTTGCGGCCGAAATCGGCGGAGAATACGCTGCCAATAAATTGTTGTCCGCGGAACAGGTCGCAGGTTGCTTCGATGGCCTCCAGCTGGTGCTGCTGGTCGGATGAGAACTTGAACTCGAGCGCCGCCATGCTAGACCGTCCTCAATTCGATCTCACAGCCCATGCGCTCGCCGGCGTGCTTGAAGATCTGCACGGCGTTGAGCTTGAGGGTGTCGTCGAGGACGGAATCGAGGATGAGAACGCGCCTGGGCTCCATGTCGGCGATGGCCTCGAGCGCCTCAATGGTGAGGCCTCGGGACATGCAGCAGACGAGCTCGTCGCAAGCGACGGACCAGATGGGATAGCCCGCGGCTTCAGACTTCTCGACGGGCAGCGTGAGCTCGAGGCCCCATTTGAGCATCATCTCGAAGACGATATCCATATCGGAGCGATCGGGCTTGACCACGTCGAAGAGGAGCTGACCGGGCTCGGGCTTCTCAATGCCGGACTCATCGAGCTCGAACACACGGAAGCCGATGTCGGGAAGCTGCTTGGGTCCCTCGCCAAGCTTGAGTTGACGGTTGGATTCCTCGAGCTCGGTTTTGATTTTGTCGCCTGCGCGGCGAATGCGTCCTTCGCCTATGTCGCAGAGAGTCTCATACCCGTCCTTGTAGGCGTCGCGTTTCGGGTCACAAGGCTCTGGAAGCTGGACAAGGATAAACTGATAGCGATCATCTTTTCCGAGCTCCTGCAGGAACATGGCATGGGCGGTCGATGCTGAGCCTGAGAAAAAATCAAGCACAATATCACCCGTGCTTAAATGCTCATGTACGGTAAAGAAGCAAGCAACCGAAAACAATAGATAGACCGCCAGCACTACACTATTCCGAACCAAAGACCAAAAGATAAGCATTGTGGGAAAATCTAAACTTTTGGATTTTCCTACAATGCCGACTACGGCGGAATCCCTCCCACTCCTTATATATTTCTTTCTGTATACATTGAATTTGTATTTAGTAAAATGCAGACAACACCACGGATCGGCTTTTGGCTGGACAATTCCAACCAAACACCGCAGCAGACAGTAGAAACCATTCTGAACGTTAGGAAGCCGGTATGATTGTTACATATAAGGGGAAGAAAAATTTCTTTTAGATACTTGTTTTCCTAAAACTGATGTGATATAATAATTCAATTCCAGAAAAGGAGTAAAAAATATGCGGCAAGGTATTCTTAAATAAAACTATAATCAAATAGTGGGAACA